>JAXDPA010000131.1:0-19390 GCA_034668685.1 Sphingomonadales bacterium | reverse complement strand
GGTCACGCGCGCGGCAAGCAAGAACGTCGCGCGGCAAACCAACCCCCCTCAGCACTCCACGACGTTCACTGCCAGCCCGCCGAGCGACGTTTCCTTGTAGCGCTCGTTCATGTCGAGGCCGGTCTTGCGCATCGTCTCGATCACCTGGTCGAGGCTGACGCGGTGGGAACCGTCGCCGACGAGGGCGAGTCGACTCGCCTCGATCGCCTTGATCGCGCCGACCGCGTTGCGCTCGATGCAGGGCACCTGGACGAGGCCGCCGACCGGATCGCAGGTGAGGCCGAGATTGTGCTCCATGCCGATCTCGGCGGCATTCTCGATCTGGCCCGGGGTTCCGCCGAGCGCCGCCGTCAAGCCCGCGGCGGCCATCGAGCAGGCTACCCCCACCTCGCCCTGGCAGCCCACCTCGGCGCCCGAGATCGAGGCATTCTCCTTGAACAGGGAGCCGATCGCGGCGGCGGTGAGCAGGAAGATGCGCACCCCCTCCTCGTTCGCCTGCGGGGTGAAGCGCTGATAGTAACGCAGGATCGCCGGGACGATCCCGGCCGCGCCGTTGGTCGGGGCGGTGACGACGCGTCCGCCGGCGGCATTCTCCTCGTTGACCGCCAGCGCCCAGAGATTGACCCAGTCGAGCACGGTCAAAGGATCGGAGAGGGTCCGCTCGGCCCTCTCGAGCAGCAGCTTGTGAAGCCCGGGCGCGCGGCGCTTGACCTTGAGGCCGCCGGGCAGAATGCCCCCGATCGAGATGCCGCGGTCGATGCAGGCGGACATGGCGGCGGCGATCTCGCCCAGGCGCCGGTCGATCTCCTCGTCGGGATAGAGAGCGCGCTCGTTGGCGCGGGCGACGTCCGCGATGGTGAGACTCTCGCGCTCGACGATGGCGAGCAGCTCGTCGGCGCAATGGTAGTTGAAGGGCAGGTCCCAGGCGCCGTCGGGCGGAGCGTTGCGGACGATCGCCGCCTCGTCGACGACGGCGCCGCCGCCGGTCGAATAATAGATTGCGCTGTCCAGCAGCATCCCGCCCGGGTCGAACGCGGCGAAGTGCATGCCGTTCGAATGGTGGGGCAGGCGCTCACGCTGCAGGAAGCGAAGGTCGCGTGGCTCGTCGAAGGCGATATCGTGGCGGCCGCCAAGCGGCATCCGGCCAGTTTCGCGGATGCGGGCGACGAGCCGGTCCGCTTCGTCGGGGTCGATCCGGTCCGGCCGCCGCCCGGCGAGGCCGAGCAGGATGGCGCGGTCGGTGGCGTGGCCCTTGCCGGTCAGCGCCAGCGAGCCGTAGAGATCGACCTCAACCCGGTCGGTGCGCTCGACGAGCGCCTTGTCGGCCAGCATCCCGACGAAGCGGCAGGCCGCCGTCATCGGGCCCATCGTGTGGGAGCTGGACGGTCCGACCCCGATCTTGAAAAGGTCGAAAACGCTGGAAACCACGCACTTATCTCCTGACGCGGGCGGAGATGGGCCTCTCGCCCGTTTCTGGCAAGCGGGCGCGCCGTTCGTTCTGCTCGACGATGCGCGGCCGGACGGACGGTCGCTGCTGTACCGCTCGCCGGAAGCGGTGCTCGAGGCGCGCTCGCCGCAGGAGGTGCGGGCGTGCCTCGCGCGCCTCCGCGCCGAGACCCGCCATGCCGCCGGCTGGCTCGCCTACGAGGCTGGGCATGCGCTGGAACCGAAGCTCGCGCCGCTCGCCCGTACGGTCGCTCCGGGCGAGCCGCCGCTGCTCTGGCTCGGCCTGTTCGGCGAGCCCGAGGCCGTCGACGTCGACACGCTGCTGCCGGACGGCGCCGGCGCCTGGGCATCGGCGCCGAGGCCGCGGATCGAACGCGAGGCCTATCTCGCCGCGGTGGCGCGGGTGCGCGAGCATATCCTCGACGGCGACGTCTATCAGGCCAACCTGACCTTCCGAGCGGACGTGTCGACCGGCGGCCACCCGCTCTCCCTCTACGCGGCCCTGCGCCCCCGCGCCCGCGCCGGCTGGGGCGGGATCGTCTTCACCGGCGCGCAGTGGATCCTCTCCTTCTCGCCGGAGCTCTTCTTCACGCTAGAAAGCGGCCATGTGACCGCCCGGCCGATGAAGGGGACGGCGCCCACCGGCATCGATCCCGATCGGCTTCGCAACGATCCGAAGCAGCAGGCCGAGAATCTGATGATCGTCGACCTCATCCGCAACGACCTCTCGCGCGTATCCAGGCCGGGAACGGTGCAGGTCCCCGAGCTGTTCGCGGTCGAGACCTATCCGACCGTGCTGCAGATGACCTCCACCGTCACCGCCGGGATCGAGGACGGGCTCGGCCCGGTCGACCTGATCGAGGCGGCCTTTCCCTGCGGCTCCGTTACCGGCGCGCCCAAGATCCGCGCGATGGAGCTGATCGCCGAGCTCGAGCCGGACTCGCGGGGGCTCTATACCGGCAGTATCGGCAGGGTTGCGCCGGGCGGAGAAGCCGCGTTCAATGTCGCGATCCGCACGCTCGTGCTCGAGGCGGGAGAAAGCGGCGCGGTCCTCGGTCTCGGCTCAGGGATCGTCGCCGACAGCATCCCCGAGGAGGAGTGGCGGGAGTGCCTCGCCAAGGGAGCCTTCGTGCAGACCGGCCGCCGCTTCGACCTCATCGAGACGATGCGCTTCGATCCGGAGGAGGGCGTGGCCGAGATCGAGCGCCACCTCGCCCGGATGAAAGGCAGCGCCGAGGCGCTCGGCTTCGCCTTCGACCGCCACGATGCCCGCAACGAACTGCAGGCGGCGACCTTCTACCTCAAGGCGCCGCGGCGGCTGCGGCTGCTCCTCTCGCGCAGCGGGGCCCTCGCCATCGAGTCCCGGCCTCTCGGCAAGCCGCCGGCCGAGCCCGTCCGGGTGCGGATCGCGCCGCTGCCCGTGGAGCCGGAGGATTTCCGGCTGCGCCACAAGACCAGTGACCGGGCCTTCTACGACGAGGCGAGGGCGGCCGCGGGCGTTTTCGAGCTGCTGTTCGAGGATTCGGAAGGTTTCCTCACCGAAGGGAGCTTCACGTCTCTCTTCGTCGAGAAGGAGGGCCGCCTGGTCACTCCGCCGCTGACCCGGGGCTTGCTCCCGGGCGTGCTGCGCCAGCGATTGATCGATCAGGGACGCGCTCTTGAAGGCGAGCTCCGGAGGGACGATCTTGGGGCCGGCTTCTACATCGGCAATGCGCTGCGCGGGCTGATCCCGGCGCGGCTGGCGGAGGATTGAACCATGGACAGGATGAGGATCGCGGCGGTGGCGGGCGGCGGCTTGGCGCTGGCGGCGGGCCTCCTGGCCTTGGCGCAGCCCGGAAACATGCGGGCCGAAGCCGCCGCGCCGCCCCCGCCCAAGGTCGACGTGCCGGCGAGCGGCCCGACCCAGGTCGCCGTCTTCGCCGGCGGCTGCTTCTGGGGGATGGAGGGCGTGTTCGAGCATGTGAAGGGCGTCCGCCAGGTGACGGCCGGCTATGCCGGCGGCAGCCGCGCCGATGCCAGCTACGAGCAGGTCGGCACTGAGATGACCGGCCACGCCGAATCCGTGCGCATCGTCTACGACCCCAGGCAAGTGAGCTACGGGCAGCTGCTTCGGGTGTTCGTCGCGTCGCACGATCCGACCGAGGTCAACCGGCAGACGCCCGACGTAGGGCCGAGCTACCGTTCCGCGATCTTCCCGCAGAACGCCGCCCAGCGCCGCGCGGCCGCCGCTTATTTGGCCCAGCTCAACGCCTCCCACGCTTTCCCAAGGCCGGTAGCGACGAAGATCGAGACGGGCGCTTTCTATCCGGCCGAGGATTACCACCAGGGCTTCGAGAGAAAGCACCCTGATCATCCCTATATCCGCCGCTGGGACCTGCCGAAGCTGGCGGCGCTGAAGGCCAACTTTCCCGCGCTGTACAAGAGCTAGGCAGGGTCTGCACCTTCTCGTCATGCCGGACTTGATCCGGCATCCACCTGCTTTGTTACGCCCGGGGCGTCCCAAGAAGATGGACCCCGGATCAAGTCCGGGGTGACGAACCTCGCATCAACGCCCTAGGCGGCGATCGGGAAGCGGAGGAGGCGGTCCGCGACCGGCACCAGCGCCTCGGCGCGCGGGCCGACGGCGCGGACGATTTCCGGGTGCGCCGCGTCGAGGCCTCCGGTCAGCGAGCCGAAGGCGGGGAGGATGAGCTTGCGTTGCGTGGCGACGAAGCAGCGCCGCGACACCAGGCGCCCCCGGTGGGTGACCCTGAGCTTGGGATGGAAATGGCCTGACAGCTCGGGGCGCGGCTCGGCGGGATCGGCCTCGTGGCGGAGGAGCAGTCCGTCCACCTCCGCTTCCTCGGCAATCCGGCCGCCGCAATGATCGAGCAGCCCCGCGTCGTGGTTGCCGGTGATCCAGGTCCAGCGGGTCGCGCCGGTGAGCGCGGTCAGCATCTCCCGCGCCCGCTCGGGCAGCCGCTCGCAGCCGAAGCGATCGTGGAAGCTGTCGCCAAGGCACCATATTTCCTCGGCGCCAGTGGCCAATTGAAGCGCGGTGAGGTCCGTCAGGGTCGCGACGCTGTCGTAGGGTGGCAGCATTTGGCCGAGCCGCGCGAACCAGCTGGCTTTTTCGAGGTGGAGATCGGCGATCAGCAGCGCCCGGCGCGACGGCCAGAACAGCGCCCCTTCGGGCAGGGCCATCAACGCGTGACCGGCGAACGAAAAGCGAACCATCGCCGGCTGCTATAAACCGGCGGCTGCCGCGATCAAGCCGTCGCCGTCAGCGGTTGAGGCTGCGCTCCAGCGCCGCCGCGTCCGGCGAGACCCGCGTTCGGGAATCGAGCAGATGCGGATTGGCTGCGACGAACGCGAGGACGCCGACGACGAAGCCCTGCGCGACGAGCGCGAGCGGGTGGCCGAGGCGGGACAGGAGCTTCATGATCGCCGCCAGCTACGCTTCGCCGAGCTCGGGCGGGAGTGGAAAGAACAGGAAAAGTGGGGACAGGTCCGTAACTGTCCCCACTTCTTTGCGGATCAGGCGTGAGCCGGCTCGTCCTGGCGCTCGGTCTCCCGCTCCGCTTCCGCGGTGAGCGTGGTCGGCGCCGCGCCGTTGATCGCGATCTTGCGCGGCTTCATCGCGTCGGGAATCTCACGGACCAGCTCGATCGAGAGCAGGCCGTCCTTCATGTCGGCATTCTCGACGCGCACGAAGTCGGCGAGCTCGAAGCGCCGCTCGAACGCGCGGGTGGCGATGCCCATGTGGACGAAATTGCCGTCGCGGTTGCGGGTCTCCGCCTTGCGGCCGGCGACCGTCAGCAGATTCTGCCGCGCGGTGATGTCGATGTCGTTCGGGCTGAATCCGGCGACCGCCAGAGTGATGCGGTAGCGATCGTCGCTCAGCTTCTCGATGTCGTAGGGCGGGTAATTGTCCGCCTGCTCGCGATTGGCATTCTCCAGGAACTCGAACAGACGGTCGAAGCCGATCGTGGACCGGCGATAGGGCGTGAAATCGAAGCTTCTCATGTTCCTTGTCCTCGTTGTGAGCAACATGGGCACGAGAGGTCCGGCACGAGGCCGGAGCCCCCGCGGGTACAGGCCGGACACCGCGAACTGGTCGCCCGGCCAGGAGAATCTAGGTCGACGAAAAGCGGGTTCAAGAGCCCGGATTGAGGTTGGTCTCGACCGCCTCCTGCAGCTCCGCCACCGTGAATGGCTTGCGCAGGACGTGGACGCCGTCGCCGAGTGCGTCGATCTGCTCGCTCTCGGCGTAGCCGGTGACGAAGACGATCGGCAGGTCCGGTTTCGCGAGCCGGGCGGCGCGGGCCACTTCGGCCCCGTGCATGTTGGGCATCGCGTAATCGATGAGGGCCAGGTGAGCGTCCCACTCGCGCAGCCGTTCAAGCCCTTCTTGGCCGGATTCGCAGGCGGAGACGTCGTGGCCGAGGCCGGCGAGGGAATCGACGAGGAAGCTGCGCACGTCGGCGTCGTCGTCGATGACCAGGATGCGGCCGCGCCGTTTCGCGCCGGCCGGGGCTGCGGCCTCGTCCTCCCGTTCCTCGGGGCCGTCGGCCGGCGCCACCGCGACCGGCAGAAAGAGCCGGACCTCGCTGCCGCGTCCTGGCTCGCTGTCTATCTCGAGCGTTCCGCCCGATTGCTGAACGATGCCGTAGACCTGGGCGAGGCCGAGCCCGGTGCCCTTGCCGAGCGGCTTGGTCGAATAGAAGGGCTCGGTCGCTCGGGCCAGCACTTCGGGCGGCATCCCCTCGCCGGTATCGGCGACCGAGACGCGGACATAGGCGCCGGGCTCGGCGCCCGAACCGGCGGACAGCGTTTCGCGGCCGGTCGAGAGGGTCAGCTTGCCGCCGTCGGGCATCGCGTCGCGCGCGTTGATCGCGAGATTGAGGATGGCGTTCTCGAGCTGGTTCGCATCGCACCGGCCGTGGCCGGCCTCGGGATCGAGCCGGGTCTCGAGCGTCACCGTCCGGCCGATCGCGTGGCGGAGCAGGGTCTGCATCCGCTCGATCACGTCGTTGACGTCGACCGGCGCCATGCTGATCCGCTGGATCCGCGAGAAGGCCAGCAGCTGGCCGGTCAGCTTGGCCCCCCGCCGCGCCGAATCGAGGCCGGTTTCGGCGATGCGCCGCAGGCGGGGGTCCTCGACCCGCGCGGCAATCAATTCGAGGCCGCCCATGATGGGGGTAAGCAGATTATTGAAATCGTGGGCGATTCCGCCCGTCAGCTGGCCCACCGCCTCCATCTTCTGGGCCTGCCGGAGCGCGTCTTCCGCGCGCAAACGCTCTCCGACTTCGGCCTGAAGACGGTTCAAAGCCTCGCTGAGGTCGGCGGTTCGCTCGGCGACGCGCCGCTCCAGAGTCTCGTTGATCTCGCGAAGCGCCGCCTCGCCGCGCTTCAATTCGGTGATGTCGTGAGCCGCGCCGATGAAGCCGGCATGCTCGCCCTTCGGCCCCCAGCGCGGCTGCGAGGTCGAGCGCAGCCAGCGCCATTCGCCGCGGCTCTTGTAGCGGCCGACCAGCTCGAACCGCTCCAGGCTCGCCTCGCCGGCCAGCGATTCGGCCAGCACCCGCGGCGCGTCCTCGGGATGGATGACGGTGCGCCAGTCGAAATTGACCGCCTCCTCGTAGCTGATCCCGAGGAACTCGACATAGGCACGGTTGACGAAGCTTCGGGTGCGGTCGAGCCGGGTCACCCACATCGGCACCGGCGCCGAATCGGCGATCAGCCGGAACCGCTCCTCGCTCTCCCGCAAGGCCCGCTCGGCCATCACCCGCTCGGTGACGTCGTAGCCGTCGGCGATGATGCCGGTGACCGCGCCCTGGGCGTCGAGGATCGGCTGGAAGACGAAATCGAGCAGCCGTTCCTCGCGCGGCCCGTCGGGCGTCCGCTGGAGGCTGACCGGGGCGGCCTCGCCGACGAACGGCTCGCCGCTGCGATAGACCTGGTCGAGCAATTCGACGAGGCCCTGGCCCTCGATCTCGGGCACCGCCTCGCGCACCGGCTTGCCGATGAGGTCCCGCCGCCCGACCAGCTTCCGGTAGGATTCGTTGGCCATCTCGAAGACGTGGTCCGGCCCGCGCGCCACCGCCATGAAACCGGGCGAGCGGTCGAACAGCTGCCTCAGCCGCTCCGCCTCGCTCAATCGCTCCCGCTCGGCGAGCACCCGGGCGGTGGTCTCCGTGCAGACGCAGAACATCCCCTCCGCCTCGCCCGAATCGCCGCGCAGCGGGCTGTAGGAGAAGGTGAACCAGGTCTGCTCCTCATAGCCCTTGCGGGTCATCAGCAGCGGAAGGTTCTCGAAATAGGTCGCCTCGCCGGCGAGGGCGCGGCGAGCGAGCGGGCCGACATCGTCCCAGATCTCGGCCCAGATGTCCTCGAACGCATGGCCGAGCGCGTGGGGATGCTTGGCGCCCAGCACCTCGGCATAGGCGTCGTTGTAGAGGAAGCGCAGGTCCGCGCCCCAGGCGACGAACATCGGGAACTTCGAGCTGAGCAGCAGGCCGGCGGCGGTCTTCAGCGCCTGCGGCCACGCCTCGGGCCGGCCGAGCGGGCTCGACGCCCAGTCGAAGCGGCGGATCCGCTCGCCCATCTCGCCGCCCTCGGCGAGGAAGGCGAGGCCGTCGCGGGCCTTGGAGGACACGGGGACTCCGGACGCCATTCGACCAATCGCTCCCGCGCACGTCCCCCCGAACCGGCGCGGAGCGGAGACTAGCGGCGGCGCGGCGGCGGGTCTATCCTCGCCGCGGACGAGAGGAGATCCGCATGTTCACCGACATGAGGGAGGGCCGCGCCGAGGATTGGGCGCATATCGCCGCCGAGCACGGCAAGCACCAGCGCAGCGTCGCCGCGCGCCAGATCATGGAGGGCCTCGCCCGCCTCGAGGCGATCGAGGTCGGCTTCGCGGCCAACCAGCTCACCCATTCGCTGATGGCCGGCACCCTCGCCCGCCGCTCCGGAGCGAGCGACGAGGAGGTGGTCGCGGCGCTCTGCCACGATCTCGGCAAATTGTTCTCGATCCCCAATCACGGCCCGATCGCCGCGGAGATGCTCAAGCCCTACGTCCGCGACGACATCTACCACGCCATCTACTGGCACCAGGAATTCCAGGGCCGCTATTATTTCGAGCATCTGGGCAGGGACCCGGAAGGCCGCGAGCGCTTCAAGGACGAAAGCTGGTACGCCTTCGCGGAGAAACTGGTGGACGAATGGGACGCCCCCGCCTTCGACCCCGGCTTCGCCGTCGACCCGCTGGAAAGCTTCGAGCCGGAGGTGACGCGGGTGTTCAGCAACCCCAGGGCGATGATCTGACCGCCCTGCCCCACGAGGGAGTCCAGGTTCGCCTCGGTCTTTCGTCCATCCACGGCATCGGCGTGTTCGCGATCGAGCCGATCGCCGAGGGCGCGCACCTGTTCGAGAGCGACCGGTCCGGCCTGGTCTGGATCGACAGGGCGGCGCTCGAGGAATCGGGTCTCTCCGACGAGGCGTGGCGGCTCTACCACGATTTCGGGATCTCGCGCGGGGACAGGATCGGCTGCCCGCGCGACTTCAACAATCTGACTCCGGGCTGGTACCTCAACGAGCCCGCGGCCGGGGATGAACCGAACGTGCGCGTCGACAACGAGCTCAACTTCTTCGCGGCCCGCGACATCGCCCGAGGCGAGGAGCTGACGGTGCGCTACACGGATTTCAGCGACGCGCCTTGAAGTCCCCTCTCCCTGAAGGGGTGAGGGTTTGGGAACCGCCGCGCCGCCCCCCGGTTCTGCGCGGCATGGCACTTGAACCTGTTCGCTGGCCGCCGGCTTCGGAATGGCGCGCCGTGCTCTCGCGCACGTGGAGCGAGGCGAGCGACGACAATGTCGGGTTCCTCGCCGCCGGCATCGCTTTCTACGCGTTTCTCGCCTTCGTGCCGCTGCTCGCTTCGGTGGTGCTGGTCTACGGGCTCGCGGCCGATCCGAGCACGGTGGCGGAGCATATCGGCAAGTTGTTCGCGAGCCTGCCGCGGGACGCGGCGGCGTTGATCGCGGATCAGCTCAAGAGCCTCACCTCGAGCCCGAAATCGGCCAAGGGGCTGAGCCTCGTCGTCGCCCTCGCTCTGGCCATCTACGGCGCCAGCAAGGGCGCGTCGGGCGCCGTCATCGCCCTCAACATCGCCTACGAGGTCAAGGAGACGCGCGGCTTCGTCAGGACGACCGCGCTGGCGTTGGCGATGACTCTCGGAGGGCTCATCGTCCTGCTGCTCGCGGTCGCCGCCATCTCGGCGAGCGCGGCGATCGAAAACTTGCTCCCTTTCTCCTCGCCCGTCGTGCATTTCGCGTTGCAGGCGATCTTCTGGGCCGTCGCCGTCGTGGCGGTCGGAATCGGCCTGGCCGCCGTCTACCGCTTCGCGCCGAACCGGCCCGAGGCGCCGTGGGTGTGGATCAGCCCCGGCTCGGGCGCGGCGACCTTGCTCTGGCTCCTCGGCACGGTGGGCTTCGGCCTCTACGTCTCCCATTTCGGCAATTACAACGCGACCTACGGCTCATTGGGCGGCGTGGTCGTCTTCCTCACCTGGCTCTACCTTTCCGCCTACATCCTGCTGATGGGCGGCGAGCTCAATTCCGAGCTCGAACGCCAGCAAAGGATCGACGCCGGCGCGGCGGCGGAAGCGGCGCCGAGGCCGGCCGCCGCCCTGTCCGCTCCGGCCGAAACACAAAAGCTTCCCGCGCCTTCCGCGTCCGCCGGGTCGGAGGCAGCGCCCCAGCGATCGAAGAGCCGCCTGCCGCGCCTGCTGACCCTCGCGGCGGGAGGGCTCGTCGGCCTCACCCTCCTGCGGCGCCGACGCAGCCGGGACGGCGGCGAGCGCTTCGTCAGCGAGCCGCTTGCGCCGCGCGCGGTGAAGGCGCCTGCAGGGACGCGGCCGAGGCAAGGTAGCGCCTCCCGACCGGCACCGACGATCCGTCGGTAAGGGTAAGCACGCGGCCGCCCCCCGGCCTCGGCGCCACCGCGGCCACCTCGGCGCGGTTCACGACATAGCTCTTGTGGACCCGGGCGAATCGCTCGGACAGCGCCGCCTGGAGCCGCCCCAGGGTCATTGTCGCGAGCACCACCCGGCCGCCCTTCAGCACCGCCTCGCAATAATCGTCGGCGGCGCGCACGAACAGGATGTCGGCTTCCGCGACCCGGTGGGTCCGGCCGCCGTCCTTGAGGAGAACGACTTCGCCGCCGGTCGCTCGATCGAGGCGCCGCTCGAGCGAAGCGGCGTCGGATCGCGCGCGCCTCAGCACGAGCAGCTGCTCGGCGAGGAGCGCCACCAGCAGGGCCGCGAGGGCGAGATAATAAGCCTGGTCGAGATATTGCGTCCGCTGCCAGCCGATCAGGCCGAACGAGGCGAGGACGAAGACCCCCGCCGCTTTCGCGCCCGGGCGCTCCTCGCGCATCCCCCGCGCCGCGCAGGCGAGGATCGCGACGAGCCCCGCGAGGATCGCGGCGATCGCCTTGATGTCGTACCAGGGGACCAGCACCAAAGCGGCGGCGGCGGCTGCCGCGGTCAAGGCCACCGCGCGCCGCTCCCGGCGCGGAGCGAAGCGGCGCGCGGCATAAGCGGCGGCGAGGATTGCGGTGAGCGCTGCGAGCGCGGCGATCGCGAGCACCCGGAGCACGTGCCAGGGATAGGGGTAAGCGATGAAGGTGCGCGCCGTCTCGGCGAGAAGCTGGGCGAGGGCGAGGGCCGAGATCAGCGCCAGCGGCCGAGCGAGCCGGTCACGCCGGTCCAGCAGGGCCGCCGCGCCGAAATAGAGCGCCGCCGCGAGCAGCACGCCGAGCGCCAGCAGCGCGGGAAGGTAGCTGGTCAGCCCGGGCAGCTCAGGGCTCTCATAGGGGCCGACGGAGAAGGTCTGCACGGGCCGGCGCACCGGCAGCCAGAGATGATGCGCCGAAAGCCGCGCCGTCATCACATTCTTCCCGGGCCGGACCAGCCCGGCCGGAACCACGAAGCTCGCGATGAACCGACCCGCGCGCTCGTGAGCCGAATCGGGTCCGGGCACGCCGTTGCGGCCGATCACGATGCCGTTCCAGGCGATCTCCGAGCTCGCGGTCGCGATGATCGAGACCATCGTCGGCCGGGACAGCGGCAAGGCGTCGGGCCGCACGGTGACAATCCGGGCGAGCCGGGTCTCGGCGCCGGCGAGCGGGAGCGCTTCGAGCCGCACCGGCCGGCAGACGGTCAGCGGGCCGGCCGGCGGACATTGCAGGAGGGGTCCCATGGTCGCCACCGGCGGCTGCGCGGCCGCCGCCGCCGGAAGCAGGCACGCGAGTAGTGCGAGCATTCGGCCAGGCCGCCGCCGTTCACCGAAGCGGACGGTCGTTCCCCGAGACGGGCTGGACGCCGGCCCCCGGTGCCGGCGAGCCGGTGGGCGACCCGTCGACCAGGAGACCGCCATGCCCTTCCCCACCCTTCGCTCCGTTCTACTCTGCGCCCTCGCCGCCTGCCCGGCGGCCGCCGGCGCCCGGCCCGCGGCCGTTCCGCTGAAGCTCGAACCCTACAGCTTCAGGCTGGCCGACGGAACCGATCTGCCGGCGGAGCGCGGGACGTTCTCGGTGCCGGAGGACCGCAACGACCCCGGGTCGCGGCGGATCGAGATCGGCTTCCTCCGCTTCAGGTCGACCGCCGCCCATCCCGGCAATCCGATCGTCTACCTCGCCGGCGGCCCCGGCGGCTCGGGAATCGCCGCCGCGCGGGAGCAGCGCCAGCCGCTCTTTCTCGCGCTCCGCCGGGTCGCCGACGTGATCGCGCTCGACCAGCGCGGAGTCGGAGTCTCCAACCACATCCCGCCCTGCACGGCCGAACGCCGGCTCGATCCGGCGGTGCCGCTCGGCGAGGCGAGCCTTACCGCTTATTATCGCGAGACGCTCCTCGGCTGCGTGACAAGATGGAAGGCGGCCGGCGTGGCGGTCAACGGCTACACGACCGTCCAGAACGCCGACGACCTCGAAGACCTGCGCAAGGCGCTGGGGGCGCGCAAGATCGACCTCTGGGGCATCTCCTACGGCACCCACCTCGCCTTCGCGGCGATGCGGCGGCACCCGCGCTCGATCGGCCGGGTCGCTCTCGCCTCGGCGGAAGGCATGGACCAGACGGTGAAGCTCCCCGCCCATGTCGACGCGGCGTTCGCCCGGATCGAGAGGGTCGCCCCCGGCATCGCCGCCACCATGCGACGGGTCTACGGCCGCTACGATTCCGAGCCGGGGAGATTCACCCTGCCGGGCGGCAAGCTCGCCTTGCGCGCCGACAGCTTCCCGCTCCGGATGATGGCCGGAATCCTGCCGAAGGATCCGGAAGGGATTCCCCGGCTGGTCGGTGCCTTCCAGGCGCTGGACTCGGGCCGGACCGAGGCCCTGTCGCCGCTCCTCTACGGCTATTTCTTCAAGGATCCGCTGACGATGACCGGCATGCCCGAGCTGATGGACGTCGCCTCCGGGATAACGGCGGCGAGGCTCGCGCTGGTGCGCCGCCAGGCGGCGGTGTCGCTGGCGGGCGCGGCAACCAACTTCCCGATGCCGCAGCTGCGCGGCGCGGTTCCGGGCCTCGACCTCGGCGACGCCTATCGCCGCGAGATCCGCTCCTCGATCCCGACCCTTTTGCTGAGCGGCGACCTCGACGTCCGAACGCCGCTCGAGGAACAGGCGGAGGCGACCGCCGGCCTCACCCGGTTCCACCGCATCCTGGTGCGCAACGGCGGCCACGACCTGTTCGAGGCGCATCCCGCCGTGGCCGGGATCCTGGTCGACTTCTTCTCCGGGCGGGCCGTCCGGACGACGGAGATCTCGCTCTCGCCGCCTCGCCCGGGACGCTGAGGCCGGTCGAGGCGCATCGCCAGCTCCGCCGGGCCCGCCGCGGGCGGGGCTGGCCGCCCCGGCGCCGCTGCGCCGGACCCGCCGATCCGAGCGGACGGCGAGGCCGCAATCCAGTTGTGGATCGTTCACCCAAGCTGTGCTAGCTCTCGCCTGAATTCAGTCGCTTGGGGGTTCGTGGGTGAATAGATATTCCGGCACTTGGTCCCGCTACGGGGCCTTGCGTTTCGTGGACGAGCATTCGTCGCGACTCGGCAGCGCTTCCGACGCGTTCGACGTCGCCTCGGCGACGGCCGCCATTCGAATCGCCGCCTTCCGCGCCGCGCTCGCCGACGCCGCGGCCGCGCCGGACGGCGCCGCAACGCCGCTCGCCGATTCGGTGGTCCCGCTCGCCGCGCCGCTGCGCGCCTTGCCGCATGTCGGCGTTCTGCCGATCGAGACCGTCACCCACGCCGCGGCCGAGTCCCAATCGGATTCGCCCGCCGAGCCGGCCGCCTTCGTCGGCGCCCTGCTCTCCACCTCGGGCGGCGATTCGGTGGCGATGGTCTATGCCGACCCCCATGGCGGCGCCGGCTCCGGCTTTCTCTACGACACGACGACCCATTCGATCCTGACCGGCGGCATCGACACGCTCGGCCTCGGCAGCGGCGACCAGGACCAGCTCGTCATCGGCGGCGACGTCGGCGGCTTCGGGCTCGATCCCAATGTCGACTATTTCGAGCAGATGGTCTTCCTCGGCGGCTCAAGCTACGCGCTGTCGAGCGCCGATTCGAACATCGGCAAGGGCCACAGCCTGACCATCGACGCGATGCCGCTCGGCGCCGGCGACAGCCTCAGCTTCGACGGATCGTCGGAAAGCGACGGGCGCTTCATCTTCCAGGGCGGCGCCGGGGCCGACCATTTCACCGGCGGCGGCGGCGACGACGTGCTTTACGGTCTGGGCGGTGGCGACACGCTGACCGGCGGCGGCGGCGCCGACCGCTTCGCCTACACCGCGGTCTCCGAATCGACCGGCGCGCATTACGACACGATCGCGGACTTCCACTTCGGCGAGGACGTGATCGACCTTCCGGTGACCGTCACGGCGCTGGATGCGGCGGTGAGCCACGGCAGCCTGTCGACCGCCAGCTTCGACGCCGACCTTTCGGCCGCGCTCGGCGCCTCGGCGCTCGGGGCCGGACACGCCGTCTTCTTCACCGCCGACAAGGGCGAGCTTTCCGGCCAGACCTTCCTGGTCGTCGATGCCAACGGCCAGGCCGGCTACCAGGCCGGCGAGGATTACGTCATCCACCTCGCCTCGGCGCCGCCGGCGGATCTGAGCGGCCACGCTTTCCTGGTCTGAACGAGGGATCGACAGAGGTTTGTCACCCCGGACTTGATCCGGGGTCCACCTTTCTTTCTCCGGACCGAAAGGAAAGGTGGATGCCGGATCAGGTCCGGCATGACGAATATCTAATCCACCCGCATCGCCAGCTCGGCGAGGCTTTCGGCTTCGATGAGGATCTGGTCGTCGGCGCTGCCCTGCGCCATGCGCTCGCGGCCGATGATGGTGAGGACCGGCACCGCCATCGGCGAGACGCGGTCGAGCTCAACGTGGAGCATGGTGCGCTGGGCGCGGTCGAGCAGGCGGGCGAGGCGGCCGACGTCGGTCATCTTCTCGCGCGCGTCCGCCCACGCGGCTTTCAGGAGCAAATGATCGGGCTCGTAGCGGCGCAGCACGTCGTAGATGAGGTCGGTCGAGAAGGTGACCTGCTTGCCGGTCTTGCGCTTGCCGGGATGGTGGCGCTCGACGAGGCCGCCGATCACCGCGACCTCGCGAAAGGCGCGCTTCAGGAGGTGCGAGCCTTCGACCCAGTCGACGAACTCCTTCTCGAGGATGTCGGCCGAGAAGAGGGCGGCGGGATCGGCGATCGGCTCGAGGCCGTAGCAGGCGAGGGCGTAATCGTTGGCGACGAAGCCGAGGGGCTTGAGGCCGGCGCTCTCCATCCGCCGCGTGATCAGCATTCCCAGCGACTGGTTCGCGTTCCAGCCCTCGAAGCTGTAGGCGGCCATGTAGTGGACCCGGTCGTGCGGGAAGGTCTCGACGAGCAGCTGGTCGGGCGCGGGGATGGCCGAGCGATAGTCCTGGACCCGGAGCCATTCGCGGACCGCCTCGGGGAAGCGCGGCCACTGGTCGCGGTCGAACAGGAATTCGCGCACGCGCTCGGCGAGGTTGGTGCTGATCGCGATGCGGGCGCCCATGTAGGTCGGGATCCGCGCCGATTTCGAGGTGGCATGGACGATGAGGTCGATCCCGTCGATCCGCTCGACCTCGAGCACGAGCCCTGAAAAGAAGAAGGTGTCGCCGGGGCTCAATGTCTCGGCGAAATTGTCCTCCACCGTTCCCAATGTCCGGCCGTTGCGGAAGCGGACGTAGTAGAGCGGCGTGTCGACGATGATCCCGGCGTTCATCCGGTGCTGCTGGATGAAGCGGGGGTGGGAGACCCGCCAGACGCCGTCCGGGCCCTTCACGATCCGCCGGTAGCGGTCGTAGGCGCGAAGCGAATAGCCGCCGCTCTCGATGAACGAGAGGACGGAGCGGAAGGTCGCTTCCCCGAGGCCGGCATAAGGCGCGGCGGAGCGCACCTCGTCGAGCAGCGCCTCCTCGCGGAACGGCGCGGCGCAGGCCACCGCCATGATGTGCTGGGCAAGGACGTCGAGGGCGCCGGGGCGGAAGGTCTCGGCGTCGAGCGCGCCTTCCTCGATCGCGTCGAGGGCGGCGCGCGCCTCGAGATATTCGAAGCGGTTGCCCGGGACGATGATCGCCTCGGAGGGCTCGTCGAGCCGGTGATTGGCGCGGCCGATCCGCTGCATCAGCCGCGACGAGCCCTTGGGCGCGCCCATCTGGATCACGAGGTCGACGTCGCCCCAGTCGACCCCGAGGTCGAGGCTGGCGGTGCAGACCAAAGCTCGCAGGCGCCCCTCGGCGACGGCGTTCTCGACCTTGCGCCGCGCCTCCAGCGCGAGCGAGCCGTGGTGGATTCCGATCGGCAGGTGCGATTCGTTGACTGCCCAAAGGTCCTGGAAGATCAATTCCGCGAGCGAGCGGGTGTTGCAGAAGATCAAAGTCGTCTTGTGCGCCTCGATCTCGGCCATCACCCTTTCCGCCGCCCAGCGGCCGCTATGGCCGGCCCAGGGGATCTTGTCCTCGTCGGGGAGCATGATCGCGAGACGCGCGGGAGCCCCGGGATCGCCCTCCACCAGATCGACCAGCTCGGCGTCGGCGTGCGGCGCGAGCCAGCCGCGGAAGGCCTCGGGGTCGGAGACGGTGGCGCTGAGGCCGACCCGCCGGAGCGCCGGCGCCAGCGCCTGGAGCCGCGCCAGCGACAGGGAGAGGAGGTCGCCGCGCTTGCCGGTGGCGAAGGCGTGGATCTCGTCGACGACTACCGTGCTGAGGCCCGCGAACAGCAAGGCGCTGTCCTCGTGGCTGAGCAGCAGGCTCAGCGATTCGGGGGTGGTGAGAAGCATCTGCGGCGGGCGGACGCGCTGGCGCGCCTTGCGGTCGGCCGGCGTGTCGCCGGTCCGAGTCTCGACCCGGATCGGCAGGCCCATCTCCTCGATCGGCGTGAGGAGGTTGCGCTGGACGTCGACCGCCAGCGCCTTGAGCGGCGAGATGTAGAGGGTGTGAAGGCGGTCCGGGTCCTTCGACAAACTCACTCTCACCGGTTCGGGCTGAGCCTGTCGAAGCCCTCCTTTGCCTTCCATCTCCTCGGCGCCGGAAGAAGAGAAGGAAGGGACTTCGACAGGCTCAGGCCGAACGGCTGGGGATTCTTCGATTGCTAGCTGCTCGGCGAGCTCGACGATCGAGGGGAGGAAGCCGGCCAGGGTCTTACCCGCCCCCGTCGGCGCGACCAGCAGGGCGCTGCGGCCGGCCCGCGCCGCCGCCAGCATCTCCAGCTGGTGCCGGCGAGGCGCCCAGCCCTTGGCCGCGAACCAGTCGGCGACCGGCGCCGGGAGGGGCTGGGAAGCTGAAGGCATCGCCGCCATATAGAGCCCATGCCCCCTCTCGGTTCCTGGGTGAAGCCTTTCCCGGAAGGCATTTACGTGAAGCCGGCCGACGCCTGGATCGATCCCTCCGAGCCCAAGCCCAGGGCACTGATCACCCACGGCCATGGCGACCATGCCCGCGGCGGCCACGGCGAGGTCTGGGCGACGCCCGAGACGCTGGCGATCATGGAGTGCCGCTACGGGCCCCAGCCGGGCGGCCGTCCGTTCGCTTACGGGGAGGCCGCGCGGCTCGGGGACGTGGAGGTGAGCTTCGTTCCCGCGGGCCATGTGCTCGGCTCGGCCCAGATCGTGCTCGAGCACAGAGGCGAGCGCGTGGTCGTGTCGGGCGACTACAAGCGGCGGCCCGATCCCACCTGCGCGCCGTTCGAGCCGGTGCCGTGCGACATCTTCATCACCGAGGCGACCTTCGGCCTGCCCGTCTTCCGCCACCCCGAGACAGCGTCCGAGATCGACCGGCTCCTCGCGCGCCTGCACGAAAATCCGGAGCGCTGCGTGCTGGTGGGCGCCTATGCGCTCGGCAAGGCGCAAAGGCTGATCGCGGAACTGCGGTGCCGCGGCCACGAGGCGCCGGTCTACATCCACGGCGCGCTCCAGCGCCTCTGCGACCTCTATCGCGAGCAGGGCGTCGACCTCGGCGACCTTCGGCCGGCGACCGGGGCGAAGAAGGACGAGCTCAAAGGGCGCATCGTCGTTGCCCCGCCGGGCGCGCTGAACGACCGCTGGTCCCGGCGGCTGCCCGACCCGATCACCGCCATGGCCTCGGGCTGGATGCGCATCCGCCAGCGGGCGCGCCAGCGCAACGTCGAGCTGCCGCTGATCGTCTCCGACCACGCCGACTGGGACGAGCTCACGCAAACCATCCAGGAGCTTCAGCCCCGCGAAGTGTGGATCACCCACGGCCGCGAGGACGCCCTGATGCACTGGTGCATGACCCGCCAGATCAGGGCGCGCGAATTGAACCTGGTCGGGCGCGAGGACGAGGACGACTGATGATTCGGCCGCCGGACCGGCCCGGTGGGGGAAGTTCCATCGACTCGTCCCACTGAGCCCGCCGCTCATCGTCTCCGGGCCCTCCTTTCGTTGACTCATCGTCCGCCGGCCCGCCATGCCGGTGCCAGTCAGCGGGGGCGCTGCGGCCGGACAGACCGGCGGCGCGCCAGACGGGCGGGGTGTCCCCGGAGCCAAAGCGCTCCCCGGCGGATCGAACGGCCGCACATCGATGGGTTCAAATGCTCGGTTCATTCCGGCCGCGGATTCTTGCGGTCCTCATCCTCGGCCTTGCCGGCCTGTTCGCCACCCCGGCCGTCGCCGCGGAGCAGCTGGCACCGGCGGTCGAGACCGCCAGCGTCTCCAATCTGCCGAGCCTCGCGAGCATCGTTCGCGAGCAGACCGCCCAGACCGTCGCCGACCAGCAGGCCACCGCCGCTCGGGCAGCGGCTGAGCAGGCCGCGGCCCAGGCGCTTCCGGCCGCCGCCGGCCGGCCGCTCAAGGATCTGGTCCTTTCGTTCGTCGATTTCGGCAACCAGGACGAAGAGCAGCTCTGCCTCGCCAAGGCGGTCTATTTCGAGGCGCGCAGCGAAAGCCTCGAAGGCCAGCTCGCTGTCGCCGAGGTGGTGCTGAACCGCGCCCGCTCCGGCATCTATCCGCCGAGCGTCTGCGGGGTGGTCACCCAGCACGCCCAATTCTCGTTCATCCGCGCCGGCCGCTTCCCGGCACCGAACACCGCCAGCGACGCCTGGCACCGCGCGCTCGCCATCGCCGAGATCGCCAGCAAGCACCTCGCCACCGAGGTCGCTGCCAACGTGCTCTGGTACCACGCCGACTACGTCGCCCCCGCCTGGGGCCGCCAGCGCACCCGGGTCGCCCAGATCGGCGCCCACATCTTCTACAGCTGAGGCACCTCCCCGCGACGAACTGCTGGTTTCCCAGTCTGCGTCGCTTCTTGCGCCGGTTCACGGTTCACGCAAAGGCGCGAAGCCGCGAAGGGGCCGTGATTGTTCACGACACGCTTCAGCCCTTCGCGAAAAGTCTCGCCGCCGAAGTTGATCAGCAGCCCCAGCGGCAACTTTGC
>JAXDPA010000130.1:0-7883 GCA_034668685.1 Sphingomonadales bacterium | reverse complement strand
TTACGGCATGGCCGGCCGCGCCTACGGCCCCCGCTTCCTGTTCACCTGGCCCAACAGCCGGATCAGCGTGATGGGCGGCGAGCAGGCGGCGAGCGTGCTGGCGACCGTCCACAAGGATGCCGACAAGTGGAGCCCGGAGGAAGCCGAAGCCTTCAAGGCCCCGATCCGCCAGCGCTACGAAGACGAAGGCAACCCCTATTACGCCACCGCCCGCCTCTGGGACGACGGCATCATCGACCCGGTCCAGACCCGCGACGTCCTCGGCCTCGCCTTCAGCGCCTGCCTGAACGCGCCGATTCCGGAGCGGGCGCGCTTCGGCTTGTTCAGGATGTGATGCACTGATGGAGCAGTGCCTGCTCTTCGGTATATATGAATTCCCTGGAGGAAACTGTGCTCAATGGTTTTCCGGGACAGCTTCGGCGATCGCCGTAATGGTTGCATTGGGCGGCTATGCTTATACCGAATGGCGCTATCGGTCCCAAATCCGTTCTAAGGATGCAGAGGAGCTAGCCAGTATATTTTCGCTCCTTCGAGCTGCATTAGAGGAGGCCGAGTCCGTCTCTGATTTGCTGTCTACCGAAGAGAAGATTGAGTGGATGGAGGAAGAGTTTGAGCTTCTTCCTCCGTTCTTGGCTATTCAGCCGGATCATTTTGACCGCTTGGACAAATCACAGGCGAGGTTTTTGATTTCTAACCGCTTGGAAGGCTTGCTTTGCAAAATAGATAACATGGTTGCTTTAATCAATAATACAAACAACGCGATTGAAGACTATTCACGACGGCGAGAAGAAATACTATTTTTAATGGACCGAATAGAAGGACAAAATCCATCAGGCACTATCGGCAAAAAGTTTATAGAAGATAAGAAACACATCAGCGAGCAGGCCAACAGGCTCGTTACCGTGTCTGCTATGTTAAAACAGCTAGGGAGGACCATGCTCGAGGCTGTAATAGAAACCTGCGCTGAGTTTAACGATTTAGACAAATCAAGGTTTCATGAGGAGTGTGATCTTCAGCTCGACTTGAGCTCCGTTCAAGCTCAGCTGCGCGGATGATCGGCTCCCTCCTCATCGCCAATCGCGGCGAGATCGCCTGCCGGATCATTCGGACGGCGCGGCGGCTGGGCGTTCGAACCGTCGCCGTTTACTCCGACTCGGACCGGCAGGCGCTTCATGTGCGGGAAGCCGACGCGGCGGTGCCTATCGGGCCAAGCCCGGCGCGGGAGAGCTATCTTGCAGGCGAGAAGATCATCGCCGCCGCGAAGGAGACCGGCGCGGAGGCGATCCATCCGGGCTACGGCTTCCTGTCCGAGAATGCCGAGTTCGCCGAGGCGGTCGAGGCGGCGGGGCTGGTCTGGGTGGGGCCGAAGCCGGCTTCGATCCGGGCGATGGGGCTCAAGGACGCCGCCAAGACGCTGATGCAGGAAGCCGGCGTGCCGGTGACTCCCGGCTATCTCGGCGAGGATCAGGCGCCGGAACGGCTTCAGCGCGAGGCGGAGGCGATCGGCTTTCCGGTGCTGATCAAGGCGGTGGCCGGCGGTGGCGGGAAGGGGATGCGGCGGGTCAACGCGGCCGGCGAGTTCCAGGAGATGCTCGCGTCCTGCAAGCGCGAGTCGGCCGCGGCGTTCGGCGACGACAAGGTGCTGATCGAGAAATATGTCGAGCGGCCCCGGCACATCGAGGTGCAGGTGTTCGGCGATACGCACGGCAATTTCGTCCACCTGTTCGAGCGCGACTGCTCGCTTCAGCGCCGCCACCAGAAGGTGATCGAGGAAGCGCCGGCGCCGGGCATGAACGCGGCGACGCGGGCGGCGGTGTGCGACGCCGCGGTGAAGGCGGCGAAGGCGGTCGATTATGTCGGCGCCGGGACGATCGAGTTCATCGCCGACGCGTCGGAAGGGCTGAAGCCCGACCGGATCTGGTTCATGGAGATGAACACGCGCCTCCAGGTCGAGCATCCGGTGACCGAGGCGATCACCGGCCAGGATTTGGTCGAGTGGCAGCTGCGGGTCGCCTCGGGGGAGGCGCTGCCGCTGAAGCAGGATCAGCTCTCGATCGATGGCTGGGCGGTGGAGGCGCGGCTCTACGCCGAGGACGCGTCGAAGGACTTCCTGCCGGCGATCGGCAAGGCCGAGATTTTCCATATCGCCCGCCAGGGCGTCCGGGTCGACAGCGCGTTGGAGGAAGGCGACCGGGTGACGCCCGATTACGACCCGATGATCGCCAAGCTGATCGCCCACGCCTCGACCCGCGACGAGGCGATCGAGACCCTCGCCGGCGCCTGCGGCGACGTCTGGGCCTGGCCGCTCAAGACCAACGCTCCGTTCCTGTGGCGAGCGCTCGACCATCCGGATTTTCGCGCCGGTGACGTCGACACCGGGTTCATCGCCCGGCACTGGCCCGATCTGGTCCCGCCGCCGGAGCCGAGCCTGGACCGGCTCTGCCTAGGAGCGGCGGCCCTCGTCCTCGCTTATTCGGACCCCGACGCCCCAGCCTTCTGGGACCAGTCCCTGCATAAGGCCCTCAGAGGTTACGCAAGTCCGGGCGCCGTCTGGTGCCAGGCGGTCGGCTTCCGGCTCAACGCTTCCCCGGCGCGGGAGATCGCCTTCGAAGCCGAGGGTGTCGCGCGCACTCTCGAGCTTCCCAAGCGCTGGGATCAGCTTCCGATCGATGCCGAGCGCCACGGCGACGGAATCGTCGTCTTCCACGAAGGCGAAGCGCTCTTCGTCCGTCCGCCGAGTGGCGGCGGAGGAGGGGCGGGCGCAGCGGTCGGCGACGGGGCGATCGTGTCGCCGATGCCGGGCCGGGTGATTGCGGTCGAGGTCGGGGAGGGGGATAAGGTGGCCAAGGGCGCCAGGCTCGTCACCCTGGAGGCGATGAAGATGGAGCACAACCTGGTCGCCCCGTTCGACGGCGTGGTGGCGGAGCTGGCCGCGAGCGAAGGGGCGCAGGTGACCGAAGGGACTCTGCTCGTGCGGGTGGAGAAGGAATGACGCAGGGACGCACTCTTGTTCCGGGGAGGAGCTGATGCCCGGTCGCTTCTACGACGAATGGACGATCGGCGATCGCATCCGTCACCAGCCGCATCGCACGGTGACCGAGACGGACAACCTCCTGATCTCGGCACTCACCCACAATCCGCAGCCGCTCCACCTCGATGCCGAATATGCCGCGGGCACCGAGTTCGGGCGGATCGTCGTCAACGGCACCTTCACCTTCGCGTTGATGGTCGGCCTCACCGTCGGCGACACGACGCTCGGCACGCTCGTCGCCAATCTCGGCTACGACAAGGTGCGGATGCCCAAGCCCGTCTTCATCGGCGACACCCTGCGCGCCGAAACCGAGGTGATCGCCCTCAAGGATTCCAGGTCGCGCCCCGACGCCGGGATCGTCACCTTCGAGCACCGGCTGCTCAACCAGCGAGACGAGCTCGTCTGCACCTGCGAACGCACCGCCCTCATGCAGAGGCGGCGGTGAAGCTCCGTTCTCTCCTGTTCGTGCCGGGGGACCGGCCGGAGCGCATGGCGAAGGCGGTCGCGTCGGGCGCCGATGCGCTGATCCTCGACCTCGAGGATTCGGTGGCGCCCGCGGCGAAGGGGGAGGCGCGGCGGCAGGTGGCGGCCTTCCTCCACGCCAACGCGACGTCGCCGCTTTGGGTTCGGATCAACCCGCTGGACACGCCGGAGTGCGAGCGCGACCTGGCGGCCGTGCTCCCCGGCCATCCGGACGGGATCGTCCTGCCCAAGGCCGAAGGGGGGGCGTCGGTAACCGAGCTCGCCCGGCGGCTGACCGCCGCGGGCAACGCCATGGCCCATATCCTCGCCATCGCCACCGAGACCCCGGCGGCGATCTTCCAGCTCGGCACCTATGTTGGGGTGAGGCGGCTGGCCGGGCTGACCTGGGGCGCCGAGGATCTTCCCGCCGCGATCGGCGCCGCGACCTCGCGCGAGGCCGACGGACGCTATACGCCGCCCTACGAGCTGGCCCGCTCGCTCTGCCTGTTCGGCGCCGCCTCGGCGGGCGTCGCGCCGATCGAGACGGTCTATCCCGATTTCCGCGACCTCGACGGCCTCGCCGCCTATGCCGCCCGCGCCCGCCGCGACGGCTTCACCGGAATGATGGCGATCCACCCCGCGCAGGTGCCGGTGATCAACGCCGCCTTCACGCCGAGCGAGGCGGAGGTCGCCCACGCCCGCGCCGTCGTCGCCGCCTTCGCGGACAATCCCGGTGCCGGCGCGCTGTCGCTCGATGGCCGGATGATCGACCGGCCGCACCTCCTCCAGGCGCAACGCATCCTCGCCGCCGCCGGCCGCTGAATGCTCGACCCGGCGAAGGTCGCCATGGCGTTCGGCTTCGTGCTCGGAGTCGGCGCGGGAGGCGCCCTGGCGGCGCGGGCGCGCGGACGATCGCTGGTGGCGGGCCGGAGGTGCGGCGCGTGCGGCGAAAGCCTCAGCCTGTGGCCCGCCGCGCCCTTCCTCTCCTGGTTCGGCGTCTCGCCCCAGTGCCGGCGCTGCGGGACGGCGAGCGACTGGCTTCACCCCGCCCTCGAGGCCGCCGTGGTGCTGATCGGCCTCATCGCCATCTTCGTCTTGCCGCTGCCGCTGGCCCTGGTGGCGATGGCGACCGGCTGGATATTGTTTCCGCTCGCCCTCCGCCGCTGGGGCTAGGCCTCCGGATCCTTGTAGCGGCTCTCGATGAAGCGGCCCTGCGCCTCGAAGGCCTGGCGGTCGCCCTCGGCGAGGCGCGCGCCGATATCGTCGAGCGCCTGGCGGGCGGCGTCGAGGCTGGCGACCAGCCTCTGGTCCGCGGTCAGCCCCTCGCCGTCCGGCTGGCGGCGATAGTCGACGGGGATGCGCTCGTAGCGCTCGATGAGCTCGGGGAGGTGCTTGCCCATCAGCCGTCGCGCATCCTGGGCGAGCGGATCGAGCGGGTCGACCTCGCCGAGCCGCGATTCGAGCAGCGGCAGCCGGGCGCCGATCGCGTCGGTCCGCTGCGCCGCCGGCGCGGGCAAGGCAGAGCGCTCGCGGACCAGGACGCCCTCGAGCTGGCGGACGATGGCGCGGGTCGGCAGCTCCTCCGAGAAGGCGGCGCGCTCGGGTTCGCCCGGCCAGAAGGAGAAAGCGAGCAGCAGGGCCAGGGTGGCGATCCCGACCAGGAACAGGCCGGTGATCCCGATCGGCCCGACCACCTGGCTGAACACGATGGTGGCGAGGATCAGGGCGGCGATGGTCGCGCCCATTCCGGTGAGGCGGCGGGCAATCGAACCGGCGGCGCGGCCGTAATAGCGACGGCGAGCGGCGGCCGCCTCGACGCTCTTGCCGTCCCAGCGCGCGAAGGCGGCGTCCATCCGAGCGACCACCTCGTCGACGCTGAGCGGGCCTTTCGACATCTCAGCCCTCGACGGGCGCCAGCAAGGACGAGCTGGCCGAACCGCCCGAGATCTGGTTCTGAGCGACGCCTTCGGCGCGGGCGATGTAGCCGCGGCTCTTCTCGACTTCCTTGGACAGGGAATCGACCGTCTGCTTCATGTTGCCGAGCGCCTCGACCTTGAAGCGGTCGATCGTGTCCATCGTGTCGTAGATGTTCTGGAAGGCGCGCTGCAGGGTCTCGAGCGGGATGGTGGCCGAGGCCGCCTGCTGGTGGATCTCGCCGGTCTGGTTCTTGAGCATGTTGCCGGTCGAATCGATGACGTTGGCCGTCGTCGTGTTCAAGGAGGTGATCTGCTCGAGCACCAGCCGCTGGTTGGTCAGCGCCTGGGCGACGGTGACCGCCGTGCGCAAGGCCGCGACCGTCGTCGTCGAGGCGCGGTCGACGCCCTTCACCAGCTCGACATTGTTCTTCTTGACGAGGTCGAGGGCGAGATAGCCCTGAACCGTCACAGCCATCTGGGTGAGAAGGTCGGTGGTGCGCTGGCGCGTGTAGAAGAGCGCCGTCTCGCGGATCGCCTTGGCCTTGGCCGGATCGGTGGCGTCGAGCTCGTTCGCCTTCTCCTCGAGCTTAGAGTCCAGAGCCTTGGAGATGTGGATCATCTGCTCGAGCTGGCCCATCGCCTTCCACAGCGCCGCCCGCTCGGTGTCGATCGCCGCATTGTCCATCAGCAGCTCGTCCTTGCCGGAGGCGAGGCTGTTCAGGATCTTCGAGATGTGGGTCTGCGCGGACTGGTATTTCTGGAAGTAATTGCCGATCCGGTTGCCGAACGGGATGATCCCGAGGATCTTGCGCGGCCGGCTGAGATTGCCCTGGCGGCCGGGGTCGAGCTCCTCGACGGTGCGGCGAAGCTCGGTCAGATCGGCGCCGATCCCGCTGTCCTTGTCGATCGCCTTGACCGGGCGGTCGAGGAAGCGGTTCGACTGGCCGGCGGCCTGGGCGATCTCCTTTCGGCCCATGTTGGTGAGCTCATCGACCTTCTTGCCGAATTCGGGGCTGTTGGAGTCCGCGGCGACGAGCTCGCCGACGAACTTGTCGACCACCTGGTCGAGCCGGGATTTGACGCTGTCGTCGACCGGGACCAGCCCGGACGCCTCGGCCGGCGCGACCGGGGCGACGACGTCGGGCGCCTCGAGCTTGAGCTTGGTGTCGGTGGCCATGATCGCTCCCTCCGTCTCCTTGCCGGCTAGATGGGGCAGAGGGGCGGGCGAGCGCAAGGGGGAAAGTGTGTTATTCGACTAAATCACCTACATCGACGGGCGCCATCCCCTTTTGACATGTAGCGGGAGGGCCCTACGTTTTGGCCTCGCCTTGGTCCTCGTAATCATTGCCTTCGGCAGTTGGCACCATCTCAAAAGGTTTGCCAACCTTGGGACGACCGTTAGTTCTATAGGAGAAGTGGAGAATCCGTCTGCGCCGCCTGTAATCAAGAAATTCGGCTCGGCCATACAGATAGAAAATAAGTGTTGCCGAGTTGGCGATCCATTCAGCGATTTCCTTTTCCGCCGTCTTTTCGTTACGCGGGTAGAACCACTGTACAGAGTCTTCGGATCCTCGATTTATGAAAGGCTTACTGTCAAAATGCCGTTCCGGCTCGGGTCCGTGATCCCTCGGTTTACCCAGCGGCCATTTACCTATCCAGCCGATGCTGAATATAGTAATCTCAGCCGGAGTCTCGCCGGCATTTTCGAGGATAATCCTTCCCCCGATCAGTCCCTCATAAAAGCCCGTGCAAACGATCTTCTTGACAGAGAGGTAAGCCCGAAGATTTCGGTATACGGAGTCCTGCGTGATAGCGAGTTGAGCGGAGGCATGGTCGGCCAGCTTCCCCATCGCCTCGGCGGACCTACCGGCCTCCGCAATGGACCGTTCCATCTTATCGGCCTGCGCTTCGCTCGACTCTTTAGCGTCCTTGCTGAGCCTGTAGGTGGCCCACCAAAGCGCTCCAGTGAAGATGCACAAGAGAGTGGTCGAGAGGGCAAGAATCAGAGAATAGAACGCTAAGGGGTCGTCCATCGTTCTTTGCCACAGGGACACCGCTGGCTGGTGCTCGGCGCTTGCTGTATAGGCCTTCTGATTGCCCGCTTGATCGCTTGGCTGAGGGTTCGGACGTACCGTCGTTCCTGTCGCCGTCGTATTCGCCATGACCTAACTATGCCGGAGCGAGGCGCAGGAGAAAAGAATGTCTGGGAGCACGAGCATCACAGTCGCTCCTGAAGGCGACATCAGCTTACATGTTCCAATGGGATAATTGCCCATCGACGGGGCTATCCACATATGAAAGCGGCGGCGGAACCTGGGTCCCGCCGCCGCCTTTCGCGTATCGACTGGAGCGGCGATTAGCCGTTCATCTGGGTCGAGACGTTGTTGAAGGTCGTGCCGAGGCTGGTGCCGATATTCTTCATGGCGGCAATGGCGGCGACGGCGATCAGCGCGGCGATCAGGCCATACTCGATG
>JAXDPA010000129.1:0-2866 GCA_034668685.1 Sphingomonadales bacterium | reverse complement strand
GACCCGCCAGGCCGTGACCAAGCACCTGCGCGTGCTGGAGCGCGTCCGCCTGGTCCGAAGCGAGCGCCGGGGCCGCGAGACCCGCTTCGCGCTTCACCCTGAGGGGCTCGCGCCGGCGCGCGACTGGATCGAGGCGGTGGGGGCGCAGTGGGAGGACGCGCTTGGGCGGCTGAAGACGTTCGCAGAAAACTAGGCGAGCCCGGTCCCGCAGCACGCGGCAAAGGGGGGCATTCACAATGGCTGCCCGCGCCGCGCAAGGTCAGGAGGGCGGCGTGCCGGGTGGCGTCGGTATTCCCTCCCAGATGGAGCGGACCCCCTCCGCGCAGTGGCCGCCGGCGCGGCATTCGGCGTAGCGGTCCATGGCGTCCCGGACCCCCTCCAGCGACGCGCAGGGAACACCGGCCTCCACCTCGAGGAAAACCTCCGGTTCCGGGTTCAGCAGGTGCGCGGCGGTGAGGTTGGCGGCGAATCGGCGCTGCTCGAGGCGTTCGCCGTTCCAATAGATGTCGCCGTGGCGATCGAGGCCCACCAGCATCATCGGCGCGTGAAGGCCCTGGAAATTGTGCGGCCGGTGCCAGTAGGCACGAGGCGGAGCGCAAGCCCGAGGCGGGGTCGGCGCCGGTGAGGAGCAGCCGGCGGCAAATATGGCTGCGGCAAGAGGAGCGACGCATGCCTTCACGCACCCGCTCCTGCCACAAGCGCGTTCCATGCGGTCTCGTCGATCACCTCGACGCCGAGGTCCTGTGCCTTCTTGAGCTTGGAACCGGCGCCGGGGCCGGCGATGACCAGGTCGGTCCTGGCCGAGACGCCGCCGGCGACCTTGGCCCCGAGCGCCTCGGCCTGCGCCTTGGCTTCGTCGCGCGACAGGGTTTCGAGCGCGCCGGTGAAGACCAGCGTCTTGCCGGTCACCGGCGATTCCTTCGTCTCCCAGGCCAGGTCCGCCGGCGCCACGCCGGCCGCGAACAGGTCCGCGAGGACCTCGCGATTGTGGGGCTCGTCGAAGAAGTCGAGGATCGCGTTGGCCACCTCGGGGCCGATGTTCGGGGTCTCGATGGCGGCGACCACCGCCTTGTCGCAGCGCTGGCGGAACTTGCGCTCGTCCTCGCCCAGGGCGGGCGTTACCCCGCGGCGGAGGTCGAGCGCGCGGTCGATCATCGCCTCGAACGCCGCCCAGCTCCCATAGCGGCGGGCGAGGTCGCGGGCGGTCACCTCGCCGACGTGGCGGATGCCGAGCGCGTAGAGGAAGCGGTCGAGCGGGGGCGTCCGCTTGGCGTCGATCGCGGCGAGCAGGTTGTCGACCGAGGTCTCCGCCCAGCGTTCGCGCTGGACCAGCTCGTCCCGCGTCTCGTGGAGCCGGAAGATGTCGGCGGGGGACTGGAGCAGGCCGTCGCGGAAGAAGCTCTCGATATGGACGATTCCGAGCCCCTCGATGTCGAGGGCGTGGCGGCTGACGAAGTGGCGGAGGCGCTCGACGCGCTGCGCAGGGCAGATCAGGCCGCCGGTGCACCGCACGTCGACCTCGCCCTCCTCGCGAACGGCTTCCGAGCCGCATTCGGGGCAATGATCCGGGAAGACGTAGGGGGGGCGCTCGGCGTCGGGAGTGAGATTCTCGAGCACCTGCGGGATGACGTCGCCGGCGCGCTGGATGAGGACGCGGTCGCCGGGGCGGACTCCGAGCCGGGCGATCTCGTCGGCATTGTGGAGCGTCGCGTTGGTGACTGTCACTCCGCCGACCCCGACCGGCTCGAGCCGCGCCACCGGGGTCAGCTTGCCGGTGCGGCCGACCTGGATGTCGATGGCGATGAGGGTGGTCTGAGCCCGCTCGGCCGGGAATTTGTGGGCAAGCGCCCAGCGCGGCGCGCGGGCGACCTGGCCGAGGCGCCGCTGCCAGTCGAGCCGGTCGACCTTGTAGACGACGCCGTCGATGTCGAACGGCAGATCGGCGCGCTTCGCCTCGATGCCGCGGTAGAAAGCGATCAGGGGCTCGAGGGCGGTGAAGGCTTTCAGGTCGCCCGAAACCGGGACTCCCCAAGCCTCGATCGTCCGCATCACGCCGAGCTGGCTGTCGGCGGGCAGCGCCGTCGCCTCGCCCCAGCCGTGGGCGTAGAAGCGCAAGGGACGGGCGGCGGTGATCGCCGGGTCCTTCTGGCGGAGCGAGCCGGCGGCGGCGTTGCGGGGGTTGGCGAAGATCTTGCCGCCCGCCTCGGCCTGCCGTTCGTTGAGCGCGGCGAAATCGGCCTTCGACATGTAGACCTCGCCGCGTATCTCGAACACGTCCGGAGCCTCGCCTTTCAGACGCGGCGGGATGTCCCGGATGGTCCGGGCGTTGGGAGTCACGTCCTCGCCGGTTGTGCCGTCCCCCCGGGTGGCGGCGAGGACGAGGACGCCTTTCTCGTAGCGCAGCGAGCAGGAGAGGCCGTCGATCTTGGGCTCGGCGGTGAGCGCCACTTCCTCCGCCTCGCCGAGCTTCAGGAAGCGGCGCACGCGGCCGACGAAGTCCGCCACCTCCGAATCGGCGAAACCATTGTCGAGGCTGAGCATCGGCAGCGCGTGGCGGACTTTGGCGAGCGGCCCTTCCGGCGCCGCGCCGACCTGGCGCGTGGGGCTGTCGGCCCGGACGAGCTGCGGGAATTGCCGCTCCAGCTCGGCGTTGCGGCGGACCAGCGCGTCATAGTCGGCGTCGCTGATCTCCGGGGCGTCGTCGGCGTGGTAGAGGCGGTTGTGGTGGGCGATCTCGTTCGCCAGCCGCTCGAGCTCGGCCGCCGCCTCGGCTTCGGTCACGCCATCACCTCGGCGAGGAAATCGGTAAGCGCGGCCCAGGAGCGCCGGTCGGCGCCCTCGTTATAGGCGAGGCCGCGCTCCGGAT
>JAXDPA010000128.1:0-19400 GCA_034668685.1 Sphingomonadales bacterium | reverse complement strand
CGCGCTGACCCGGCTACGGTTGGAGGCGGCGTCGTATTGATAGCTGATGGTGCGAGCCGTGCCGTCCATGTTCGTGGTCGTCGAGGTCTGGCGCCCGAACGTGTCGTAGGCGTTGCTGATGCCGGGGCCGCTCAGCGAGCCGAACCGCGCCTCGGTCTGGAGGCCGCGCAGATCATATTTGTAAAAAACGCTGTAGGCGGCCGCCCCGCCCGAGGAGGCGGGCACATTCTTCAGGATCGAACGATCGAGCCCGTCGAAGGAATAGGTGATCGTCGTCCCGTCGCGTTTCCTCAGGAACGTGCGGTTGCCTTCATTGTCATAGCCATAGGCTTCGAAGTCGCCGGTCGAGCAATCGCCGCCGACCGTGCCCACATTGGTCTTCGACGGAAAGATCCAGCAGCTTTGGCGATCGAGACCGTCATACCGGAGCTCCGCCCGGTTGCCGTTGGCGTCGATCACCGCCTTCTGCTTGCCGTTGGGTGTGTATTCGTAGGTGGCGTAATTCTGCTGCAGCGTCTGCGGGAAGAAGTTGGCGGTGGTGATTCCATAGGCCTTCTGCACCTGCAGAAGCTGTCCGGCGGCGTCGTAGACATTGCGGGTGATCCGGTCGGGGCCATTGCTCCCGGTCGCGCCGAGCGCGCAGGCCGAGGCGGGCGTCGAGGCGAACGCCGCCGGATTCATCCTGATGGCGGTGCATTCGAGGCGGCCGGCGAGGTCATAGCCATATTGAGTGACCGTCTGCGTCGCGCCGCCGGCGAGCAGGCTCTCGCGATTCTTCCGCCCGGCGCCGTCATAGCCTGTGACCAGGCTCTGATTGACCGTCATCGCCGCCAGCGCCGCATCCGACTGATCGACCGCGCTCCCCTTGTCGACCTGGGTCGGCTGATCGTCTCCGTTATAAGTGACGCGGGTGGCGAGCACGGGCAGCGGTCCGGCGCCGTCGGGATCGGGGCTCAGCGTCGCCACGGGACGGCGTAGCGCATCGAACGTGTAGCGGGTGGTATCGGCATTGCCGGAAGCAGGTCCGTCGACCGCCACCAGGTTGCCGACGGCATCGTAGCTCTTGGTCACCGTGAGGCTGGCGGAATTGTCTCCGGCGCGGGTCGTCTCCGTTGCGACCAGCAGATTGTCGCTATACGTGTAGCTCGTCACCACCTCGTCGGCGGTTCCGGCGCAGCTCGCCAGCGTGCGGCAGGTGGATGTCGAGACCAGCTTCCAGATCGGCGTCTCGTTTACGAGCTGGCCGGAGGCGTCCAGCACCTTGGCGGAGAGCTGCTGGTAGGTGTAGCGGATCTGCGGCCTGACGCCGTTGGCGTCCGCCGGAAGGGTCTTGGTGAGCACGCCGCCGTGCACCGGATCGTAGGTGTAGTCGGTGCGGTTCTGCTTCGGGTCGAGCGCATAATCGGGCTTGTTGCAGCTCACGTAATTGGCGGTCGTGCAGCTGGTGGGATAGCCCCAGCTCCAGGTGAGCGTCGGTTCCGCCGTACCGGGCTTCGGCGTGAGGGTCGTGCTTTGCAGGTTACGCCGCGCCCCGACCGCATCGGTGTCGTAGACGAAGCTCGCCTTATTGCCTTCCGGATAAGTGATGCCGCTTACCTCGCGCCGCGACGCGGCGGTCGGCTGCACCGGCCAGTTGACAGTAAGGAAGGCGTATTGCGTCACCCGGCCGAGCTGGTCGGTGATCTGCTCGCCCGCTCCGCTTCCCGGCGACCATTCGCTCTTCTTGACCTGGCTGTTGTCGGGCGCGGTGGACGTGACCTCGGTGACGATGCAGTCGCCGTGGTTCGAGCCATATTCAGTCGAGTACATGATCCAGCCGAAGCTGTAGGCGTAATGCCAGGTGCCGGCCGGAGTAGCCACTTGGCGGACGACCTTACTCTGTCCGCAATTGCCCATTAGCGAGAGTGGGCTGGTCGTGTAGGTCTTGGTCACGCCGCCGCCGCTCGTCACGCTCTGAACGGTCTCATAGACGGGATTGCCTTGCGAATCGTACATTGCCACCGCGCCGTTGGCGGGCGAGCCGTAGGTGACCGTGCGGGTTCCGGAGAAAGTAACGGTGCCGCCATATTGCTGGGTGCCCGTCTGGTCCACGGTTGGAAGGGCGGCGGGACCGGCCGGGCAGGAAGCCGCCAGCGGATCGCAATAAATGAGCGCCCGATTGATGAGCCGGACCCGCTTCGCCCCGTTGGGACCGGTCTCCATCTTAAGCATGAAGCCGGCGCTGCTTGTGATCGCGCTGATCGCCGGGGTCTCCGGGTCCACGGGACGGGCGTTCCCCGGCAGAGTCGCATAATGGTAGGTCAGCGTCTCGCCATTGGCATAGCGCGCGGAGGTCAGATAGGCCGTCCTTTGACCAGGGCCCGTCGAGCCGGCGAGCGGCGAGAAGGTCCAGGCGGTGCCCTCCTTGTCGTAGACCACCGTGTTTCCGCCGCTCGACGCGATTTGCGAACCGTCGGTGAGGAAGTTGTAGCCGCTTGCCCGGGTCCATTCCCGCTTGTTGCCGAGCACCACCTCGGGAAACGAGCCGCCGCCGCAGGCATTGCCGCCGGAAGGGATGCATTGCGAGTAGACATATCCCCAAAGCGGTATTCCGCCTGGTCCCTCGGCGCCGAGGCTGTAGGTGAAGACCGGCGCATCGGCGGCGCCGATCGAAATAGCGCCGTCGGTATCGGTGCGGCGGCCCGAGCGCAGATCGACGCCCGCGCCATCTACGAGATTCACCTTGGGAAGCGGCGCTCCCTCGTCCTTGAGCTGGGCCAAGGCGGCCGACGCGGAGGTGACGAGCGTGAGCGCGGCGAGGATGCGCAACAGCCTGCGCATCAGCATCCCCCCGGTCCGACCTGGACGGTGAACGTGCCGGTGGTGGTGTTGCCGTGACCGTCGCTGACGTCGTAGGTGCCGGAAAAGGTCCCGCTTGAATAAGACGGGCTCCAGGTGAGCCGGTTGTTGGCGATTCCCATCAGGCCGACCTGCGCCGCCGCACCGGAGACGGAGGTGATGGTCAGCGCGTCGCCGTCCGGATCCGAATCGTTGGCCAGAGCGTCGAACGTCGCTGCGGTGCATTGCGCGACGCTGAAGCTGTCGCTCTGCAACACTGGCGGCCGATTCGATGACGGGGGCGGCGGTGGCGGTTGTGGTGGCGGTGCTGGAGGCGGGGGCGGCGGCGGCGGTGCTGGAGGCGGGGGCGGCGGCGGCGCAGGAGGGGTTCCGACCCCCGTCACCGCATAGCTCGATCGATTGCCCGCCGGATCGTAGGCGAGGCTGGTCGACTGCCCGTTATTGACCGTGCCGCTGCTCGTCGCCGAGACCAGCCGGCCCAGCGCGTCGTAGCTGTACGTCGTCGTCTCGCCTGCCTGCGCGGCGGCCGCGAACGCGACCGCCGACGTCGCCAGGAGGAACCTGGCGCCCCTTTTTCTTACCACGAATCGATGCCCCACGGATTGGAATGCGGGGCGCTATCCAGCATCGCGGAGCCACGAGTCAATCCGCGTCTTTACCATTCAACTGTTTAATATTGTTCGGTTTTCGGCGAACCCTAACCGCTTGCGACGAATCGCTCTAGATATTGCGGACGAGCTCCAGCCGCACCCATGACGATGGACCTGGCTTTTCCACAACCCGGCTGTCGGCGCCGGTCGGCGACCGTCGGCCTCCCGGGTTGATCGCATCGACAGGTGCATGCAGCAACTGCCTTGGTGGGCCCAATCTCGATGTTCGAACTATCGCACCTCACGCTCGGAGCGCCGAGTGCGATGAACGTCGACAATCTCGAACAAGGTGGTGCTCTCGCACAGTGGGTTCACCGGCCGGCCGCGAAAGTTCCAGTTCAGGTGATACTCGGCTCCAAATCCCCTGCGCTTGAAATAGCCGGGATGCGCTATGACCCGCATATCCACCGCCGTCCCATCTCGGCTGGCGGCGCCTAACACCCGCAGGTGGCGCGGGCTCGAAGCGACGGCAGTGACACAGACGTCGGAGTCGTACGCGGCGTAGGCCTTTTGGTCAGTGAAGACGTAAACCGATGGACCTTCGACCCGCACGAAGGCGCGGCTCACTCCCTCGACCGGCGCCGCACCAGCCACAGGCTGCAAGAGCACCAGCGCCATGAATTGCCCCACTACCATCACCGGACTCGTGTTGCGTTCGTATCGTTCGATTTTCGCCGCGGCGGCGGCGGTCTCACGCGATCGTTCGGACCACCTCCAGCCGCACCTGGGCCCGGCCTTGCGCGACCATTCCGATCTCGCGGGCGGCGCCCAATGAGACGTCGATCAGGCGGGACCGGACGAACGGGCCGCGGTCGTTCACACGGACGATCACCGAGCGGCCGTTGGCGAGGTTGGTGACCCGGACCAGCGAGCCGAGCGGCAGCGTGCGGTGGGCGGCGGTCAGCGCCATCGGGTTGAACCGCTCGCCGCTCGACGTGCGGTTGCCCGCCAGCTCGCGCCCGTAATAGCTCGCCTGGCCTTCGCCGATCGCCTCGAACGCCTGCCGGACCGCCTCGGCCTTCGCCTCCAACGACGGGGCGGGCACCGGATCGCTGGCCGCGGCGACCGCCTCCTCGAGGCTCTGCAGCCGCGGCGAGACCGCGTCCACCGCGCCGGCCGGGGCCGATAACAGCATCGCGGCGACGGCGAGGCCGGCGGCGCGCGCCACGCCTCTGCGGCGCAAGCTGGCGATGGTCATTGTCGAAAGCCCCCTCAGCGTTCGTTCCGGATGCGGGCTAAACCGCATTCGGCGCGGGAGTCTCGGTCGTTACGGCGACGTGAGCCTCGATCGGGACGAATCGAGCCGGTCCGCACGGAACCTTCCGCCCGCTCGACAAGGTCCGGCGGCCCTGCCACCGTCGCCCGGATGCGCGAGAAAGAGCTTCGGCTGGCCCTCATCTGCTATGGCGGGATCAGCCTCGCCGTCTACATGCACGGCATCACCAAGGAGGTCTGGCGGCTCGCCCGGGCGAGCCGCGCCTTCCATTCCGGAGAGCCGAAAAGCGGCGGCACCGAAGGGGTTTACCGCAACCTTCTCGAGACGATGGCGGCCGAAGGCGGAGTCGAGCTGCGGGTGCTGGTCGACATCCTGACCGGCGCCAGCGCCGGCGGGATCAACGCCATCTTCCTCGCCGAGGCGATCGCCGCGGGCCGCTCGCTCGATCCGCTGACCGACCTCTGGCTCGACACCGCCGACGTCGACCGGCTGATCGACCCCGAGGTCAGCGCGCTTTCCCGATTCGCCAAGGCCGCGGCGGTGCCGTTCGCCTGGGCGCTTTCGAAGCAGCGCGGCGGCACGGTCGAGCAGACCGTCGAGGCCGGCCACCGCGACGAGATCCGCGCCAAGCTCGCCAATTTCGTCCGCGCCCGCTGGTTCGCGCCGCCGTTCAGCGGGCCCGGCTTCACCCGCCTGCTGCTCGGAGCGCTCGACGCCATGGCGGCCGGCCCGCCGGGGCCGCCGCTGCTCCCCGACTACCAGCCGCTCGACCTGTTCGTCACCGTCACCGATTTCCACGGCCACCCGGAGACGCTGCGCCTCCACTCGCCGCCGCAGGCCGAGGAGCGCGAGCACCGCGTCACCCTCGCCTTCCGCAAGGAAGCCGGCGACCAATGCCGGCTCGCCGATCCGGCCGAGCTCGCCTTCGCGGCGCGCGCCACGGCCAGCTTCCCCGGCGCCTTCCCGCCCTTCCGGGTCGCCGAGCTCGACGCCGCGCTCGCGGCGCTGGGCCGGTCCTGGCCGGGCCGCGACGCCTTCCTCGCGCGCGCCTTGCCCCGCCACTTTGCGCTCGGCGACGTCGAGAACGCCGTTCTGATCGACGGCTCGGTGCTCGCCAACGCGCCGTTCCGCCCGGCGATCGCGGCGCTGAAGAGCCGGCCCGCCCGCCGCGAGGTCGACCGGCGCTTCGTCTATATCGACCCCAAGCCCGGCCGCCACTCGGTGCGCCTCGGCGGGAGCGGCAACGAGCCGCCCGGATTCTTCGCGACCATCTTCGGAGCGCTTTCCGACATCCCGCGCGAGCAGCCGATCCGCGACAATCTCGAGGCGATCGAGCGCCGCTCGTCGCGGATCCGGCGGCTGAGGCGGATCGTCGAGGCGATGCGCCCCGAGGTCGAGGCGGCGATCGAGCGCGCGTTCGGCTCGACCCTGCTGCTGCTCCGCCCGACGCCCGCCCGCCTCGCCGCGTGGCGCTCGCGGGCGCAGAGCCTGGCGGCGAAGGGCGCCGGCTTCGCCTACGCCGCCTACGGCCAGCTCAAGCTGTCCGCCGTCGCGGAGGAGATCGCCGCAGCCCTCTCCCCGACCGGCGCCGACCGCGACTCGCGGGAGGCGGTCCGCTCCGCCGTGTGGGGCATGGTCCGCTCGACCGGCCTCGCCGATCCCGACAGCGTCACCGCCGCCGGCGCCCGCCCGGAGCTGGTCCTGTTCCTGCGCAATTACGACCTCGCCTTCCGGGTGCGCCGGCTTCGCTTCCTCGCCCGCCGGGTGATGGAGATGGAGACCGGGCCCGATGCGCCGCTCGACGCCGTCCGGCGCGCGCGCGAGACAATCTACGACCTTCTCGCACTCTATGAAGGCGAGCCGCCCGACCCCGATCCGCAGGCCGCCGCCCGCCCCGCCGAGGCGATGGCGGCGCTCGCCGGGCGCCTCGGCCTCAAGGGGAAGGACGAGGAAGCCGACCGCCGCCTGACCGAGGTCATGGCCGCCTTCCCCAAGCCCGAGCGCCGCGCCTTCATCCTCGCTTACCTCGGCTTTCCCTTCTACGACATCGCCACCTTCCCCTTGCTCCAGGGCGAAGGCCTCGACGAGTTCGATCCGGTCAAGGTCGACCGCATCTCGCCCGAGGACGCGACCGCGATCCGCGCCGGCGGCGCGGCGGCCACGCTCAAGGGCATCCAGTTCAACAGCTTCGGCGCCTTCTTCAGCCGCGCCTATCGCGAGAACGATTATCTGTGGGGCCGACTCCACGGCGCCGACCGCCTGATCGACATCGTCCTCTCCTCGCTGCCGGAGACGGTTTCCCTCCCCGCCGGGCTCGCCGCCGACCTCAAGCGCGACGCCTTCCGCGCCATCCTCGCCGAGGAACGCCCGAGGCTTTCCGCGGTGCAGCCGCTGTTCGACGCTCTGGAGAGCGAAGTCGGCTGACGGTTGCGCGCCGCCCGCCCCGGCCATAAGCAGGTGGCGAGGGGGAAAGGCGGCGACATGCAGTTCCTGAAGACGTTGTTCTGGGTCGTGCTGACCGTGATCCTGGTGCTGTTCGCCAAGGCCAATTGGATCGCGGTCCAGCTGCGCCTGTGGGGCGGCCTCGAGGCCGACGTCAAGCTGCCGATCCTGATCCTCTTCGCCTTCCTGGTCGGCTTCCTGCCGACCTTCGTGATCCACCGCGCCCGCCTCTGGTCGCTGAAGCGGAGGCTCGATCCGGCCGAGCGCACCGCCGGCACCGTCGCCGCTCCGGCGGCCCCCGCCGTGCCGGTCACCGTCACCAACAGCGCGTCCCCGGACCGGCTCGCCACCGACAGCAAGGCCTGGCCTTCGTGAGCAGCCCGATCTACGTCGCCATCGACACGCCCGATTTCGAGCGGGCCAAAGCGATCGCGGCGCGGGTCAGGAACCATGTCGGCGGCCTCAAGCTCGGCCTCGAATTCTTCTGCGCCAACGGCCGCCACGGCGTGCGCGACATGGGCGAGCTCGGGCTCCCCATCTTCCTCGACCTGAAGCTCCACGACATCCCGAACACGGTCGGCAAGGCGATCCAGGCGCTTCGGTCGCTCGAGCCCGCCATCCTCACCGTCCACGCCGCCGGCGGCCGGGCGATGCTCGAGGACGCCAAGGCCGCCGCGCCGAGCGATACGAGGGTCGTCGCCGTCACCATGCTCACCAGCCTCGATTCGGACGACCTCGCCGCCACCGGCATTACGGGGGACGCCCACGCCCAGGTCGCGCGGCTGACGGAGCTGGCGCGCGAAGCCGGCCTCGACGGCATCGTCTGCTCGGGCAACGAGGTCGCCGCGGCCCGCAAGCTCTGGCCCGGCGGTTTCTTCGTCGTCCCCGGAGTCCGCCCCGCGGGCGGCGACTCGGCCGACCAGAAACGGGTGATGACTCCGCGAAAGGCGCTCGACTCCGGCGCCTCGATCCTCGTCATCGGCCGCCCGATCACCCAGGCCCCCGACCCGGACCAGGCCGCCCGAGCCATCGCCGCGACCTTGTAGACGGGGAAATCCTCCCCTGCATTTGCAGTGGAGGGGGACCAGGCGAAGCCTGGTGGAGGGGCTCTCTTGGACGCGGAAGAAGCCCCTCCACCGCGCTAACGCGCGGTCCCCCTCCCCTCGAAATCGAGGGGAGGACAGCAAGTGTGGACACTCCCCCATCCCCGTCCTATCCGCGCGGCCTCAAAGGAGACGCCGATGAGCTGGCTGAACCGGGTCCGGAACAGCATCCCCTTCCTGCCCAAGCGCGAGACCGCCGAGACGCTCTGGCATAAATGCCGCCAGTGCAACGCGATGATCTTCACCCGCGAGTGGGAGGAGAATCTGTTCGTCTGTCCGCGCTGCGACCATCACGACCGGATCGGCCCGCGCCCCCGCTTCAGCCAGGTGCTCGACCCCGGCTACACCATCCTCCCGCCGCCGCAGGTGCGCGAGGATCCCTTGAAGTTCCGCGATTCCAAGCGCTACATCGACCGCCTCAAGGCGGCGCGCGCCGCGACCGGCGAAGCGGACGCGCTGATGAACGCGCGCGGCACGATCGAGGGCCGCCGGGCCGTCGTCGGGGTCCAGGATTTCGCCTTCATGGGCGGCTCGATGGGGCTCGCCGTCGGCGCCGCCTTCGTCGACGGAATCCGCGCCGCGATCGCCGATCGGGCCCCCTACGTCATCTTCACCGCCGCCGGCGGGGCGCGCATGCAGGAAGGCATCCTGTCGCTGATGCAGATGCCGCGCACCACCGTCGCCATCTCCGAGCTGAAGGAAGCGGGCCTTCCCTATCTCGTCGTCCTCACCGACCCGACGACCGGCGGGGTCACAGCGTCCTACGCCATGCTCGGCGACGTTCAGATGGCCGAACCCGGCGCCCTCATCGGCTTCGCCGGCGCCCGCGTCATCGAGTCGACCATCCGCGAGAAGCTCCCCGAAGGCTTCCAGCGCGCCGAATATCTGCTCGCCCACGGCATGATCGACATGGTCGTCCACAGGAAGGACCTGCGCGAGCGCCTGGCCCAGGTGATCGCCTACCTGACGCCGCGGGCCGAAGCGGCGTGACAAAAGCCCTCTCCCCTTCAGGGGAGAGGGTTGGGAGAGGGGGAGTCCGGTCGAAGCCGCGGCCTAAGAAGCATACGCCCCCCGTCTCCCCCTCTCCCCGGCCCTGCCGGGACCCCTACGGCCCGTCCGGGGGACGGGCCGCCCGGCAGCCCCTGAAGGGGAGAGGGAGGTAATGGACCGCGCCGCCTCCTCCCACCCCGGAGTCCAGCGCCAGCTCGACCGGCTCGCCACCCTCTCGCCCGGCGCCGACGTCCTCGGCCTCGAGCGAATCTCCGCTTTGCTCGCCCGGCTCGGCAACCCCGAACGCCGCCTTCCTCCCGTCTTCCACGTCGCCGGTACCAACGGCAAAGGCTCGACCTGCGCCTTCCTGCGCGCGGCGATCGAGGCGGCCGGGCTCGAGGCGCACGTCTACACCAGCCCGCACCTCGTCCGCTTCAACGAACGAATCCGCGTTGCCGGAAAGCTGATCGCCGACGACGCCCTCGAAGCCCTGCTCGCCGAGACCCTCGACGCCGCCGGCGGGCTCGAGGCGAGCTTCTTCGAGATCACCACTGCCGCCGCCTTCCTCGCTTTCTCGCAAGTCCCGGCCGACGCCTGCGTGATCGAGGTCGGTCTCGGCGGCCGCCTCGACGCGACCAACGTCGTCGCGGCGCCGGCGGTCTGCGGGATCGCCCAGCTCGGCCTCGACCATCAGCAATTCCTCGGCGACCGGATCGAGGGCGTGGCGGCCGAGAAAGCGGGCATCGCCAAGCCCGGCGTGCCGCTCGTCACCTTGCGCTATCCCGACCGCCTCGCGGCCCCGATCGCCGCGGCGGCGGAAGCCGCCGGCGCCGTCTGGCTCCCGCGGGGCGGCGAATGGGACGCGACCGCCTCGAACGGCCGGCTCCGCTACCGCGACCGAACGGGCAGGCTCGACCTCCCCCTCCCGCGGCTGCCCGGCGCGCACCAGGCGCTGAACGCCGGCCTCGCGGTCGCGATGATCCGCCACCAGCGGGCGATCGACCTGCCCGATTCCGCCTTCCGCGCCGCGATGGGCTGGGCGGAATGGCCCGGACGGCTCCAGAAGCTCGGGCCCGGCCCGCTGCTCTCGATCCTGCCGCCCGGCTCCGAGCTGTGGCTCGACGGCGGCCACAACCCCAATGCCGCCCGCGCCGTCGCCGACCATTTCCGCGCCGCCGTCCCCGCCGGCCGGCCGTTCCACATCGTCTTCGGCCTGCTCGCCGCCAAGGACGCCGCCGGAGTCCTGAGGCCGTTCGCCGGCCGAAGCGTCGAGCTCCATGCCATTCCCGTCCCCGGCCACGCCCACCACCCGCCCACCGAGCTGGCGCTGACGGCGCGAAGCCTCGGCCTCGCCGCCCGCGCCGACGAGGGGGTCCAGCCGGCGCTGGGCTGGATCGCCCGCCACGCCGACCGCGAGAAACCGCCCGTCGTCCTGATCCTCGGCTCGCTTTATCTGGCCGGCGAAGTGCTGAAAGCGAACGGCCAGGAACCGATCTGATTCCCCTCTCCCATGGGGAGAGGGGTAAGGGGTGAGGGGATACGGCGTCTCCGATCGAGCGCAGAGGTGACTTTGCGACTACGCCCGAACCCCTCACCATGAGCAGGCCGCCATGCCCCCCGGGCATGGCTGCGAACGTCCGGGGGACGTTCGCACCTGCTCATCCCTCTCCCCGAGGGAGAGGGGAGATTCTACGGTCCCCGCAGCTCCGCCAATGTCCGCGCCGCCCAGTCGTACATGTCGGCATTGCCGAGCCGCTCCATCCGGTCGAGGCGCTTCACCCGCGCCGCGACTTCCTCGAGCGCCGCCCGCGCCTCGGGCCGCCGGCCCTTGGCGATGAGCAAGGCCGCCTGGCGGCAGAGCGCCTCGCCGCCCGCCATCCGCCGGCCTAGATCGGAATAGAGGGCCAGCGCTGCCTCGCTCTCGCCGAGATCGTCGTGGACGCGGGCGAGCAGCAGGGCCGCGCGGTCGTTCTCGGCCTGCGATGCGGTCGGCGGCAGCGTCTCCAATTCCCGTTTCGCGCCGGCGGGGTCGCCCGATTCGAGCAGCGCGCGGCCGAGCCTCACCCGTCCCGGCCGGTCCTCGCCGGGGCTCTTGGCGAGGGCTCGGCGATAATGGTCGGCCGCCTCCCGCCAGGCGCCGGTCTCGGCCAGCGCGTCGCCGAGCGCGGTGCGGTTGGCGGCGGTGTCGGCGAGCTCGAGCGCCTCGCGCGCGCGCCGAACCTCGCGGTCCGGATCGATCCGCCGGATCGCCGCCGCCTTCACCGCCCGCACCTCGCGCCGCGCCCCCATGTAGGGGAAGATCTCGAAGAGGGCGTAGGCGAGGCAGCCGGGGATCGACAGGAAGATGATCACCATCAGCCACATCTGGTTGCGTCCCTGGCGGACGCAATGGACGGCGCAGAGCAACTGGATGAGGATCGAGAGGCCGATCAGCGGCATCGTTCAGCGGGCTCCGCTTTCGACGACCTCCGCCAGCGGGGAACCGGCGGCCAGCGCCTCGGCCGTCTTGCGCCGCCGCGCCTCGGCGCCGGCGCGCGCGCCTTCCATGAGGACGAACAGCACCGCGAACAGCCCCGCCGCCGCGGTCCAGCGGAACACGGTGGCATAGCCGTAGGTGTCGAACGCCTCGCCGGCGATTCCGCGGCCCAATGAGCCGATCAGGAAGGTCAGCGACGAGAGCAAAGCATATTGCACCGCCGTGAACTTCTTGCTGACGATTCCGGAGAGGTAGGCCACGAAGGCCGCGCCGGCGATTCCGGTCGAGATGTTCTCGTAGGAGATGGCGAGGAGCAGCCGCACCATCCGCTCGTCGAAGCCGATCGCTCCGAGCGCCCGGTCGAGGAACAGGAAGTGCGCGACCGCGTCGACGTTCCGGCCCCCTTCGGCGAGGTCGGCATAGACGAAATTGCCGAACACCGGCAGCACCGCGCCGAGCAGGATGGTCGGGATCCGCCCGACCCGCAGGAACAGATAGCCGCCGACGCTGATCCCGACGATGGTCATGAAGATGCCGAAGATCTTCGAGGCGAACGCCACCTCGTCCTTCGAATAATGGAGGAAATCCAGATAGAAGGGGTACGCGAAGGCGGCCCAGATATTGTAGCAGAGCGTGTAGGTGAGGATGAAGCCGATCACGATCAGCACCGCCCAGCCGAGCCGCGCGGTGAGCTCGGCGAGCGGGGCGATCAGCGCCGAGTAGAGGTGGTTCATCGCCGCCCGGGCGCCGGACGGCCGGGACGTCTCCTGCCGGGTCCGAACGCCCTGGCCGCGCGCCTTCATCCGGTTGAGCGTCGCGGCGACGATCAAGGGCACCAGCACGGTCGCGATGACGATCAAGGGGCCCATGGTCTTGGTGAAGTCCGCGACCGAAGGCTTCGGCACGCCCGGCGGGCTGTCGCCGAGCATGCTGACCATGAACCACCCGATCGAGACGATCGCCCACGCCCAGGCCAGAGCGACGACGGCGAGCGCGACGGCGCGCGTGCGCTGGTCGAGCGCCCCCGCCTCGCTCAGGCTCTCCTCGAACAGGTCGCGGTCCGGCCGCTCGGTGTCCGGCGCCCGCAGGGTGGCGAAGACGAGCAGCAGCAGCAGCAGGGCGGCCATCAGCAGATAGACCATCGGCCACGCCATCCGAGCGGCGAGCACCAAAGCGAGCGCGCCGCCGACGATGCTCGCGGTGCGGTGGCCGAGCTGGTAGACCGGCGAAAGCAGTTCGACCGGCGTGCGCTCGTCGGCGACGTCGATCCGCCAGGCGTCGATCGCGATGTCCTGGGTCGCCGAGGCGAAGGCGGCGAGCAAAGCGAACAAAGCGAAGGTGCCGAGATGGGTCGTCGGATCGGTCGCGGCGAGGCCGCCGAAGCCGATCACCAGCACCGCCTGGCAGAGCGCGATCCAGCTCTTGCGCCGCCCCAGCCGCTCGAGCAGCGGCAATTTCACCCGGTCGACGATCGGCGACCACAGGAACTTGAAGGCGTAGCAAAGCGAGATCCAGGAGAGGACGCCGATCGTCGCGAGGTTGATCTTCGCCTCGCCGAGCCACGCGTTCAATGTCCCGATCAGAAGCGCGAACGGCAGGCCCGAGGAGAAGCCGAAGGCGAGCATCACCGCCGCCTTGCGGTTGGCCAGCGCCCATTTGAGCAGCCGCCACCCCTTCAGCTTCTTCTCCGCCTCCGCCATCGCCTCACTCCAGTAGACCGGCCCAGCTTAAGCCCGCGCGCCGGCTTGGCTAGGCTGTATTGACATCGGGTCCATAGCCCCTCTCCCATGGGGAGAGGGGTTGGGGTGAGGGGTTCGGCCTGTGAGCTTGGTTTCCGCGGCCGAACCCCCTCTCCCTACCCTCTCCCCGCCGGGGAGAGGGGATTCCCGCCCGCCCTTGCCAGCGGCGGCGCTTCGGCGCAATTTCGACCGCCATGGACATGCCGACCCGCCAGCGGCCGACCGCCGGCCAGCTCGCCCTCGCCGGGCGGATCGCGCGCGGCGAGGCGAGCCACGGGGCGGGAATCACGACCGTCCCGGCGTCGGTCTACGTCGATCCCGAACGCTTCGAGGCCGAGCAGGCGCGGCTGTTCCGCGGACCGCAGGTCATCGCCCCGTCGGCGCTCCTCCCCCGCCCCAACATGGCGGTCCCGCACGACGGCTTCGGCCTGCCGCTGCTACTGACCCGCGACCGCGAGGGCCGCGCCCACGTCTTCCTCAACGTCTGCCGCCACCGCGGCACCCGGCTCCTCGAAGGCGCCGATCCGCACTGCGCCCCGCGCCTCGTCTGCCCCTATCACGCCTGGTCCTACGCCCTCGACGGCGCGCTCGCCGGACTGCCGCGCCCCGACACCTTCCCCGGCCTCGACAAGGCGGACTACCGACTCGCCGAGCTTCCCTCGTGCGAGGGCGGCGGCCTGATCTGGTTCGCGCGCGACTCTCTGGAAGGCGATGGGGCCGATTTCGCCGACGCCGCCACCCTCGCCCCGGAGTTCGATGCGTTCGGCCTCGCCGGCCACCACCTCTACCGCCGCCGGGTCCACGACGTCGCCGCCAACTGGAAGCTCATCATGGACGCCTTCCAGGAAAGCTACCACGTCCAGCGCCTCCATTCCCCGACCATCGCCCGCTTCTTCGCCGACGGCGTCACGGCGATGGACACGGTCGGCGGCCACCAGCGCTCGGCGGTCGGCCGCACCGACCATCTCGCCGACATCGACCACATGGACTGGGCGCAGCTCCGCGCCGTCATCACCTTCGCCTACCAGCTCTTCCCCGGCACGATCATGATCATGAGCCCCGATTATGTGAACGTGATGGTGCTGATGCCGCAGGCGGTCGGGCGGACGCTCGTCGAGGATTTCATGCTGATCCCCGAGCCGCCCGCGACGCCGGAGGAGGAGGACCATTGGGCGCGCAGCTGGGCGCTGCTCGACGAAGGCGTCTTCGCCGGCGAGGATTACCGCGCCGCCGCTTTGGGCCAGCAGGGCCTCGCCTCGGGCGCGCTGGACACGCTCACCCTCGGCACCCTCGAGGCCGGAATCCGTTACTTCCACGACCAGGTCGAGCGCGCGCTCGCCTGAACACGCCCCCGCCCAACCAAGGAGCCCAGACATGCGCATTCCCCTGAAGGCCGCCGCTTTGCCGCTGCTGCTCGCCGCCGCCGGCTGCCAGGTCAACGTCGACAACCAGACCAAGTCGAACGTCGACAACGCCGCGAGCGCCGCCGGCAACCAGCTCGACAGCGCCGCCAACGCCACCGAAAACGCCGCCTCCAGCGTCGGCAACGCCGTCGAGCAAGGCGCCGACAAGGTCGGCAACCTCACGGTCAACGTCCACAGCGACGACGACGGCAACAAGGCGGCGGGGAACCGGCATTAGGCCCTCGCTCGACAGCCCTCGCCCCCCGACTATTGCGCCGCCTCGCCTTCGCCGATGGCGAAGATGCGCCAGTGCCTTTGCGCCTCGGTTGAGCCGGGCACGTCGTTGACCCGCCGAAGCATGGCCTCGAGGCGGCGGCGGAACGGGGCTCCGTCCTTGAGGCGTCCGTCGAGCCGGACCGGGATCGCGACGAAGCTCGATCCCGCCGCGCCTTCCATTTCGCCGGGCGCGGCGGTTTCGGCGCGGTAGGCGCTGTAGCGACGGAGGTCGGCGGCGAACGCGCTTGCTTTCCCCCCGTCCTCCCACAGCCGCGCCGCCTCGGGCGAGCGGCCCTTTTCGAGCAGCGCGAAATAGGCCTGGACGACCTGGGCGGCGGCCTCGGCGCTCTCGGCCGCGACGGGCGGTTGGGAGGCCGGCTTGCTCGCGTCGAGCTGCGCGCCGCCGGTTGCCGGAGCTTCCGGCCTGGCCGGCGGCGGCGGGGCGTTGCGATCCGACGAAGCCGCCGCCGGCTGCCGTTCCGGCGGCCGGTCGGGGGCGGGCGCCTGGCGGCAGCCGGCGAGGACGGCAAGGCCGCCGAGCAAGATGGCGGAAAAACGCATCGCCTCACGAACGAAGCCCGGGCCCTCGCCGTTCCGGCGCGAGCGGGATCGCGCCGCTACAGCCGCCGGATACGCGGCTCCCCGCGAGTCACGGTCAGCTCGCTGAGCGCCCAGACCATGGCGTCGGCGCGGTCGGGCGAGGCTCCGGGACCCTGGTAGCCGCCGGACGCCGTCATTCCCGCCAGCTCGTTCTCGAGCTCGGGGAAGCGGCCGGCGAGCTTCGCCTTGCCGCTTTCGAACAGGGCCGCGATCGGCTCGGCGCGCGCGGCCTTGCTTCTGGTCGCCGCGACGGGCCGCAGGGGCAGCCAGGCGTCGGCCGAGCGAAGCACGCTCTCGACCATCTCGCCGCCCTGGTTGGTCTCGGCGACGATCCGGTCGGCGCCCCAGGCCTCGGCTGCCCCGGCCACCGCCCGAGCCCAGCCCTCCGGCCGCTCGCCGCGCACCGACCGGTCGTCGACCACGTAGAGCAGGCCGTCGCGGCCGAGGCCGCAGACGATTATCCCGCAGGCGTCCCCGCCCGCCGTCGCCGGCGGATCGACCCCGACGACGACCCGCTTGAGGAACTCCCGTCCCGGAAAAGGGACCCGACCCCGCGATGCCTCGATCGTCTCGCGGGTCCAGAGCGCGCCTTCGATATCCTCGAACAGCACGCCGTCCAGCTCCTGCCGGCCGAGCCGGGTGCCGCCATAGGTTTCGATCGCCCATTCGACGAACGCCTCGGCGACATGGGGGTTCTCGTCGGTCCGGCCGCCCGTCTCCTTCGTCCCAGGCATCGCCCGGAGGCGGGCGAGGATTCCGCCGCCCTTGGGCGTCGTCGTCACCACGCAGCGCGGCCGTTCGCCGCGCCTCAGCCCCATCTGCAGATTGTCCCAGGCGGCGTCGGCCTGCTTCCATTTGGCGAGCTCGTCGCACCAGGCGAAATGATGCTCGGGGCCGCGCAGGCCGTCCGCGTTCGCCCCGGAATAGACCTGCGCCTCGGCCTCGTTCGGGAAGCGCAGCAGGCCGAGGGTCGGGCGCCATTCCGGGGTCTCGTCCGGCCGCGCCAGGGCGAAAAGTCCGCTCGGCCCCTCGACCATCACCTTCACCGCTTCCTCGATCGTCGCGCCGACCAGGGCGATGCGCGCGCCCGGCGTCTTGCGGATTCGCTCCAGCAGCCATTCCGCGCCGGCCCGCGTCTTGCCGAAGCCGCGTCCCGCCATCAGCAGCCAGGTCCGCCACTTCCCCTTCGGGGGCTTCTGGCCGCCGTGGGTCTGCCAGCTCCATTCATGGAACAGCGCGCGCCGAACCGGCTCCGGCAGCCCCTTCAGGAACCGGGCCCAGGCTTCCTCGTCGGGCAGCAGATCCACCGCTTCGCGCAGCAGATGGAGTGGGAAGGCGGTCATGGATCGGAGGTGTCGCTCGTCACGAGTTCCGTTCGGGCTGAGCTTGTCGAAGCCCTCACTTCTGCTGTTCGGAAAAAGGAATGGGCTTCGACAGGCTCAGCCCGAACGGCTTAGGATTAGGTTGGGCTTCTCACTAAGGTGTCCCGCCTCCTGCCCGCCGCGCCCGCTCCCGCTTCGCGAACAGCGCCAGCCGTTTGACGAGCGCTTTCTCGACCTCGGCATTGGTCGCGATCCTCGGCGTCCGTCCCACCTTGCGCACCCCCGCCCGAGCCCGCTCATGCTCGCGGATGAGCAGCATCACCACCTGCGGATCGGGCGGCTCGAGCTCCGACTCGTCCACGTCGCAGCCGATCCTGATCGGCTTCTTCGCCCGGTCCTCGAGCAGCCGCGCCTTGGCCCGCACGATGCCCTGGTCGAGCGCCCGGTCCATCGCCTCGGCGAAGCGCGGATCCTTCAGCCGATGCTTCCACACCGTCTGATAGACCACCCCCGCCTTCGCCGCCGAAAAGGTGACGTTCCCGGTCGCCGCCAGCCATTTCAGGAACAGCTTCCGCCGCGCCTTGTCGAACAGCTTCCGCTTGCCCTTCCGCGCCACCTGCATGTCGCGATTCTTCCCCGCCCGCACCGAAAGCCCCTCGGCCTTCAGGTCGAGCGGAGGCTCGGCCTCGTCGGAAGACAGGCCGGCCTCTTCCTCCCCTCCCGCTGGCGGGAGGGGCTGGGGGTGGGGGACCTCGTGCTCCTCGCCACCGGCCTCTCCCTCCCCGGGCCCCACCGGAGGCTCGTCCTCGTCACCCACCACCGTCTCTCCCCTCCACCTCGGCTGAGCCGTCTCGACGCCGCCCCGTCGCGCGCAAGCCCCGTTCTGTCTCTGTTCCACATCGCGGGGCAGGAGTCAAGCAGATTTACCAACTCGGTACGAAATCCTATTTTTAGCGGATTTCTGCGGCTCGCGCGGGGCAGGCCGATTGCGAAAACCGACGGTGGGGGTTGGGCGCGGCCTTCGCGTCTTCGCGCCAACCGAATCACCGGTGTAGCGCTTGATTGGGCTTCGATACTCTCGCCACTGGCGCCGATAAGCATCGGATGCGACATAAGGGCCATGCCGGATGGTCCAACGATCCGATGTCCGTGGCCTGCCGCTTTTCCGGACGTGGTGATCCACACCGACGTGCAAACTCGGGATGCAGATCCGGATTACGTCGCGGCTAAGGCTGGAGACATCGACGCCGCCCTCGCGCTCGCGATGCGACTAATCAGCGATGACGCTCTCCCGGGCCTAGGTCGCATGGCCGGCGGAAGGCCTTTTCTCCTGCTGCCGGTGATCGCCGATGAGACGGCGGGCTTCAACGCCATCCCCGATGCCATCACAGGTCATTGCCTGGTTGCTTGAGCGGCCGCTGTCGGTAGTCGCCGGCCAGATCGTCCAGACCAACAAGGTGGGTCATACGCGGGCGCGGTCATTTCAGCGGCTGGTGACTCCCGCAACGTTCGATGGGCCCGTCGAGCGCGGTGCGAATTATGTCCTGGTGGACGACCATGTCGGCCTCGGCGGCACGCTCGCCAACCTGAGGGGCTATGTGGAGGCCAATGGCGGCAACGTCGTCGGCATGACCGCCCTGACCGAGAGCCGCGACGGTCGCCGGATTTCGCTACGCCCGGAGACGCTGGACATGCTAAGGGCGCGGCATGGCGAAGCCCTCGACCAGTTCTGGAAAGGCCAGTTCGGCTACGGAATCGACTCCCTCACGGAGCTCGAGGCCCAAATCCTATGTCGTCAGCCATCCGTTGCCGCCATCGAGGATTTCCTGGCTCAGGCAGCAGTCGAAGCACGTGGCCGAGGCCTCGAAGTCGCGATTGGGCGGGGCGAGTGAGCTAAAGGGCTGAGCCTGCAACCGTCATGCCGGACCCGATCCGGCATCCAAATTCTTTGCGCCTCCGCGCCTTCGCGTGAACCGAGTCAGGCTGCGGACGCGGCGAATCGATGCGCGTCGCGGCGCAATGCGGCGAGGCAGCGATCGGCGCCGGTCAGTTCCCAGAGCTCCTGGTCGAGGATCAGATCCAGCTTCATCGCGAGCGCGCCAAGGTCCGGCGCCGGCACCCGCAGCAGCCGCTTCATGTCCTATGCCCTCGTCCGGAGCAGCGTCCGATCCGTCCGTCTCGGGGGAGGGTCCTGCGGGATGCTCCACAGAGGAGGCCAGTGACAGTCACTAGGGTCCGGACTCATTAGAGCCACCAGATGACGGCGGCGGCAAGGGCGAGCGCGCCGAGGAAGGTCTTGAGCTTTCGGTCGTAGCGGGTGGCGATCCGACGCCAGTCTTTGAGTC
>JAXDPA010000127.1:0-30890 GCA_034668685.1 Sphingomonadales bacterium | reverse complement strand
GGCCTCGCGCGCTGCCGGATCACCGGCATGTACTACCATCTGACCGGCGACCGCGACATCGAGGCGCGGCTCGACTTCAAGCTCGACCCGGCGATCGCCCGCGCCTTCGGCAGGCAGGGGATCGAATCGGTCAACCATGCCGACGGCCTGCTCGTCGAGAGCGAGATCACCGGAGAGGAGGAGCAGAGCGCGATCGACGCGGCGCGCCGGGGCGAGGCGGACGCCGGCGACCGGCTGAAGCAGATCGAGGCGCAGCTCGCCCGCAAGGACCTTCGCTCGCCCGAGCGCGCCGAGCTTCAGAGCCAGGCCCAGCAACTCAGGGACTCGATGGCGGCGAACCGGGCGGACCGCGGCGAGAAGGAGGCGATGCTGGCCACGACGCCGATGAGCTTCGGCTACCAGTCAGGCGACATGGCGCCCGGCGTCCGGCGCTCGCTGAGCGAGGGCTTCGACAATCTGGTCGGCGCGCTCGAATGGATGCTGCTGGCGCTGATCACGCTGGCGCCGTGGATGGCGGTGGCGCTGCTGGTGTGGCTGGGCTGGCGGCGGTTCAAGCCGCGGCCGGCGGCCGAGGCTTAGCTCCCTTCTCCCTCGGGAGAAGGGTTGGGGATGAGGGGTTCGGGCGTCGGGGGTTTAGCACCGGAGCCATACTCCATAGCCAAATGACAGACGCCGGAACCCCTCACCCCTACCCCTCTCCCCCAGGGAGAGGGGAATTGGACGTGAATACCTCCGCCGGGCCTTGCTTGGCCATTTCGGCGACTTCGGCTAGGAGCCAGTCGCGGAAGTGGCGGACCTTGGCGCGGCCCCTTTTGTGCTCGGGATAGACCAGCCAGGTCGCGCGCTTCTCGCAGACCATGATGTCGAAAGGCCGCACCAGCCGTCCCGCCGCGACCTCGGCCTGCCAGTAGATCGGGGTCAGCATCGAAAGGCCGTGGCCGGCGAGCGCCATCTGGCCTTCGGAGACCTGCGAATCGAGGCGGATGCCGCGGCCGCCGGGCTCGTCGCGCGGCGCGACCCCGGCTTTCTCCAGCCACAATTTCCACCATTCGTCGTCGGGAGTCAGCCAGGGGACGCGCAGCACGTCCTCGGGCGTCTCGAGCCGGTGGCGCTCCCGGAACTCGGGCGAGCAGAACGGCGCGGCGTGGAGGTGCCAGAGGAAATGGTGCCTGAGGCCGGGCCAGGGGCCGAGCCCCATCCTCACCCCGACGTCGACCTCGCCGCGGGCGAAATCGATCAGCGCATTCTCCGCCTGCAGCCGCACGGCGAGATCCGGCCGTGCCACCTGGAAGCCGCCGAGCCGCGGCGCCAGCCAGTTCGAGCCGAAGGTCTGGGTGGTGCTGATCGTCAGCACGCTCTCATCCTCGTCGACCAGGCCGGCGAAGGCGTCGGAAAGATCGTCGAAGGCGCCCGAGACCAGCGGCATGATCCGCCGGCCCGCCTCGCTCAGGGTCACCCGGCGCTTCGAGCGGATGAACAGAGGCAGGCCGAGCCGCTCCTCGAGCAGGCGGATCTGGTAGCTGACCGCCGCCTGGGTGAGGCCGAGCTCGGCCGCGGCCAAGGTGAAATTCTCGTGCCGGGCGGCGGCCTCGAAGGCCCGGACGGCGGCGAGGGGCGGTAAGCGTCGCATCGCCGAACTTGATAAGCCAGACTTGTTACCTGTGTCGAGCGTTTAGTTGGACGCTCAACCCTCCCCACTCCTATTTCGGCCTCAGCGACCGGCGCCCGTGCCGGCCACGAAACGAAGGAGTGATAAAATGCGCGATGCAATGGAAGCGCGGATCTGGGCCGAGCACGGCCATGATTTCGCAAGCCAGGTCGCCGGCCTCTTCGCCGCGGCCGGCCAGGCGCTGAAACGCCTCAACCAGATCCAGTTCGACGCCCCGTGGGAGCGGGGCGCCGGCCGGACCGGGCCCCGCTGCGGCTGAGCCCACCACCAACCGAACCACCAGGGAGAAAGACAATGAACATGCTCAACATCAAGTTCGCGGCTCTGGGCGCGGTCGCCGCGCTCGGAGTGACCGGCGGAACGCTCGCCGCCACCAGTGCCCCGCTCCACGCCGCGGAGCTGGTCGTCACCGCCAAGGCGCCCGCCGCCCGGGTGGCCTATGACGACCTCAACCTGCGCGGCGGCGCCGGCAAGGCACGTCTCCAGGCCCGCGTCCGCCACGCCGCCGAGACGCTCTGCGTCGGCACCGGGGTCGAGAGCCTGAAGGACCGTCTCGCCGGCGCCAAATGCCGCGACGCCGCGATCCAGGCGGCGGCTCCCGAGATCGCCAAGGCGGTCGACAGCGCGGGGCGCTTCGCCTCGGCCGGCAGCGCGATCGTCCGGGGACGGTGACCCCTTCCGCCCCCAGCCCCTGAGCGGGCGCCGGCTTCCCCTGTCCGGCGCCCGCTCTTTTTTTGCGCGGCGGAGGTCCAGCCTCTATCACGGCCGCGTGGCCAGCCTTTCCATCCGACTTGCCCTGACCCTCGCCGCGGCGCTAGCCGCTTGCGCGGTGCCCGAGCCCCCCGCCCCGCCCCCCGCCGAGCAAGCGGACCAGACCCAGGCCCTGCTGACCTGGCCGGACCTTCTGAAGCGTCCGCGGCCCGAGCCCGACGCGACGATCCGCTATGGCGACAAGCCGCTCCAGCTCGCCGACGTCTGGGTGCCGGCCGGCAAGGGCCGCCATCCGACCGTGCTGATGGTCCACGGCGGCTGCTGGCAGAGCGACGTCGCCGACCGGCGAATCATGAACTGGATCGCCGACGACCTGCGCAAACGCGGGATCGCCGTCTGGAACATCGAATATCGCGGAGTCGACCGCGAGGGCGGCGGCTATCCGGGGACGTTCCTCGACGTCGCCGCGGCGGCCGATGCGCTGAAGGCGCACGCCGCCGAATATCGGCTCGACCTCTCGCGCCTCGTCGCCGTCGGCCATTCGGCCGGCGGGCACCTGGCCTTGTGGCTGGCCGCGCGGCCGAGGCTGCCGGCGGGGAGCCCGCTGCGGGTGGGCGATCCGATCCGCATTCGCAAAGTGGTGAGTCTCGGCGGCCTTCCGGACCTCGAGGAACAGGCGCGGCCGCCCGGGAGCGGCTGCGGCATGGAGGTGATTCCGCAGATATCGGGCGGTCGCTTCGACGAGACCTCGATCCCCCGCCTGGCGCCGCTCGGTGTGCCGCAGGCGCAGGTCAACGGCCTCCAGGACCGCATCGTGCCGGCGCATTTCCCCACCGACTACGCCGCGGCGATGCGCGCCAAGGGGGACAAGGTGAGCGTTCGGATGATCGACCATAGCGGCCATGCCGAGCTGATCGCGCCGGAGACGGCGGCCTGGGCGGCGGCGGTGGAGGAGATCGAGGCGGGGTTGCGGAGTCCGCGACGGTGATCGAGCCCCACCCGTTCGGCCTGAGCCTGTCGAAGGCCTCTTCTTTTTTTGAGAGCGGGAAGGGAGGGCTTCGACAAGCTCAGCCCGAACGGGGTTGCGTGTGACCCAGTCGCTCGCCAACGTTCGCGCGCTCGACGCGGCGGATCCTCTGCGGCCTTTTCACGCGCGCTTCCACCTTCCCGAGGGCCTCGTCTACCTCGACGGCAATTCGCTCGGCGCGATGCCGAAGGCGGCGGCGGGGCGGGTTCGCGAGACGGTGGAAGGCGAATGGGCCGAGGAGCTGATCCGGAGCTGGAACAGTCGCGGCTGGATCGAGGCGCCGCAACGGGTCGGGGCGAAGATCGCGGCGCTGATCGGGGCCAAGCCCAGCGAGGTGATCGTCGCCGATTCGACCTCGGTCAACCTCTACAAGCTGATCGTCGCGGCGGCGGCGCTCGCGCCCGAGCGGCGCGGGCTGCTTACCGAGGCCGGCAACTTCCCGACCGACCTCCACATCGCCGGCGGCGCGGCCGAGCTCGCCGGGCTCGAGCTGGAGGTGGCCGAGCGGGATTCGCTCGGGGACCGGCTCGGCGCGGACACCAACCTGCTGCTGCTCACCCACGTCCACTACAAAGGCGGCGAGCGGTTCGACATGGCGGCGGTGACCGTCAGGGCGAAGGCGGCCGGGGCGCGCGTGATCTGGGACCTCAGCCACAGCGCCGGCGCGGTGCCGCTCGACCTCAATGGCGCGGGCGCCGAGCTGGCGGTCGGCTGCGGCTACAAATATCTGAACGGCGGACCGGGCGCGCCGGCCTTTCTCTACGTCGCGGAAGGCCTGCAGGAGCGGCTGATCAGCCCGCTGCGCGGCTGGATGGGCCACGCCGCCCCGTTCGCCTTCGGCGACGATTACGCGCCCGCGGCCGGGATCACCCGCTTCCTCGCCGGCACGCCGCCGATCCTCGGGCTCGCCGCGCTCGAGGCGGGCGTGGAGAGCTTCGACGGGGCGGACATGGCGGCGCTCTGGGCGAAGTCGGTGAAGCTGTTCGACCTGTTCGCCGACCTGATGGCGCAGCGCTGCCCCGAGCTACGCTGCATCTCCCCGCGCAAGCCGGAGCGGCGCGGAAGCCACATCAGCTTCGCCCACCCGAACGCGTTCGAGATCTGCCAGGCGCTGATCGCCGACGGAGTCATCGGCGACTTCCGGGCGCCCGACATCGTCCGCTTCGGCCTCACCCCGCTCTATCTCGGCTATGAGGATATCTGGACCGCCGTCGAGCGCCTCCGCGCCATCCTCGACAGCGGCCGGTGGCGCGACCCGCAATATGCGGTGCGCGGCAAGGTCACGTGAATTCCCGGAATCTTCCTTTCGAAAAATCCTGGCCGATCTAGGCGGACCGATCCGGGCCGGAGGCAGTCCAGCGGGAGAAGGCGATCACCCACAAAGCGACCAGGCCGAACGGCGGGAAGATGGCGGGCAGTGCCCAGCCCCAGCCGAATCCCACGCGCCGGAAGATACGCGCAAGGGGTATGACCCAGAGGAGGCCGATCGACAGCAGGACCAGCCAATGAACGATCGAAAATCCGCCCATGCGATTCTCCCCACTGACGGGTGCCATCCTAATGGGGAACGACGCGAAGGGCCAAGAGCCGACTGGCGATGTTTGCGCCCCCGCACCCGCTCCGCTATAGGGCCGCACGACGAGCCCCGGCCCGCGCCGCCTTCGCGGCCGCTGCCGGGGCGCCGCGTTTTGGAAGGCTAGAACATGTCCCGCCGCCGCCAGGTCTACGAGGGCAAGGCCAAGATCCTCTACGAGGGCCCGGAGCCGGGCACGCTCATCCAATATTTCAAGGACGACGCGACCGCGTTCAACGCCCAGAAGCGCGGCACGATCAGCGGCAAGGGCGTGCTCAACAACAGGATTTCCGAGCATATCTTCACTTTGCTCGGAACGATCGGCGTGCCGACCCACTTCATCCGCCGCCTCAACATGCGCGAGCAGCTGATCCGCCAGGTCGAGATCATCCCGATCGAGGTGGTGGTGAGGAACGTCGCCGCCGGAACGCTGTCGCAGCGGCTCGGGATCGAGGAGGGCACTCCGCTGCCCCGAGCGATCATCGAATATTATTACAAGGACGACGCGCTCGGCGACCCGATGATCGCCGACGAGCATATCGCCTGCTTCGGCTGGGCGAGCCAGGAGGAGATGAACGACATCGCCGACATGGCCGTCCGGGTGAACGACTTCCTCTGCGGCCTGTTCGCGGCGATCGGAATCCGCCTGGTCGATTTCAAGCTCGAGTTCGGGCGGCTCTGGGAGAATGATTACGCGCGGGTGATCCTCGCCGACGAGATCAGCCCCGACGGCTGCCGGCTGTGGGACATGCGGACCAACGAGAAGCTCGACAAGGACCGCTTCCGCCGGGACCTCGGCGGCGAGGCCGAGGCCTATCAGGAAGTGGCGCGCCGGCTCGGCCTGCTCCCGGAGGGCGAGAACATGGTCCTCGACCTCGACCAGCACCGCCAGAAGCGCGGCAAATAAGGCCGCGCTTTCCGGAGACTTCGGGGTCGCGGCAGGCGAGCCTTTGCCGTCAAAAGGCCCTGCCCAGCCAGTTCAATATGTTGAGCAGGAACTGGCGGTTGTCGTTGCCCGGCGCGTTCATGCCGATGCGCCTGCCGCCGTCTTCCTGCGCGGTGATCATCGCCGCTTCGGCCAGCACGACGACCCGCCCCTTGCCCAGCGCGAAGGCCGCACCCTGACACCATCCGGCGGCCGGCACGGGCGTGCCGAAATTCACCGTGACGACGGTGTCGCCGCCCTTCGTCGCGACCGAGGGCGTGCCGAGGCGATTCACCGCCGTCGCGCCGAGCCGCATGACCGGTACGATCGCGCCGGATCGCGGCCTGAATGCGTCCCCGGTGAACGTCTCGACCAGGCCGACCCTTTCGGCCCGGCTCCGGCCTTCGACGATCGGATGCGCGGCCAGCAAATGGTTGGCGCGCGAGAAGATCAGCCGACTCTCGTCATTGCTGCCTTGACGAAATTGGCCGGAATCGAACGTCATTCCCTTGGCGACGTCGAGTCCGAGCGCATTCGCGAGTCCCTCCACCGCATTGGGGAAGGGGTAATGATCGGTCACCAGGAGCAAAGATCCCCCGTTCCTCACCCAGGAAAGGATCCCTTCCGTCTCCGCCCGGCTGAATGCGGGCGCGTCGTTGGTGTCGGTGTCGGCACGCGCCGAAACGATGGCCAGGATCTGGCCGCCGGCCAGCGCCGGGTTCGTCAACGGGCCGGCGAGCGCCTTAACCTTAAGGCCGTCATTTCGCGCCAGCGCGGCGAACGGCGCATAGGTGGTGTCGAGTCGATGATAATTGTGGTGCCCCTGGTCGAACAGCAAGGTGACCCGGCCGCCGGCGAAGGCCGGAGCGGCGACCCGGGCGTCGAAATCGACATTGGCGCCGGGGTGGCACGAGGCGAGCAAAGACGCGACGGCGACGGCCGCTGCCATGAACGCCGGGCGAAGGGGATTGCATCCTGTCACTGCTGATTCCTTGAAGACCGTCCTGCACCCAGGACGCTTCAAGGACGGCGATTGGATGTTTCGGAGGAAAACAGGCCAGTGAGGCGATGGCGGCGCGCCACAGCCGCGCCTTCCGTGCACAACCCAAAAAAAGGCCGCCTCGCGCGGGCGGCCTTTGTCTCTTGCTTCTCTTCCCCGAAAAGTCTGGATCAGTCGGCGATCTCCGGGCCGCCGATCGCGATCTGGTCGGCGGCGGCGGCGCGGGCCTGGACCGAGTGGAGCAGGTCGGACGACTGCATGAACGGCACCGGGTTGACCGGGCGGCCGTCGAGCCGGACCTCGTAATGGAGGTGGCTTCCGGTCGAGCGGCCGGTCGAGCCCATATAGGCGATCAGCTCGCCGCGCTTCACATGCTGGCCGGCGGCGACGATGTAGCGGGTGAGGTGGCCGTAGCGGGTCTGGATGCCGTGGCCGTGGTCGATCTCGACCAGGTTGCCGTAGCCGCCATTGTTCCACTCGGCGCGGTCGACGGTTCCGTCGGCCGTCGCGTAGATCGGGGTGCCGACCGGGCCGGCGAGGTCGACGCCCGGGTGCATCGCGGCGCGGCCCTTGAACGGATCCGAGCGGACCCCGAAGCCCGAGGTGAAGTTGACCGCCTGCTGGATCGGGATGGTCGAGGGAATGGCGACCGTCCCCTGCTCGAGCTGCTCGAGCTTCTTCCAGCTCTGGAACAGGGCCTTGAAATTGGGATCCTCGGTGCGGGTCGCCGGCACCGGCTCATAGGGGCCGCCCATGCCGCCCTCGACGATCCGCTCGGGCTTCAGGCCGAGGCGGCGGATTTCGTCGGCGGTGACGAGGTAGCGCTGCTGGGCGACCTGCTTGATGGTCGCGACGTCCTGCTGCATCGCGGCGACCTGGCGCTTCATGCTGGCGATCTCGGCCGGATCGGGCGCGGCGGCGGCGCCGGCGAGCTGAGCGGCGGCGAAGACCGACCAGAAGAGCAGGGCAAGGGCGGCCGCGGCGGTCGAGACCTGGAGGCTGGAGCCGATCCGCAGGCGCCTCAGCGATTTGCCGTCATGGAAGAAAATATCGCGCGTCTTGAACATCTTGCGGAACATCGTGAACAGCCCCGCGTTTTTCGTTCCGGTCAGCACCATCTATCCTCTTCCGGCTCCCCCGGGCGCGACGCAACGCGCATGGGCGGGCCCAAAACAATGTCCAAAGGCGCTTGCGCCTCGATCAATCCGTCAGGAGTTGCCCCCTCCGCGACTGGATGGCCGGGAGACTGTTAAACATCTCCTGCCACGGCAAGGGCGGCATAGTAATCGCGGGACAGACCGGCTTCGAGGCGCGCCGAATCGTTGAACGGCGGCTTAACCGCGCCGCGAAAATGCAGCCGGACGAGTCGTTGCCATTCCGAAACAGGCCCGATTCTCCGCGATTCACAGGTCTTCTGGAACCACAAGGCGCCCGCCCGGACGTGACGGATCTCGTCGGCGAGGATGCGGGTCAGGATTGCCGCCGAGCGCGCGTCGCCGGCCGACTCGAACCTGGCGATCGTCGCCGGAGTCACGTCGAGCCCGCGGGCCTCCAATACCATCGGGACCACCGCGAGCCGGGCAAGCGGATCGGACGCGGTCGCTTCCGCCGCCTCCCACAGCCCGTCATGGGCCGGCAGGGCGCCGTAGCCTGAGCCGAGCGCCTTCAGCCGCCGGTCGAGCAAAGCGAAATGCATCGCCTCGTCGGCGCCGACCGACATCCAATCGTCCACGAAGGCGCGCGGGAAGCCGCCCGCGAACCGCCCGACCAGATCGAAAGCCAGATCGATGGCGACGAACTCGATATGTGCGAGAGCGTGGAGCATCGCGATCCGGCCCCGCTCGGAGCCGCCTTTGCCGCGCTTCGGCATGCCCGACGGCGGCAGCAGCTCCGGTCGCGCGGGCCGCGCCGGCCGCTCCGGCATGGCGACGTCGAACGCATAGACCAGCTCGCCCAGGCGCCAGGCCCGCGCCGCGGCCCGCGCTCGGCGCACCTTCTCGGCCGGCTCGGCGGCGAGCAGGACGGCGCGGCAAGCGACGGCGAGGGTCTTCATCCGCCCCCCTCTAGCAACGGCGCAAGGCCAGGGAACCTGGCGCGAGAGATGTTGGCGTTCGCACTCGGACGCGACTAGTCCTTCTCGGGCGCAAATCCCTGCACCGTGCCCGGCTTTTGGGCCTTTGCGCACACCGCTTCCAAGGGCAGAAGCGATTGAGCGCTCCACCACATTTCCTTGGATTTCCGTAACCCTAACAGCTTTTTTTCCAGGGGCTTTTTCCGCCAGACAACCAGGTTCGCCACTTTCACGGTGCAAGGTATGACGAAGTCGATGTGCTGAATGTCCGTTTCTCCAGGCTCGACCTGCCGGAGATCCTTGGCCGCGTATTCCCCGTATTCCTTCAGCTTATACCATTGAATCTGCGCATCTTCGTAGATCCGCGGTGCGCGCGCGCCAGGAGATAGCTTTTCAGGCCAGTCAGTGATGCCCAGCCGGGAGATATCTCGCAATGGCAGCGTCGTCGGCACTACGCTTGTCAAGCGGATCGTCGACTCGCTGATGTCGATTCCAACAAGTCCCACATTGGTGGTTTTGACGGTGGCTTGAATGAGCACCAAGTCTCCCGGGAGGCGAACCGCTTGCGCTTCGATGCTGAGGTTCGCATGCGCGGTGATCTTGCGCTCGGCGAAGAACCACCACGCCCCGACCAGGATCGCCCCGCAGGTGAGGACGGCCTGCAGGAGATCGAAGAAGGCTGCTATCCGCCCTTTGGCCGCCACCAGCCTTCTCCCTCCAAAGAGTTATTCCTTCGGAGCCCGCCCGCGCTCGTAAGTCTGAGTGCAGTGATCGGTTACTTTCCGCGCGCAGGGAGGGAGATCGCCGGCCGATCCCATGGTCGGACCCTCGCTCGGACTGTTCCCCGCATTCGTCCCGGACTGATTATAGCCGGCTGGAGCGTATGCCTCTGCGGAGATGACGAGAATTCCGCGAGCATCGCGTTCCGGAGTCCCAGCACAACAATGCGGTTTGCATGGATTGCCGCAGGTCGGTCCCCCTCCCGACGAAGGCGGCTCGAAAGGGTTTCTGGCCGAGAGCGCGGTTCCTGTCCCGGCAAAGAACATCAAAGACCCAGCCAATATTGCTATGTCAGATTTCACGGTCATGAGAGTCGCCCCTGGCTCATGTTTGCCGACTCCCGGTATTGCATTCGCCCCAATTGGCCGAAACAAGCTTATTGTCCTATTGGTCAGGGCAAAGCCCGGGCGGCGGCGAGGACTTCCTCGGCGTGGCCGGGGACCTTCACCTTGCGCCAGACGCGCTTCACCACGCCGTCGCGGTCGACGAGGAAGGTCGCCCGCTCGATCCCCATATATTTGCGGCCGTACATGCTCTTCTCGACCCAGGTGCCGAACGCCTCGCACGCGGCGCCGTCGCTGTCGGAGGCGAGCGGGACCTTGAGGCCGTACTTCTCGCTGAACTTGGCGTGGCTCTTCGGGTTGTCCTTGGACACCCCCAGCAGCCAGGTGCCCGCTTTCTCGAATTCTTCCGCGAGCGCGGTGAAGGCCTGCGCCTCCGCCGTGCAGCCGGACGTATCGTCCTTGGGGTAGAAATAGAGGACGAGCTTGTGCCCGGCGAAATCCCGGGGGCCGATCGCCTTGCCGTCGGCGCCCTCCATCTTCACGTCGGGGACCGGATCGCCTTCTTTCACCATCACTGCCTCCGTCAGCCGGCCGCCACGCGCGCCCACAGCTCGGAGATCCTCTGCCTTGCCGCGTCGTGCGCTTCAAGCAGCGCGTTCCAATCGGGAAGGCCGCACGCCTGAGCCACCACCTCGCGAGTGGCCTCCGGCGGCTCGCGCCCGGCCGGCGAGACGAGGCGGAACATCACCAGCATGCGGGTCAGCAGGCGCAGGTCGGGATCGGTGCCGGCCGGGACGAGGCCGGCCTCGAGCAGATCGGCGATCGCGTCCTCGAGATGGGGGTGGAGGCCGATGCCGGTGCGCAGCTGCAGCGTGTGGACGGCGAATTCGAGGTCGATGAGGCCGCCCGGCCCCCGCTTGATGTCGAACGGCCCTTGCGGCGGCTTGTGGCGGGCGATGTCCTGACGCATCCGCACCGCGTCGGCCGTCGCCCGCTCGCCATCGCGCGGGCCGGCGAGGGTCGCCGCGATCACGCGCTGGAGATCGGCCTTGCCGGTGCCGGAACCGAACAGGGGACGGGCCCTGAGCAAGGCCATATGCTCCCAGGTCCAGGCCTGCTCGCGCTGGTATCGCTCGAAGCCTTCGAGCGATACCGCCAGCATGCCGTCCGCTCCCGATGGCCGAAGCCGCGTGTCGACATCGTAGAGCGGGCCGGCCGGCGTCGGCACGCTGAGCGCAGCCGTGATGCGGGGGGCGAGGCGGTTGAAATAGTCGGTGGCACGGAGCGGTTTCGGACCGTCCGATTCCGCTTCGTGGGTGCCGCTGAACAGATAGACGAGGTCGAGATCCGAGGCGTGGGTCAGCGCCTCCCCGCCGAGGCGGCCGAGCCCCAAGATGAGCAGCTCCGAGCCGGCGACCCGGCCGTGGCGCGCCTCGAACTCGGCGATGGCGGCGCGGGCGAGGACGTGGATCGCGGCCTCGGCGATTCGCGAATAGCCTTCCGCCGCCTCGATCGGATCGGTGCGGGCGACGACCAGTTGCGCGCCGAGCGCGAAGCGGCGCTCGTTGACCCGTCGGCGCACCCGGTCGAGGATGAGCTGGTAATCCTCCGTGCCGCGCTCGGACCGGCGGAATTCGGCGATGAGATCGTCCGTCGGGGGAACCGGAGCGAAGGCGCTGGCGTCGATCAGGCCGTCGAGCAGCTGGGGACGCCGGCCGAGCTGCTCGGCGAGCACCGGCGCGTGGCTGAGGATCGTCGCGACCTCGCCGGTGAGGCCCGGGCGCGCCTCGAGCAGGCGGTAGAAATTGACCCCGCTCGGCAGCCTTTCGACGATGTCGTCGAAGCGGTTGAGGGCGCGCATCGGATCGGGAGCGGCGCCGAAGGCATCGATCACGACCGGCAGCATCGCCTCGAACGCCTCCTGGGCGGCCGGGCTGCGCAGCGAGCGCGCCTTGCCGCCGCGCCAGCCGTCGATTCGGAGACGGGCCGCGACCGGGTCGACGAAGCCGGCCCGGGCCAGATGCGCCTCCAGCGCGGCGGCGCCGAGCGGCAGCCGCCGCTCTTCCTGCCCGGCGAGGCCGTCGTAAAGCTCGGCCACCCCGCGCACCGGTGCTTCGAGCTGGCCGAGCAGATCGGCGCCGGAAGCGAGGCCATGGAGCCGCGCGACGTTGTCGAGCGCGTCCGGCTCGGCCGGGAGGGTATGTGTCTGGCGGTCGTCGACCATCTGCAGGCGATGCTCGACGGTGCGGAACAAGCGGTAGGCGGCGGCCAGCCGGTCCGCGGCCTCCGCCGGGATTCGGCCCGCCGCCGCGAGCGCCGCCAGCGCATCGAGGGTCGCGGGCGCGCGCAGGCCGGGCTCGCGGCCGCCGTGGATCAACTGATGGATCTGCGCGAAGAACTCGACCTCGCGGATCCCGCCGCGACCGCGCTTCAGCTCGAATCCGGGCCCGAAGGCCTGGCCCTGGGCGAAATGGTCGCGGATTCGGCGCGTGATCGCCTGGATTTCGCCGATCGCTCCGAAATCGAGGCTGCGCCGCCAGACGAACGGATGGACGGCGTCGAGGAAATAGCGTCCGACCGCGGCATCGCCGCCGGCGTGGCGCGCGCGGATGAACGCGGCCCGCTCCCAGGGCAAGGCCGAGGATTCGTAATAAGAGATGGCGGCGTCGACCGGCAGCGCGATCGGAGTCACCTCCGGCGACGGGCGCAGCCGCAGGTCGACCCGGAAGGCGAAGCCGCTCTCGTCGCGCTTCTGCAGCCATTCGATGAGGCGCTGGCCGATGCGGACGGCCGCCTGGCCGGGTTCCTCGCGCGGCTTCCTTGGCAGGGTCAAGGGATCGAACAGGAAGATGAGGTCGATGTCGGACGAGAAATTGAGCTCCCGGCTGCCGTGCTTGCCGAGCGCGACGGCGGCGAAGCCGAGCGGCTCGGCCTCGGGCGTGCGCTCGGCGATGGCGGCGGCGATCGCTCGCTCCAGCGACCGGTCGGCGAGGTCCGAAAGGGCCCCGGTCAGCCGTTCGAGCGTGATTGCGCCGGCGAGGTCGGCGATCGCCAGGGCGGCGGAAAGGGCGTTGCGCTCGCGCCTCAGCGCCGTACCGAGATCGGGAGCGTCCTGCCCGGCTTCGCCCGCCAAAGCCCGGGCGCGCTCCACGTCGCCCCTCTCGAGCGCGGCGGTGACAAGGGGGAAACGCTCGAGCTGCAGAGCGAGATAGGGCGAGAAGGCGCGGGCGCGGGCGAGCGCGTCGTTAAGGCTTTCTTCACTCTGTGTCTCACTCATGCAACAGCCCGGCAACCTTATGTTCGGGGGGCGCAACGGTTGAAACCGCGCCGTTCGCAGCGCGTTCTGTCCTGCGTGAATACGATGAATCCGAGACTCGAAGCGATGGCTAATGCTTCCTCAAGGCGGTTCGTGAAGGTGGCGCCGCCCACCGTTCACGCGGGCGTCGGCAACGCCCTGCGCCAGGCCTTCGCCATGGACGGGGAAGCGCGCTCGCTCAAGACGTTCGAGGATCTCCTCGCCCGGCTGGACTGAGGGCTACCGAGGCGCCGCGTTAGTCACCCCGGCGAAAGCCGGGGCCCATGAACACCTTGGGATAGAAAGAGGGCGAGGCGCTCTCGCGAACCCGCACAATCCGAGTTCATGGGTCCCGGCCTTCGCCGGGATGACTATTTCCCTTCGCCGGCCTAGGTGGGGTCGCGGTCGCGGCTCAGTTCGTCGACCTCGGCCATGATGCTGGCCAGCGCGGAAGTGCCGTCGGTCTCGTGCTCGCGGCGCGAGGGCAGCTTGCCCTCGGCGAGGAGGTGCTCGAGCGCGACCCGGCCGCGGGCGACCCGGCTCTTGATCGTGCCGACCGCGCAGCCGCAGATCTCGGCCGCTTCCTCGTAGGCGAAGCCGCCGGCACCGACCAGGATCAGAGCTTCGCGCTGCGGCTGCGGAAGATGGAGCAAAGCGCGCTGCATGTCGGTCAGCTCGACATGCCGGTCCTGGCTGGCCGGGGCGGCGAGCATCTTCGACGCCGTGATCTCGTCCCACTCGCCCTTGAAGCGGGCGCGGCGCATCTGGCTGAGGATCAGGTTCCTCAAGATGATGAAGGTCCAGGCCCGCATGTTGGTGCCGGCCTGGAAGCGCTTGCGGGCTGCCCAGGCCTTGAGGAGGGTCTCCTGAACGAGATCGTCGGCGAGATCGCGGCTGCCGGACAGCGAGCGGCCGAACGCGCGCAAATGGGGGATGACCTGCGCGAGCTGGTCCTTGAACTCGTCGTCGGGAAGCGGGACCGGCTCGGGTCGGATCTCCGGCGCCTCGTCTTCCTCGTCGTCGTCTATTACCGGGTGCCGGTTCAAGCTGCCCCCATCAGGATACGCCGCACTGAAATCGCTCATGCTCGCCGGGAGCGTGGACCGCCCCCCTCTTCCTTTCGAGATAGGCAGCTATCGCCAGATCAGCAATAACATGAGGAAAATGACGATCACCAGGCCGAGGCTCACCGGCAGGATGACCCGCACCATGTGGTTCGACTGCCCCGCGCGGGCGCGCGTCGCGTCGATATGGGGCTCGCCGTCCTGCATGGTCCCTCGGCTCGGAAATTCGTTTCAGGCGGGCAACGCCCGCTGAGGGAGGCGGTTCCGTTAAGGGACAGTCGCTTTGTGGGGACAGTCACTTTTCCGCACGGCGCGGCAAGATTAACGCCGGCCTTCGGAAAAAGCGACTGGCCCAAGCCTAAGCTGGAATGGTCGCGTTGTCGAAAAACAGCGCCTGGGCGATCGCCGCCTTCACCGTCGAACGCTGGAACGGCTTGGTGATGAGGAAGGTCGGCTCGGGCCGCTCACCGGTCAACAGCCGCTCCGGGAAGGCGGTGATGAAGATGACCGGCACCTGGAACTCGCCGAGTATGTCCTTGACCGCGTCGATTCCGGAGCTGTCGTCGGCGAGCTGGATGTCGGCGAGCACCAGCCCCGGCCGGCGCGCCATCGCCTGCGCCACCGCCTCGTCGCGGGTGACGGCGACCCCGGTGACCGAATGGCCGAGGTCGCGCACGATCGTCTCGATGTCCATGGCGATGATCGGCTCGTCCTCGATGATCAGAACCTCGGCCCGGGTCTGGCGCTCGATCTCGGCCAGCGCCTCGGCGACCAGCCTGTCGACCTCGTCGGGCGAGGCGCCGATCAGATAGCCGGCGTCCTCGGGCGTGAAGCCCTCCATGGCGGTGAGCAGCAGCGCCTGGCGCGACAGCGGCGTGATCCGGGCGAGGCGGGCCTGGGCGATATTCTCGGGCGCCTCGCCGCTGGCCGCGCCGGGATCCTCCTCGATGTTCGCCGACGACCAGATCGCGTGGAAGGTCCGGTAGAGCCCGAGCCGCGGGTCGACGTCGCGCGGAAAGTCGCCGGGCGCGGCCACGATCGCCTCCAGGGTCGCCCGGACGAAGGCGTCGCCGTGCCCCTGCGTTCCGGTCAGCGCGCGGGCGTAGCGCCGCAGGAAGGGAAGATGCGGCGCGAGATCCTGGCCAAGCGACATGTTCGTTACGACTCCTGCTCGAATTGCGGGCTCTATGGTATGCGCGGCTCCGGCTTGGCAACCCCGCCCGGTCGGGCGGCGCGGCACATCCGCAGAGAGATAGGCCCCTCACGAATGGCTGGAACCATCCGGGCAGTTTTTTGTTTCCACGGTGACTGCGGGCCTTTACTGGCCGCGGGCGGGGTAACGCGCATCTTGCTGCCGGCCAAGGCCGGATGGGTGCCCGGCGCCCGGGCGAAACATAGCGGGCGCGGCGCCGGCCGCGAGGGGTGAGAAGACCTTGAGCTTCGAAGACGAAACGGGCCGCCGCCGCAGCAAGAGCGAACCAAGTCAGGAAAGCGACACGCCCATTCCCTCGAAGCCCCGCAGGAAGCGCAGCGGCAGCCCCGAAGTGGGCCATGCCCTTCGCGCCGCCTACCAGCAGGCCGTCAACGAGGACATCCCGCCCGAGATGCTCGATCTGCTCGGGAAGCTCGGATAAGGCCGCCCCCCGTGGCGGCACCTCCCAAAACGAACGGGATCGACCGATCGGAACGGTCGCGGAGCTGGCTGGGGCAGCGCTTCGCGGCGCTTTCGACCGGCCTCAAGATGCTGCTCATCCTGAGCGCGGCCCTGTTCCCGCTCGGCCTGCTCGCCATCGCCGCCTCGATCCAGAGCGCCCAGCAGAAGAACGATCAAAGACGGATCGAGGCCGAGACCCGGCTCGAGATCAAGGCGCAGCGGCTCGACGCCGCTTTCTCCCACTCGATCCTCACCATCCACACCGCAAGCGCCGCGCTCGGCGATTCGCCGCCGGGCTCGCCGCTCTGCGCGGCGACCCTGAGGCGGCTGGAGGAGTCGCCGGTCCCGGCCCGCTACGCCTTTTACAACTCGGCGGGCCGGCTGCGCTGCGCGAGCGCCAGCTTCGCCCTCGCCGGGCCGCTCCCATCGGGCGGCTCCAGCGAGGCGAGGCCCGAGATCCTTCCCGATGGCCAGGCGCTGCGCCTGTGGATCTTCGACGAGCGCGGGCGGCTGGAGGGAATCACCGATTTCGCCCGGCCGACGCTCCACACCCTGACCTATATCGAAGGCACCAGCCCCTATTTCGACCTCCGGCTCAGCCAGAAGGGGCGGCTGATGATGCTTCGCAGCGAATATGCGGGCGGACCCTTCGTCCAGACGCTCGAGCGCAGCCAGGCGATCGCCGAGGGACGGCTGACGCTCAGCATCAAGCTCGGCGCCCGCCCGTTCACCGCGGCCGACATCCTGTCGATCCTGCTGCCGGTCGTCATGTGGCTGTTGGCCGCCCTGATCGGCTGGATCGTCGTCGAGCGGCTTTTGCTGCGCCCGCTCGGCTCGGTCCAGCGCGCCGTCTCCGCCTACCGGCCGGGCGACCGCGACCTGAGCCTGCCGCCGCTCGCCACCCCGGCGCGCGAGATCGGCGAGCTGGGCGAGGCGTTCGAGGGCGTGGTCCGCACCGTCGCCCGGCACGAGGCGGAGCTGGAGGCGGCGGTCGAACGGCAGACCCGTCTGGTCCGGGAGGTCCACCACCGGGTCAAGAACAACCTTCAGGTCGTCGCCTCCCTCCTCAACCTCCACGCCCGGGGGTCGACCAACGAGCAGGTCTCGGCCGCTTACGCCTCGATCCAGCGGCGGGTCGATGCGCTCGCCGTCGTCCACCGCAACCATTATGCCGAGCTCGAGGAAAATCGCGGAGTCTCGCTCAAATCGCTGATCTCGGAGCTCGCCGCGAACCTGCGCGCGACCGCGCCCGCCGCCGCCGCGAACATGGTGATCCGCCTCGACGTCGAGCCCTATTACGCGACCCAGGACATCGCCGTCTCCGTCGCCTTCCTGATCACCGAGATCGTCGAATATGCGATGCTGTGCGGAGCCGGCTCGGTGACGATCGCGCTGCGCGGCGAGGGCAACGGGGTCGGAGCGGCCAGCCTGATGATCGAGACCGAGAGCCTGCGGGCCGGGACCCCTTGCGAATCGACGCTCGGCGACCGGTTCCAGCGGATCGTCACCGGCCTGTCGCGCCAGCTGCGCACCACCATCGACCGCGATACCGAAGCCGGCCGCTATTCCCTCGACATCGCCGTCGTCGCGCGGGCGGAGCCGCGATAGGGAGGAATCAGTCTTCCGTGTAGTCGGGCCGGCCCTTCGAATCCTCGTGGGCACGCTGGAGGTCCGACGTGTCCTGGCCGGCCTCGTTGGCGCTGTCGACGTTCCTCTTCTCGTCGCGATGGACTCCGTCGATATCGCTATGAGGTGTGGCTTGCGGCGGCTTGGGCATGGCTCCGGCTCCTTACCTCCCTCGAAACCGGCGGGCAGTGGGCCGGTTGCGAAAAAAATTCCGGGAGGCGCAATTTTTTTTCGGCCGCGGGCGGAACCGCGCCCTGCCTGTGTCGTTGTGCAGGTTGGATAGTGACCTTTTGCCCCCCCGCTCTCGCTATCCACGACATGGGCCCGGACGCGCTAACCTCCCCCCCCCCCCCGGTGGCGCCTCCGGGCCCAAATTTGTCTTCCCCGGATCGACCCGTGCCCTTCAGCTTTTCCGCTTCTTCGCCGCGACGATGATCGCGCCGTCCTCGATGGCTACGACGTCGTCCCACGCCACCTGCTTGCCGCGGCGGCGATAGAGCAGGCGCTCGAGCAGGTTGGCGGCGCCGACCCCGAGCTTCACCACCCGCCCGCCCTCGGCATAGACTTCGTGGACGGCGCCTAGCCGCTCGCCGCCCTCGGTGCGCACCGGCGCGTCGTAGAGGTCGCCGAGCCGCATCAGCCGCGCCCCGGCAGCAGGCGCCGCGCCTGCGCCTCAGCCCGGGCCAGCCCCGCCTCCTTGGCGGTCACCTTGAGATGGACGGTGCTGGTGACATTCTCGACCTTGTCCCAGGGCACCTTGACGGCGCCGCGTCCCGCGATCCAGCCGACCAGGCGCATCGTCCAGCCGGGAAGACGCGCCGAATAGCCGCCCGGCCCGACGACCAGGGCCGCCACCTCGAGCGGACCGCCCGGCTTCCCCTTGAACTCGATATCGTCGACGATCCCGCAATTGCAGTCCTCGCAATCGACGATCTGCAGGTCGCGCACGTCGGCGACCAGCTTCAAGGAGCCGGAGGCCTTCACAGCTGGCCTCCCGAGGTGAGCAGGAACAAGGGCAGCGCCGCCACCGCGGCGACCAAGATCAGCGCATAGAAGCCCCAGCCCAGGGTTTTCGACAGCAGCCCGTTGGCGTGGACCCGCATATAGGCGGGATCGCCGGCGAGGAGCAGCAGCGGCAGATAGGTCAGGGGCAGGACCAGGATCGAGGCGACCACCGCATATTCGGCGAGCTCCACCGGCTCGACTCCGGTCAGGACGATGACCAAAGCGGCGGCGAAGACGAGGATCCAGCTCAAAGTGAAGCGCGGCGCCTCGCGCGGCGGCCGGTGGCGGCCCCAGCGCCAGCCGAAGAACTGGCCGAGGCTGTAGGCGTTGGCGAGGCAGGTCTCGATCGCCGCCCCGCCGATCGCGAACAGCATTCCCAGCAAAGCGAGCAGGATCCCGACCTTGCCGAACGGCACCCCGGCCTGAAGCGCGACCGTGCCGACCATCTCGGGCGAGATTCCCGCCGGGCCGAACAATTGCGCGGCGCTGGCCAGCAAAGCGATGGCGAGGAGCGAGCCGAGGCTGAAGCCGACGATGGTGGTCAGCTTGTTGATGCCGAGGTCCTTGGGGCCCCATTCGTCCTCGATGCCGCCCGACGAATAGAAATAGGTCTCGTAGGGGAACATCACCGCGCTCAAGAGGGCGACGGCGAAATAGGCAAAGGCGACCATGTCGCGGGTCGAGAGCCCGTGCGGCACCTGCGGCACCAGGCCGCCGGCGATCTGCCCCCAGGGCGGGTGGATCGCGACCAAAGCCGCGCCGAACACCAGCATGAACAGGCCGAGCAGGCCGTAGGTCCGCTCGATCCACTTGAACGGCAGGAACCAGACGGTGGCGATGAAGGCGGCGGTCGCGGCGAGCGCCATCAGCCGCATCGGCGCCCCGGTCAGCAGCTGCAGGACGAGCGCCACGCCGCCGATCTCCGCCGCGCAGGTGATGAGGTTGCTGACGAATGAGGCGATCAGGGTGATCAGGCCGAGGCGAAGCCCGAGCCGGTTGCGCATCAGGTTGAACACCGGCTGCTTGGCGATCGCCGCGACGCGTCCGCTCATCTCGCCGAACACCATGATCCCGACGGTCGAGAGCACCACCACCCAGATCAGGGCATAGCCGAAGCGCGAGCCGGCCTGCGACATGAAGACCAGCTCGCTGACGTCGACGAAGCCGCCGACTGCGGTCAGCACGCCGAGGAAGAGCTCACCGAGCTTCAAGGCGGTCCACGGCCTGCTGGAGGTGGGTGCCGGCGGCGGCGAGGGCGGCCGCACCCGGTGTGGCGGCGTCCATCACCAGGTCGACCGCTTGGCCGGCCTCGGCGTCCTTGATCGACTTGCGGTCGGTGGCGAGCGCTTCCCGCGCCTTGTCGCGCATCACGTCGGCATAAGCTGCGGGCAGGCGGCGCGCGCCGTCGAGCCGCTCGACCGCGCTCCACTCCGCGAGCACCGAACGGGCGCCCTTGGCGGCCGCCAGCTCGTCGTCCTTGGCGGACGAGCATCCGCCGGTCAGAAGCAAGGCGATCAGGGAGAGGCGGCCAACCATGGCCGTTCAAACGCGAGCCTTACGCGCCCGTTCCGAACCGCCCGTCAACGCCGCGCGGCGCGCTTCATCCGGTGGCCGAGCTTAGGGTCGCGAATGTCGCGGAACCAGGCCTCGACCAGGCTGAACAGGCCGAACAGGCCGAGGCCCGCCGCCACCGCCGGCCGGGCAAGGCCGGGCATGGCCCGCAGCGAATCGCCGAGACCGCCGGCCTCGCGCGGCGCGTGGTCCATCCCGGCGCGCAACATCAGCCAGGCGGCCCCGGCGAAGATCAGGCCGCGCGCGCAATAGCCGGCCGCGCCGAGCCCCTTCACCCACCAGTGCCGCTCCGCCTCCGCCGTCATATGATGGAGGAACCGCAGCCGGACCCCCATCGCCACCTGCGCGACCGCCACGCCGGCCAGCACCGCCGCGGCGCCGAGCAGCAACGCCTCGCCGCCCGGCAGGTGGAGCGCCGTCGCCGCGCCGGTCTCGGCGGTCCGGCTGGAGCCGCCGCCCGAACCGCGATGGCCGAGCGCCAGACGGGCGGCGGAGAAAGCGAGGCCGGCGTGGATGCAGCCGCTGCCGGCGGCGACGAGACGCTTGCCAAGGGCCTTTGCGTCGCGTCCCCGCCGCTGCGTATCCAAGGCGGCGTCGACCAGGCGCCAGGCGGAATAGCCGGCGAAGGCGACCGCCATGGCCGCAAGCACCGCCTTGCCGGCTCCGCTGCCGAGATAGGCGAGCGCCTTGCCGGCATCCTCGCCGCGGCCGAGTCGGAGCGCCAGCCAGGCGACGAGCAGGTACATGATGCCGCGGGCGACGAACCCCGCCCGGGCGAGCAGCAGGAAGGTCGAGCCCTCCCGGGCCGAGGCACCGCTCAACCCTTGGGCCGCGGCCAGACGATGGTCGCGGCCATTCCGCCTTCGACGGGGCCGCCCTTGGCGTCGTGCGCCGGCTCGAAGCTCGCCCGCCGAACCATCAGGCGGCACGTCGCGGCATCAAGCACGGCGACACCGCTGGAGCGGAGGATGTCGCAGCGCGTCACGTGGCCCGTGGGGGCGACGGTGAGCAAAACGGAGACCGGGCCGGCGGGCCGCTGTCCGACAAGGCTCGCCGGATAATCTTCCGAGCTGATCAGCCCCTTGAGGCTGCCCTTCGGAAGGGGGCCGTCGACCGCCGCCGCTGCCATTCCCGCTATCACCAAGCCGATCATCTCATCCTCCATCAATGGGCCCGCTCAAGGGCCAATAAGTAATTCCTACGGCGAGGCCGCCGCCTGCTCGTCGCGGGCCCGGCGCCGCTCGGTGAACCAGATGGCGATCAGCGAGAATTCGTAGAGGATCACCAAAGGCCCGGCGAGGAGCAGCTGCGAGACGACGTCCGGCGGAGTGAGCACCGCGGCGACGATGAAGGCGACGACGATCGCGTAGCGCCGGCCGCGCCTGAGCTGTTGAAGGGTCACCAGCCCGGCCCGCTCGAGCAGCATCAGCAGCACGGGCAGGAGAAAGGCCACTCCGAACCCGAAGATGAAGCGGGTCGAGAAATCGAGATAATTGCCGACGCCGGGCAGCGCCTGCTGGTCGACCCCGCCGATCTGGCCCGAGTAGCCGAGCAGGTAATGGAGGGCGAGCGGCATGGCGACGTAATAAGCCAGCGCCGCGCCGGCGAGGAACAGGAAGGGCGTCATCACCAGGAAGGGGAAGAAGGCCTTCTTCTCCTTGGCGTAGAGCCCGGGCGCGACGAACAGCCAGATCTGGCCGGCGATGATCGGGAAGGCGATCATCAAGGCGGCGAAGAAGGCGACCTTTATCTCGACGAAGAAGGCCTCGAATATCGCGGTGTAGATGAGCTTGTTGATCCCCGCGCGCTTGAGCGGCTCGAGCAGGAAGGCGTAGATCGGCCGCGCGAAATAGAGGCAGAAGCCGAACGCGACGGCCAGAGCGGCGAAGCTCCACAGCAGTCGGCGCCTGAGCTCGATCAGATGCTCGAGCAACGGCGCGCGGGTCTCGTCGATGTCGTTCATGGCAGCTCGCGCGGCGGCGGCGGCGGAAGCGGCAGCTCGTCCTGCGGCTCGACGTCGGCTTCCGCGGACGGCTCACCGACGGGAGGGGGCAAGGCCTCGACCGTGTCGAAATCGCCGGTCATCGGATGCGCTTTCATGATCCGGTCATTCTCGTCGCGCCAGCGCTTCTCCAGCTCCTCGAGCTCGGACTGGCGGATCATCTCGTCGATGCCCGAGCGGAAGTGGCGGGCCATGCCGCGGGCCCGGCCGACCCACTGGCCGACGACGCGCATCACGCGCGGCAGGTCCTTGGGCCCGATGACGACCAGGGCCACCACGGCGATGATCAGGAGCTCGGAGGAATCGACGCCGAACATGGCGCGGGGCTCGTCGGCGCGTCGGGGTCAGGGCTCGCGGCGATCGACGGGCTCGGCCGTCGTCGTCGTCCGCGGCGGTTCGGAGAGATCGCCCCGCGGGGCGGAGTCGAGCCGCCGCTGCGCCTCGACCCGGCGCTGGACCTCGGCTTCCTCGTCCTCGCTCATCCCCTTCTTGAAGCTTTTGATGCCCTTGGCGACGTCGCCCATCATGTCGGAGAAGCGGCCCTTGCCGAACAGCAACAGGATGATGATGCCCACGACGAGCCAATGCCAGATGCTGAAGCCACCCATTGCCGATCTCCGCTGAGCCTTGGGAGGGTACCTAGTCCCCCTCGGGCCCAGATTCCAGTTCGAGTTGTTCCAGAGCCGCGTCGATCGGGTCGAGCAGGCCGGCCGCCTTGAGGTCGTCGAGGCCGGGGAGGTCGCGTCGGCTGGCGAGGCCGAAATGGCTGAGGAAGGACTGGGTGGTGGCGTAGGTGAGCGGCCGCCCCGGCACCTCGCGCCTTCCGGCGGGGCGGACCCAGCCGGCCTCCATCAGCACATCGAGCGTTCCCTTGGAGATCTGGACTCCGCGGATCGCCTCGATCTCGGCGCGGCTGACCGGCTCGTGATAGGCGATGATCGCCAGCGTCTCGACCGCGGCGCGCGACAGCCGCCTCGGCTCCTCGCGCTCGCGGCGCAGGATGTGGGCGAGGTCCGGCGCCGTCTGGAAGTGCCAGCGCCCGCCCCGCTCGACGAGGTTCACGCCGCGGCCGGCATAATCGGCCGACAGCGCGCCGAGCGCCACCTCGACGCCGACCCCCTCGCCGACATGGGCGGCGATGTCGTCGACGGAGAGCGGCTCCTCGGCGGCGAACAGCACCGCCTCGACGGCGCGCATGTCGTCGGTCGGCTCGATCACGCCGCCCTCACGTAGAGCGGCTCGAACGGGGCGCGCTGGTCCAGCTCGACCTTGCCCTTGCGGGCCAGCTCGAGGGCGGCGACGAAGCTCGAGGCGAGCGCCGACCGGCGGAACTCGGCGTCCTGGGTCTCGGGAAGGAAGGCCTCGAGCCGGGTCCAGTCGAGCCGCGCGCCGACCAGCCGCTCGACCCTGAGCAGGGCTTCCTCGAGAGTCATTACCGGCCGGCGCGTGACGATGTGGACGGCGGGCTCGGCGCGGGCGCGGACGGCGCCGTAGGCGGCGATGAGGTCGTAGAGCTCGGCCTGCCAGGCTGAGCGCCGCACCACCCGCAGCCCCTCGGGCGCGGCGCGGACGAAGACGTCGCGGCCGATCCGGTCTCGCGCCAGCAGCCGGGCCCCGGCCTCGCGCATCGCCGAGAGGCGCTGCAGCCTGAGCTGCAGCCGCATCGCCAGCTCCTCGGGGCTCGGATCGCCCTCATTGTCCTTGGGCAGCAGCAGGCAGGATTTGAGGTAGGCGAGCCACGCCGCCATGACGAGATAGTCGGCCGCGATCTCCAGCTTCAGCTTCTTGGCGTCGGCGATGAAGGCGAGATATTGCTCGACCAGCGCCAGGATCGAGTTCGCGGCGCGATCGGGCTTCGGAGACCGCGCCTGCGTCAGCAGCAGGTCGAGCGGCCCCTCCCAGCCGTCGAGGTCCAGCGTCAGCCGGTCCGATTCCCGGACGGGCCGCCCCTCCTCGAAGGATTCGTCGATATCCATGGCCTCAGATTAGGGCGTCGAACGCCCGCTGCGAAGAGTGACCGGCGTTTTCATCCCCAGCTTTTCGTCCTCTCAGGCGCAGCGCGACGACCAGGAGCGCGTCGGCGGCCTACCTGAACGGCGGCGCAAGCCTTCCGCCAAGGACTGCCTTCCGTCGGGCAGCAATAGCTACAGAAAGTATACAATATCGTCGAGGATCACTCCCCAATACAGAAGGACTCGACTCTTTGCCATATTGGGACGATAATAACCGGTACTTCGAGTCGCATGCAATAGATGGGAGAACCTGCGGTTCCCACGGACCGGGAGGACCGGTTGGCTTTGATTTCAAAATTGTTGAGAGAACTTGCCCGTTATATGTAAGATGCTGTGGATAAACAGTATTTCTCTCGTACACGGCGGATTTGAGACGGTGAGGAAGGTGGTGCGACACCTGTAGTGACAGCAGCATGATGACTGCGGGGGGATTTTGGAGAAACCTGAGATTGATCGCCGCGAGACTGCGGGTGATCGTGGTCCGCGTTTGCGCCAGTTTCTTCGCGGCCGGGGAGGGCAGGATAATGGCGAACCAGACAAGCAGGAACGCGGGCTTTACGATCCGGGCGCCGTTCGAAGGCGAGCCGGACAAGCCGATCGCCGCCGTCGCCTATCTGTTCGACCGCTCGGGCGCCCTGCTCGCCAGCGAGGCGCTGAGCGAAGGGAAGGCCCAGTTCTCGCTGCGGCAGCTACCGCGCGGCGCGCGGCTTCTCATCGGTCCGGCAATCGACGGTGGGAAGCGCGCCGGTCCGCCGACGCTCGCGATGTTGGAGCGGTTGAACGCCTATGCGCCGAAATGGCAATTCGAACAGGGCCGCCGGCAGTACGAAATCGATCCCATCCCCGATTACCTCTGGCCGTCGTGGCACTGGTGCCGCTGCCGCGTGCGCGGCCGTCTCGTCAAGCGCGTCCGCCTTCCCGGAGGAGAGGTTGTCGAGCTGCCTGTCTGTCACGCCCGCGTCCATATCTGCGAGGTCGACCGCCTCTGGTGGGTTCTCACCCGACTTCCCGATCCGGAGATCGTGCGGTTGCGCGATGAACTCGTCGGGATCATTCACCGGCCGCTTCCCTGGCCGCCCGGCCCCGATCCAGACCCCCGCGCCGATCCCTGGCCGATCGATATCGGCGAGCCCATCCGCGACCTCGCGAACGCCGCCAGCCGACGACTGCAGCTCGCGGCCACGGCCAGCCTGATCGGGCGCGGCGAGGAAATCGCGCTCAACCCGCAGCCGTTGCCGCCGATCGAGACGGCCGCTTTCGCGGCAGTGGGTCCGAATCCGCTCGCGCAGCAGATGAATCCGGCGATGCAATTCGCCCTCACCTCCCATTCGACGCAGGTCGTTCGGCGCTCGCTGATCGACAATATCGAGCTCATCCGGCCCCTGATCTGCCTGTGGCCGTGGCTCCATCCCTGGTTCTACGTGTGCGACGAACTGCGGGTGGTCACCACCGACGAGGACGGCGGCTTCGACACGACGATCTGGTATCCGCGCCCGGGGGACAAGCCGGACCTCTATTTCTGGGTCGAATATTCGATCGGCGGGGTCTGGACGACAGTCTATCGTCCGCCCATCCCCTGCAACACCTGGTGGGATTATCCGTGCGGCACCGAGGTCAGGATCACGATCACAGATCCGCGCGTCCACGGTTGCGGCCATACCGATCCGCTGCCGGGCAAGCAGGTTGTGGTGAAATCGATCGGACGCCAAGTCAGCATGGGCGAGATCAACCGCGAGCCGAGCGTCGTTGATCCCGCGGCCGATCCGCTCAAGGCCGGAACGGTCAAGGCCGGCTGGATCCACGCCAGCAAGGAATCGCCGTTCGGTGCGACGCTCGAGCCTCGAGTCGACTTCGGCCAGGGGCTGAAGCCGGCCGGCATAACCCACTATCGCTGGTCGTACCGACCGCTCGGCAGCACGCTGGATTCCGATTGGGTGGCGATCGATGTTCCGGTCTTCCGCCACTATCGGGAAACCACTCCGATCGGGCAGCCCGTAATCTACAATTCGGTCAAGGTCGGGCCCGTGCCGGGATTCGGACAATATTATTACGAGATCGAACCGGATCTTCCAGCCGGCGGCGAGGACTGGGAGGTTCTCGACGAGGGTTACGACCTGGCCAGCGCCTATTGGAACACGGTGCCGCTCGCCACGGGCAAGTACGAACTCAAGCTGGAGCTGTTCCGCAACGTGGGTGGCACGATGACGCGGGTCGACCTCACGGCCGAGAGCGTCGATCTGTTCCAGATAGTCGATCCCGCGCCGCTCACGAGCGGTACCTATAATACCGACCCCGCGACGCATGATCGGACGCTGTTCGACGGCGCGAGCCATGTCGCCGGATTCCGCCTGGTTCTCCACCTGGACAACCGGCAATGCTTCGGCACCATCAACCCTGCGACGATCGCGCCCGGCAACAACGACACCAAGTGCGGCTTCCTGGAATACTCGCCCGGCGCCTCCGCCGTGATCAGCTTCCGCGCCAGCCACCCCGCCAATTACGCGAGCTTCGATTTTCATGTCACGCGGGTGGCGACGCCCCTTCCATCGGCGGGGGCGAGCGGCCTGGTCGATGCGGTCAGCGCCAACGGTTATTCGCGCACCGGCGACCAGTTCAGCAAATCGCTGACGGTCACTCTCCTGCTGAACGAACAGCTGCCGGTCGGCGAGACGCCCTGTATTCGCGCCGCCTTCGCTGAGAGCCTTCGCGTCTACGCGCTCGCCACCGACGGCTATCAGCGGCTCAGCGGCTATGATGCGCCGGTGACGTCCGATCCCGCCCAGGTCAATTTGCGCGCCTTCGCGATCACCCCGATCTGAGGCGCCCTTCGTGCGGCAAGGCCGGCGCCGAGCCGCGGCTGAGGCTCAGACGACGCCGAAGGCCAGCATCGCGTCGGCGACCTTCTTGAAGCCGGCGATGTTGGCGCCGCGGACATAGTCGACATAATCGTCGCCGTCGCGGCGGCCATATTCGAGGCAGCGCGTGTGGATTCCGTCCATGATGTCGCGCAGCAGCTGCTGGAGCTCCGCCTCCTTCCAGCTGATCCGGGCCGAATTCTGGCTCATCTCGAGGCCCGAGACCGCGACCCCCCCGGCATTGGCGGCCTTGCCCGGCGCGTAGAGGATCCGCGCCTGCTTGAAGACGTGGACCCCTTCGAGGTCGGTCGGCATGTTGGCGCCCTCCGCCACCGCGATGCAGCCGTTGCGCACCAGCGCGCGGGCGTCGTCGCCGAGAAGCTCGTTCTGGGTCGCGCAGGGCATGGCCATGTCGCACGGCACGTCCCACGGCCGCTTGCCGGCGTGGAAGGTCGCGCCGGAGAATTCCCGGGCATAGTCGCTGATGCGGCCGCGCCGCTTTGTCTTGTGCGCCTTCACCCAATCGATCTTCTCCTGGGTGATCCCGTCCGGATCGTGGACGAAGCCTTCGCTGTCGGAGAGCGTCAGCACCTTGCCGCCGAGCTGCACGATCTTCTCCGCGGCATGGGTCGCGACGTTGCCGGAGCCGGAGATCGCCACCCGCTTCCCCTCGATCGCATCGCCGCGCGTGCTCAGCATGTTCTCGAGGAAATAGACGGCGCCGTAGCCGGTCGCCTCGGTGCGGATCAGCGAGCCGCCATATTCGAGGCCTTTTCCGGTCAAGACGCCCTCGAACGTGTTCGTGATTCGCTTGTACTGGCCGAACATGAAGCCGATCTCGCGCGCGCCGACGCCGATGTCGCCGGCCGGCACGTCCACGTCGGCGCCGATGTGGCGGTAGAGCTCGGTCATGAAGCTCTGGCAGAAGCGCATGATCTCATGGATGCTCTTGCCCTTCGGGTTGAAGTTCGAGCCGCCCTTCCCCCCACCCATGGGCAGCCCGGTGAGGGCGTTCTTGAAGGTCTGCTCGAAGGCGAGGAACTTCAATACGCTCTCGTTCACCGAGGGGTGGAAGCGCAGGCCGCCCTTGTAGGGCCCGATCGCGTTGTTGTTCTGGACCCGCCAGCCGCGCTGGACCCGGATATGGTTGTTGTCGTCCTCCCAGACGACCCGGAACGAGACCACCCGGTCCGGCTCGGCGATCCGGCGGAGGATCTGATATTGGTGATATTCCTCCTTGTCGGCGATGAAATCGAAAATGTCCTGGGCGACCTCGGTCACCGCCTGGACGAACTCGGGCTGGCCCGCGTTGCGCCGTGCCACCCCTTCGATGAAGCCCTCGAAATCGACATGATCGGACACCGCCATTTCCGGCTTCTCCTGCTAGTGGTCGAGGCTCGCCTTCAGCCGGACGAGCTGCTCCGAGAGCACGCCGTCGACCGCGGGAGCGAGCGCGTCGCCGCCCATCGGCAGATAGCCGCCGGCGACATAGGTCTGGGTGATCTCGGTCCCGCCGGCGACGGGCTTCAGCCGCCAGCTCAGCCGCGTCGTCACGGCGAGCGCCTGGAGCGGCCCCAGCGGCGCCTCGAGCAGCAGGAGCCGGCCCGGCATCGCGCTCAGCACCCGGCCGTGCTCGACCGAGCCGCCCGGCGGCACCGCCTCGCAGAAGCAGCCGCCGGCGCGGGGATCGATCGTCAGGTTCGCGGCCTTGCCGGACCAGCTGTGCTCCGGATTCCACCAGGCGGCCGGCTTGACGATCATCGCCCAGGCGGCCTCGGGCGAGGCCTTGACGACCGCGACCGACCGGACCTCGAAGCCGCTGGCCGTCGCCGACTTGACCTCGGCGCCCGCGGGCGCGGCGGCAAGCAACAGCAGGGCGGCGGGCAGCCGTCTCAACGCATCGGCACCGGCTCGCCGACCGGGAATCTCGTGTCGCCGATCCGCTTCAGGTTCATCTCGAAAATCTGCACCGGAGGATCGCTCCCGGCGACCCGGAAGCCGACTTCCTTCCAGGCGCCGTTGGCGACGGTGGCGCGGTAGCGGATGACGGCGCCCGGACCCGCCGGCACCTCCCAGGCATAACCGTCGGGGTTGACCGTCATCGCGAAGTCGCCCGCCATGCCCTGCGCGTAGGAGCGCATGCGGTAGCTGCCGTTGCCGGGGTTGAACGAGATGATCCCCAGCGCGACGAACGGGATGGTCCTGTTGGGGAGGTAGGATCGGCCCTCGATCATCCGCACCGTCCCCGCGAGCATCAGGCCGACCCGCTCGGTGTGGACGACCTCGACCTTGCCGCGCGGCGTGATCGTCCAGGCCGTGCCCCGCCAGGCGCCGTCGAGCATGGCGAGCTTGCCCATCGCCTCGCGCTCGGACGCCATCAGCGCCCCGGGATCGGGAGGACCCGGGCGGGCCGCCGGCGTCGGCGGCGTCGCGGCGGGTGTGGTCGGCGTTCCGCTCTGCGCCAGCGCCGGCAGCGACAGCCCGAGCAGGAGCGCGGCGCCGAACGAGACGAACTGCATCGATGATCCCCCAACTTGCCTTCGGGGAGCGGAGATGCGCCAGAATCGGCAGGCGGTCAACGCGGCGGCAATCGGCTGGACGAAGACGAACCTTCCGCTAAGCTGCCCGAAAAATGGAGGAATCGTTGCCCAAGCGACTGGTGGTGATGCTGACGGCGCTCGCGCCGATGCTCGTCGTCCGCTAGATCGCCCAAGCCGGACCGAGGATCGCGTCGATCTCGCGCTGCACCGCGTCGATCGGCGCCATGCCGTCGACCCGGCGCACCAGGTCCCTCGCCTCGTAATAAGGCAGGATCGGCGCGGTCTTGGCGCGATATTCGGCCATCCGGGTCCGGACCGTCGCTTCATTGTCGTCCGGGCGCCGCTTGAACTGGTCGGAGCCGCAGACGTCGCACAGGCCTTCCACCTTGGGCAGCTTGAACCGGTCGTGATAGCCCTCGCCGCACTTGGCGCAGGAGAAGCGGCCGGTGATCCGGTCGATCAGAGCCTGCTCGTCGACGATCAGCTCGATGACGTGGTCGAGCCTCATGCCCCGAGCCGCGAGGATGCGATCGAGCGAGATCGCCTGCGCCTCGGTGCGCGGATAGCCGTCGAAGATGAAGCCGCCGCCCGAATCGCGCTCGGGCGCGTCGAGCCGGTTCTCGATCAGAGCATCGACGACGTCGTCCGGGACCAGCTCGCCCGCCTCCATGATCGCCTTGGCGCGAAGTCCGATGGGGGATTGGGTCTTGATGGCCTGACGCAACATGTCGCCAGTCGAGAGCTGGACGAGGCCGCGGCCGGCGATCAAATGCTGGGCCTGGGTGCCCTTCCCCGCGCCGGGGGGGCCGAGCAGGATGATGTTCATCGAAGCATCAGCGCCGGCCGCCGCCCTTCAGCTTCGCCTTCTTGATGAGGTCGCCATATTGGTGGGCGATGAGGTGGCTCTGGATCTGGGTCACCGTATCCATCGTGACGTTGACGACGATCAGCAGGCTGGTCCCGCCGAGCCTGAAGTTGAGGCCGAGCTGGGCGATCGCATATTCCGGCACCAGGCAGATGACGGTCAGGTACGCCGCGCCGATCACGGTCACCCTTGTGAGCACGTAGTCGAGATATTCCTCGGTGCGCTTGCCGGGACGGATGCCGGGGATGAAGCCGCCGTAGCGCTTCAGATTCTCCGCCGTCTCCTCGGGGTTGAACACCACCGCCGTGTAGAAGAAGCAGAAGAAGATGATCCCGGCCGCGTAGAGCGCCATGTAGAGCG
>JAXDPA010000126.1:0-8813 GCA_034668685.1 Sphingomonadales bacterium | reverse complement strand
CGATCGCGTCGACCATGTTGTTGCGCACCAGCTCGGCATAGAGGTCCATGCAGCCGCCCGCCGAGGTCGATCCGGCGATCACCAGGATAACCGAGCAATCCTTGTCGGCGAGCATCTGGTTGTAGATTTCCGCGGCGCGGCCGAGGTCGCGCGAGGTGAAGCTCATCTTCTTCATCGCATCGACGATCGGCCTCGCGTCGAAGCTCTTGATGTCGATATGCTCGACGGTCGTCGACAGCAGCTCCGCCTTGCGGGTGTCGTTGCGGGCGAGTTCGTTCATGTCCCTATCCATCATTCCAATATGAACCGCCGTCGTTCGAGGGGGACGCGGAAAACCCATATTCGTCACCCCGGACTTGATCCGGGGTCCACCTTCTCCTGCTACGCGCGAAAAGAAGGTGGATGCCGGATCAAGTCCGGCATGACGGCAATCTACTCGCCGGTTACAGCGTGACGACGTTGCTCGCGGCGGGCCGTTCCTCGGCCGGGCCGTAGAGCGTCGCCATCGGCTCGTCCGCGACCTCGACCCGAGCGACGGCGCCGAAGCCGTTGAAGCCGGTCCGCATCGCGCAGCCATAGGCGCCGAGCATGCCGATCTCGATATAGTCGCCCGCCCGGACGTCGGCCGGCAGGTCGAACGGCCCGGTCATATGGTCGAGATCGTCGCAGGTCGGCCCGTAGAAGCTGAACGCCATGTCGCGCGCGTCGGAGCCCGACTCGCGCACCAGCCGCACCGGAAAGCGCCAGCCGATATGGGCGGCGTCGAACAGGGCCCCGTAGGCGCCGTCGTTGATGTAGAGCTGGTCGCCGCGGCGCTTCTCGACCCGGACCAGGACGCTGGCATATTCCGCCGACAAGGCGCGGCCCGGCTCGCACCACAGCTCCGCCGAATAGGAGATGGGCAGGCTCTCGAAGGCGCGCGAGATGAGCTCGAAATAGGCTTCGAGCGCCGGCGGCTCCATGCCCGGATAGACCGACGGGAACCCGCCGCCGACGTCGACGATGTCGACCGTCACCGCCGCTTCGACGATCGCGGCGCGGACCCGCTCCATCGCCTCGCCATAGGCCGCCGGGGTCATCGCCTGGCTGCCGACGTGGAAGCAGATGCCGAGCGCGTCGGCGACCTGGCGGGTGGCGAGCAGCAAAGCCTTCATCTCGTCGGGCTCGGCGCCGAACTTGGCGGCGAGGCTGAGCTTCGAATGGTCGGAGGAGACCCGGATCCGGACGCACAGGCTGAGATCCTCGGCACCGCCCGTGGCGCGAACGATCTTCTCCAGCTCCTCCAGCGTGTCGAGCGAGAAGGTGCGCACGCCGAGCGCATAGGCCTCGGCGATCGCCTCCTCGGCCTTCACCGGATGCATGAAGCATTGCACCGCGTTCGGAAGCGTCTCCGCGACCAGCCGCACCTCGGCGATCGAGGCGACGTCGTAATGGGTGATGCCGCTCTCCCAGAGCACCCTCAGCAGCTCCGGCGAGGGATTGGCCTTCACGGCATAGAGCGACCGGCCCGGAAACTTCTCGGCGAAGAAGCGGGCGGCGCGCCGGGCGGCGTGCGGACGGATGAGCGTGACCGGCTGGACCGGTCGGGAGGCAGCAGCTAGCCCCAGCGCGCTATGATGCTTGTGCAACTCAAGGGACCTCCAAAGGCGGTAGTTGACGAAAAAGCTGCCTTGCGGTTGTTGGAAGTCCCCATGGGGCAGCGGGGGCGATATATGGCCCCTGTACCCCCCTGTAAAGACCCGGATTTTCCCCTTGTTCTCCAGAGGCTTGCATGAGCGATAGACGGCCCTCGGCAAAGGGTGTCGCGGCTGCGGCGAAGCGTGTCGGGCCCCATGTGACTCGAACGCCTCTGCTTCCGCTCGACCGGGAGGACGGCCGAGTCTGGATCAAGGCCGAGTGCCTTCAGCAGGGCGGCAGCTTCAAGCTGAGGGGGGCGTTCAACCGCCTGCTCCAGCTTTCGGACGCCGAGAAGGCGCGCGGAGTCGTCGCATTCTCCTCGGGCAACCATGCCCAGGGCGTGGCGCTGGCGGCTCGGCGGCTCGGCATCGCCGCGACCATCGTCATGCCGGCCGACGCGCCGGCGGTGAAGCGGGACGCTACCCTGGCCGCCGGCGCCGAAATCGTCGCCTACGACCGCGCCACCGAGAGCCGCGAGGCGATCGGCGCCCGCCTCGCCGCCGAGAAAGGCTGCGTCCTCGTCCCCTCGTTCGACGATGTCGACGTCATCGAAGGGCAGGGGAGCGCGGGCGTCGAGATCGGCGAGCAGCTCGGCCACGCCCCGGACAAGATCCTCGTCCCCTGCGGCGGCGGCGGCCTCTCCGCCGGAATCGCGCTCGCCTTGCCCGAGGCCGAGATCGTCACCGTCGAGCCGGCCGGCTGGGACGATATGGCCCGCTCGATCGAAGCCGGCGAGCCGGTCCCGGTCGAGGAGCCGGCGCCGCCGACTCGCTGCGACGCGCTCCAGACCAGGCTGGTTTCTCCCCTCACGCTCGGAGCGTTGCGCGACTCGGGCGCCCGCGGTCTTGCCGTGACCGAGGCGGAGATCGAGCGGGCCATGGCCTTCGCCGCGCGCCACCTTCGCCTCGTCGTCGAACCGGGCGGCGCCGTGGCTCTCGCAGCCCTGCTGGCGGGCAAGGCCGGTCCGGTGAGCGACCGAACGGTGGTTGTGTTGTCGGGCGGGAACGTCGATCCGGCGCTCTACGCCGAGATCCTCGCCCGTCAGGCGGCCGAGACGGCCAGGGCCGGCTGATCCGCCGAGTCGTGCAGCGCTTCGACCTCGCGGGTCAGCGCTTCGAGCTCGCAGCCGATGGTGCGAAGCTCTGCGGCGTAGATTTCGGCATCGTGCCCCGGCCGGGCGAGCGCCGCCGCCTCGAGCAGAGTGTCGAGCATCATCGCGAGGCTCGGCAGGATCGTCTCCTCGATCCGCTCGAACGCCTCCTCGAGGCCGGGCCTGGAATCCGCGTGCGCCATGCCGCAAAGCTACGCTCCGGGCTTTAACCATCGGTAAACCGCGACACCTTCCTTCGCTCCGTTTCGGAGCTAGAAAGCCTCCATGCAGACGATCGAAGCCGCCGCCCTCTCGCTCGCCGTCCTCTCCGCCTTCGCGCTCGCCGTGGGCGGCCTGTGGCTGATCCTCAAGCGCCGGGTGGTGAAGCAGGGCGTGCTGATGCTGGTCATGGCCGCCGTCCTGATCGCCAACGTCCTGATTTGGACGCTGTGAGCGTCTTCGCCTTCGACCGCGCGATCGTCCGCGCTCCCGCCCCGAGCGTGGTCGACGGTTTGCGGACCGGCCTGGAGGCGCCGACCTATCCCGGCGTCCTGGCCGAGTTCGAAGCCTATGCAAGCGCGCTCGAAGCGGCCGGGCTGGCCGTCGAAAGGCTCGAGCCGCTCGACTCTTATCCCGATTCGGTCTTCGTCGAAGACCCGGCCTTCGTCCTTCCCGAAGGCGCGATCGTGCTGAGGCCGGGCGCGCCGAGCCGCGTGGGCGAGGCCGCCGAGATCGCACCCGCCCTCGAACGCCGCTTCGAGCGCCTGCTCAGGCTCGACCGGGGCTATGCCGACGGCGGCGACATCCTGATCCTCCCGGACGAGATCCTCATCGGACTCTCGGCCCGCACCGACCGGCCGGGCGCCGAGCGCTTCTGCGAGCTGGTCCGCGAGCTGGGCCGGAGGGCTCGAATCGTCGAGACGCCGCCCGGCGTGCTCCACCTCAAGACCGCCTGCGCGCTTCTGGACGAGGAGACGGTGATCGCCGTTCCGGCGCTGGCCGGGATCTTTTCGGGCCTTCAGGTGATCGAAACCCCGGCCGGCGAGGAGAAGGCGGCCAATCTGCTGCGCCTCAACGACACGATCCTGCTCGGCGCCGACTATCCCCGCACCGCCGATCTGCTGGCGACCCGCGCGCCCAAGGTCGTTCAGACCCCGGTCGCCGAAATCCGCAAGATCGACGCGGGCTTGTCGTGCCTGTCGCTGAGATGGCAGTCCGTCACCCCGGACTTGATCCGGGGTCCATCTTCTTTCCGCGGCTCCTGAAGAAGGTGGATGCCGGATCAAGTCCGGCATGACGGCCACCCCCCTCTCCTGAACTCACCGGATCGGGCAGCCCGGATCGAGCCTGAAGTCGAGATAATCGTCCACCGATCGCATCAGCTGCGGCATTTCGTGGGCGAAGAAATGGTTGGCTGCGGGGATCGTGTCGTAGTGGATGGTGATGTGCTTCTGGGTGCGAAGCTTGTCGACCAGCTTCTGGACGGCGCCCGGGGTCACCACCTCGTCGCCCTCGCCCTGGATGATGATTCCCGACGAGGGGCAGGGGGCGAGGAAGGTGAAATCGTACATGTTGGCGGGCGGAGCGATCGAGATGAAGCCGCGCACCTCGGGCCGGCGCATCAGCAATTGCATGCCGATCCACGCGCCGAAGCTGAACCCGGCGATCCAGGTCGATTCGGCCTCGGGATGGATCTGCTGCACCCAGTCGAGCGCCGAGGCCGCGTCGCTGAGCTCGCCGATGCCGTTGTCGAAGATGCCCTGGCTCTTGCCGACTCCGCGGAAGTTGAATCGCAAGGTGGCGAAGCCGCGCCTCACGAACGTCTTGTAGAGCGCCTGGACGATGGCGTTGTTCATCGTCCCGCCGCCCTGCGGGTGCGGGTGAAGGATCAAAGCGACCGGAGCGCGCGGGCGCGGGCCCGGGCTGAATCGGCCTTCGAGGCGGCCTTCGGGACCGGGGAAAATGACTTCGGGCATCGAACCTGCGCTTGGCTTGCAAGGTGGGAAAAGCGGGGCTGCCCCCGCGCGCGTGCCGCTCTATATAGGGGAGCGATCCCAACGCGCAATTTGAAAGGGCCTTGCGTGACGTCCCGCATCTATCTCGACCATGCCTCGACCACTCCGATCCTGCCGGCGGCGGCGGCGGCGATGGCCGAGGCGTGCCGCGCCTGGGCCAACCCCTCCTCGCCCCATGCCGAGGGGCGGGCGGTGCGCGCGATGCTGGAGGACGCGCGGTCGCGGGTGGCGAAGGCGCTGGGCTGGGACGGCACGCTCATCTTCACGTCCGGAGCGACCGAGGCGATCTCGCTGGTCTTCGAGCGCGCGAGGGCGGGAAGCTTCGTCATCGCCTCGGTCGAGCACCCCGCGGTCCACCGCAGCGCGCCCGGCGCGCGCCGGATCGCGGTGCGCGGCGACGGGACGCTCGACCTCGACGATCTCGACCGCGCTCTGGAAGGCACGGACCGGCCATTGGTCGCCGTCCAGTCGGTCAACAACGAGACCGGAGTCATCCACCCGATCGCCGAAGTCCATTCGCGGGTGAAGGCGGCCGGCGGCCTCCTCCTTACCGATTGCGCGCAGAGCACCGGCAAGCTGCCGCTTCCCGAAGCGGATTTCCTGGTCGTCGCCGCGCACAAGCTGGGCGGACCGCCCGGCATCGGCGCGCTCCTCGTGCGCGATCCGGCGACCCTGGAGGCGATCGGCGGGCAGGAGGGCGGCTATCGCCCTGGCACGCCGGCCGTGCCGTCGATCATGGCCTTCGCCGCGGCCGTCGAGGCAGACCATGGCTGGTACGCGCAAGCGAAGAGGCTTCGCGCCAGGCTCGATGACGCGATTCGCGACTCCGGCGGGGAGATCGTCGCCGATTCGGCCCCGCGAATCGCCACCATCGCCTGCTACCGGATGCCGGGCGTTCCGGGTGCCGCCCAGATGATGCAGCTCGATCTCGCCGGAATCGCGGTGACGGCGGGCAGCGCCTGCTCGTCGGGCAGTCTCAAGACCAGCCCCGTCCTCACCGCGATGGGCTGGAGCGAGGAGGCCGCGCGCGAGGTGATCCGGGTCAGCTTCGGCCCGCAGACCGTCGAGAGCGACGTCGACGCTTTGCTCGGCGAGTGGCGGGCGATGTACGGCAAGCGCCGCGCGGCGTGATCTATCTCGACTATCAGGCGACCACTCCTCTCGCGCCCGAGGCGGCCGCGGCGATGCGCCCCTGGCTCGACGACAAGTTCGCCAACCCGCACAGCAGCCATCGGATGGGCCGCGACGCCGCCGCCGCGGTCGAGCTGGCGCGGGAGCACGTGATCGAGGCACTGACGACTCCCCTCCCTGCAAGGGAGGGGTCGGGGGTGGGTACGAGCGTAGCGAGTTTGGGCGCCGGTCCCGAGAGCCCTGAGGCGGCATCGAGCCGTCCCAGGGCTGACCCACCCCTAACCCCTCCCTTGGAGGGAGGGGGAAAGCTTTATTTCACTTCGGGCGCCACGGAGGCGGCGAACTGGGCTCTCAAGGGGGTGGCCGCCCGCCTGCCGCAGAGCCGCCGCCGGATCGTCACCCTCGCCACCGAGCATGCCGCGGTGCTCGACACGCTCGAATATCTTGCCGGCTGGGGTTTCGAATTGGATGTCCTGCCGGTCGGGCCCGACGGCCTGCTCGATCTCGCGCTCGCGGGCGAACGGATCGACGACCGCACCGGGCTCGTCGCGGCGATGCTGGTCAATAACGAGATCGGCGCGATCCAGCCGGTCGAGGCGATCGCCTCGCTCGCCCGTGCCGCCGGCGCCCTGTTCTTCTGCGACGCGGTGCAGGGGTTCGGACGGGTGCCCGTGCCGCTCGCGGATTGCGATATGGTCGCCGTCTCGGCGCACAAGGTGCACGGGCCCAAGGGCATCGGCGCGCTGTGGGTGCGGGCCGGTGTCGAGCTCGATCCGCTCCTTCATGGCGGCGGGCAGGAAGGCGGGCTTCGTTCCGGCACCTTGTCGCCCGCGCTCTGCGCCGGCTTCGGCGAGGCGGCTCGGCTGCTCGTCGAGCGCGCCGCGCAGGACCGGAGGCACGTGGAGCGGCTCTGGTCGCTCGCCCGGGAGGCCATGCCGCACTGGACGCTGAACGGCTCCGCCGATCGGCGCTACCACGGCAACCTCAATCTCCGCCGCGAGGGCGTCGACAGCGCCGGCCTGATCTCGGAGGTGCGCGAAGTCGCCTTTTCCGCCGGATCGGCCTGCGCCAGCGGCTCCGGCCGCCCCAGCCATGTCCTTGCCGCCCTCGGCCTCGGCGAGCGGGAAGCGCGCTCCAGCATCCGTCTCGGCTTCGGCCGCTACACGAGCGAGCAGGACCTGCTCGAAGCCCTCACCCTGATCGACGCCGCCGCCGAACGCCAGCTGAGCTTCGCCGCATGACCCGAGTCCGCTTCGTCTCCGCCGACGGCTCCCGGGTCAGCGAGGTCGACACGCCCGCGGGCGAGCGGCTGCTCGACGTCGCCCAGGCGGACGGCCAGCCGCTCGAAGGCACCTGCGAGGGCCAGATGGCCTGCTCGACCTGCCACGTCATCGTCGACGCCGCCGACTTCGACCGCCTCCCCCGCGCAAGCGAGGAGGAGGAGGATCTGCTCGACCTCGCCGCCCACGTCACCCGAACCTCCCGCCTCGCCTGCCAGATCGTTCTCACCGAGGCGATGGAGAGCCTCACGGTCCGAATGCCTGCAGGGGCACGGGACATGCAGGGGCGTTGACAATCTTTGTCATACGAACGATGATTGCACCTATGGCTACCATGAACATTTCTCTCCCCGACGAGATGCGCGCCTACGTGGAGTCTCAGGTCGCGACGGGCTATTTCGCCAACGTCAGCGACTTCGTGCGCCATCTGATCCGGATGGACTCCGAGGAAGGTCGCGGGCGGCTTCGCGAGCTGATTGCCGAAGGAGACAGGAGCGACGACAGCGAGTTGAGCTTCGACGAAATCATTGCGCAGGCTCGGGAGAAGGCGAAATCGCGCGCCGCCTGAGATTCGCCGGCCCCGCGGCCGCCGACCTCATCGAAATCTGGACGTACATGAATTCCCGCTGGGGAGTGGCGCAAGCCGACCTTTACGCGGAACGCCTTGGAGCCGCCGCTCACTCCCTCTTGTCGAATCCCGTCGGCACACGACCGGTGGACTTCAGCGCGATCATCCGGCGGTTGAAGGCGGAGCATCACTTCATCTACTTCCGGCCGGAGGGTGGAGACATCCTCGTGCTGCGGGTCCTTCACGAGAAGATGGACGCATCGCGCCATCTCTCCGATCTTGCCTAACCAACGCGGCGGTCCCATATGCGCCGCGGGAGTCGGGCGGACGGTGCTGTCGCCAACCCGGTCAGATCCGGAAGGAAGCAGCCGTAACGATTTCGCCCCGGGTCGTTCCGGCTCCCACCGGCCTTTGCTGAGGCTCTTCATTTTCCGCTTTCCTACACCCCCGCGCGGGTGCGATGTTCACCGGATGATCGCTTTCAGGGATTCGTTTTCGACCGCCGTCCGCACGACGTTCGGCGGGGAAGACCCCCCGCGAATCCGTATGACTTTCCTCTCTTTCGTCCCGATCGGCGAGCGCGATCGTGGATGATGCGCCGGAAATGGTCGGCCTCGGCCTCGACGAGCCGGCCCAGCCGGTAAAGCCTGCCCTGAGCGGCGTCGAAGGGGCGCAGCCTTACCGGGTGCTCGCCCGCAAGTACCGGCCTCAGAGCTTCGCGGCGCTGATCGGCCAGGACGCGATGGTCCAGACCCTGGGCAATGCGATCCGCCGCGACCGGCTCGCCCACGCTTTCCTGCTCACCGGAGTGCGCGGGGTCGGCAAGACGTCGACCGCGCGGCTCATCGCCAAGGCGCTGAACTGCGTCGGCCCGGACGGCAAGGGCGGCCCGACCATCGCGCCGTGCGGCGTCTGCGAGCCGTGCCGCGCCATCGCCGAGGGGCGGCATATCGACGTGGTCGAGATGGACGCGGCCTCGCATACCGGCGTCGACGACGTTCGCGAGATCATCGAGGCGGTACGCTATGCCGCCGTCTCGGCGCGCTACAAGG
>JAXDPA010000125.1:0-11191 GCA_034668685.1 Sphingomonadales bacterium | reverse complement strand
GGTCGCGATCGTCGATCCCGGGGCGACCGCGACGAAGATGCGCCAGCGCGCTTTTCCGGGGGAAGACCAGGCCGAGCTGAAGCCGCCGGCAGCGGTGGCGGCCGCGGTCGTCGCAATGCTTCGTGAGGGGTTCGACACCGGATACCGGCTCGAGCTGGGCCGTTAGCGGATCGTCAGACGATCGATCCGGTCGAGGTCCGCGTCTTCACCTCGATCTCCACCGTCGTCTCCATGCGGTGGACGAGCAGCCGCTTGCCGAGGCGCGGATCGAGGAAATCCTTGAGCAGAGGCGGACGCGCCGCGCGGAAAAAGAAAGCCGCGTCCTCCATTACGTCTTCGTTGGCGGCGATCTGCAGCTCGTCCTTGCGGGTCACCGTCTGCACCACCGCGGGCGCGTGGGTGACCCCGGCGGCCAGCAAAGTGTAGGCGCGGTGGTAGCCGTTCTGGAGCAGCAGCCGCCCGTCGCTCCTCACCACCGAGACGAAGTTGGAGCCGAAGCCGACCGGCAAAGCGAGGATGTGGGTGGCCGGGCCGAAGGTGGCGAGGCCGGGAACCTGGTCCGGACGCAGCATTGCGGCGTGGTGGAGGCGGAAGTCGGTCGAATCGGAGGTGAAGACCCAGCGGTCGCGCGCCACCTTCCTCACCCGCGCGGAAGGCAGCTCTCGCTCCATGGGCAGGCAGAAATGGAACAGGGCTTCCGGGGTCGGCTCCCCGCCGAGGCGCTGGCGCAGCGACCCGGAGAAACCGGCGCTGACGCTCGACTGGGAGACGATCAGCTTCTTCAGCTCGACGAGCCGAATCTCAACCGGAAGCGTGTCGTAGGTGTCGCGGAAATAGGGATAGTCCCTCAGCGCCTTCGCCAGCGGCCGCATCGCCTTTGGGAGCGGCAGGCAGCCAGCGTAGTCCGCGATCCCGGCCTCCGCCTGCTCAAGCTCGTGGAAGAGATCGTTGGCGGCGCGCCATTCGTCGGCCAGCGCGCGCGGGCTCACCGCCTCCCCGCCGACCACCTTGTCCTTCACGAATTCGAGATAGTCGGTGAGGTGCGGCTGACCGAGCAGCCAGACGAGCTCCTCATGCGCCATTGCGGGCGCTTCGCCCGAGGCGAGCTGCGACGCGCTCTTCTTCATGACGTTGCCGATTCTCCGCGCTCAAAATGAAGGGCCGGGCGGAGGATATCCGCCCGGCCCTTGCAACGCCGTTAAGACCGGCGGTCGGCTCAGCCGCAGCGGCTGCCGTGACCGCGCGACTTGGTGCCGCAGCCGCGCGAACGCGAGCTGGAGCCGCACTTCTTGGACTTCGAGCCCTTGGACTTCGAGCCCTTGCCGCCGCACGAAGGCTTGCTGGGCTTGCCGCAGCCGCCGGCGCCGTAGACGAAACCCAGTTCCTGGGTGGTAAGATCACGCATGTTCAGTCTCCTGTTTCGAAGCTTCGAGGCGGCGATCGAATGGGAAGGGGACCGTCGCTGGCAAGAGCGTTACGATTCGCGAAACCATTATCCAGAGGGCAAAATCGGCTGTCCCGCAGAGGGACAGGAGGCATGGATATTGCTACACCTGTGTCGAGGAGAGTTGGGCCGTGTCTTCGCCACCTTCTCCGGCTTGACATTGCGCCGGGCGCTGCGGCCGTTAAGGGTGCGGAATGAGCCTCCCTCCCCTGTTCGACAGGCTGCGCCTTCCCGTCATCGGCGCGCCCTTGTTCATCGTCTCCAACCCCGATCTGGTCATCGCCCAGTGCAAGGCGGGGATCGTCGGCTCCTTCCCGGCGCTCAACGCGCGGCCGCAGAGCCTGCTCGACGAATGGCTGCACCGGATCACCGAGGAGCTTGCGGCCTGGGACCGGGAGCGTCCCGACCGCCCGGCGGCGCCGTTCGCGGTCAACCAGATCGTCCATCGTTCCAACGACCGACTCGAAGCGGACATGGCGACCTGCGCGAAATGGCGGGTGCCGATCGTCATCACCTCGCTGGGCGCGATCGTCGAGGTCAACCAGGGCGTTCACGCCTGGGGCGGAATCACGCTTCACGACATCATCCACGACCGATTCGCGCGAAAGGCGGTGGACAAGGGCGCCGACGGGCTGATCGCCGTCTCCGCCGGCGCCGGCGGCCATGCCGGGACTCTGTCGCCCTTCGCGCTCGTCCAGGAGATAAGGCAATGGTTCGACGGGCCGCTGATCCTGTCGGGCGCCATCGCGACCGGCCGAGCCGTCCTCGCCGCCTTGGCGATGGGCGCGGACCTCGCCTACATCGGCTCGCCCTTCGTCGCGACCGAGGAGGCCAATGCCCAGCCCGAATATAAGCAGGGCATCGTCGAGGGACGGGCCTCCGACGTCGTCTATTCGAGCTATTTCACCGGCGTCCACGGCAATTATCTCCGCCAGTCGATCGCCGCCGCCGGCATGGACCCCGACAACCTCCCCGAAGGCGACCTGAGCCGCATGAACTTCGCCGGCGGCGAAGGCGCGAAGAAGGCCTGGCGCGACATCTGGGGTTCCGGCCAGGGCATCGGCGCGATCGACAAGGTCCAGGGCGCGGGAGACTATGTGGACCAGCTCGCCCGCGAATATGACGCCGCGAAGGCGGAGCTGAGGGCGAGAGCAGGGCTTTAGCCCCCCTCCCCCTTGATCGGGGACGGTTGGGGGTGGGGGTGGAGTCTCCGCCGGCACCGAGCCCTTCGAACGAGTCCACCCCTCCCCTACCCCTCCCCATCAAGGGGAGGGGATTACAACGCGGCCTCATACAATCGGCGCGCGTCGGCCTGGGTGATCGGGCAGGGATTGTTCACCAGCAGCCGCTCCTGCTTCATCGCCTCGGCGGCGAGCAGATCGAGATGCTCGGCGGTTACGCCGACCTCGGACAAACGCTGTGGCACGCCCGCCTCGCGGCACAGGCGGTCCATATGCTCGACGAAGCCTTGCGCCCGCCCCTGGGTGCCGAGCGGCTCCAGTGCCGGATCCAGCAGGGTTCCAAGCTCGGCGTAGAGCGGCAGGGCGGCGTGGAGGTTGTGGCCCAGCACATGGGTGAGCATCAGTGCGTTGGAGAGCCCGTGCGGAACGTGGAAATGGCCGCCGAGCGGGTAGGCCAGAGCGTGCACCCCGGCGACCGGAGCGTTGGCGAAGGCGACTCCGGCGAGGTGGGCGCCGAGCAGCATCGCCTCGCGCGCCTCCCGGTCGGCCGGCGAGTCGCAGGCGCGATGCAGGTTGGCGGAGAGCAGCCGCAGCGCCTCGCGGGCGAGCGCGTCGGAAAGCGGGTTCTTGAGCCGGGCTGACGTATAGGCTTCGATCGCGTGGACCATGGCGTCGATGCCGGTTGCGGCGGTCACGCCTCTCGGCAGGCCGAGGGTGAGGTCGGCGTCGAGCAGCGCCCAGTCGGCGGTAAGCGGGACGGAGTTGACGGCGAGCTTGAGGCTGCCGCCGACCGTGATGACGCTGATCGGAGTCGCCTCCGATCCGGTTCCGGCGGTGGTCGGCACGAGCACCAGCGGCAGCCGCGCCCCGGCTGCCTTGCCGACGCCCCAGATCGCCTCGAGCGCGTCGCCGCTGCCGAGCAGATAGGCGGCGAGCTTGGCGACGTCCATCGGGCTCCCGCCGCCGAAGCCGACCACCGAGGCGCACCCCTGCCCCGCCGCGACGGCCGCCATCACAGTCTCGCGCGAGGGATCGGCCTCGACCGCATCGAAAATCCGCGACTCGATGCCCGCCGCGGCCAGCCCGGCCAAGGCAGGGTCGGCCAAACCGAGCCGCCTCACCTGAGCGTCGGTGACGAACAGGCACGGTCCCGGCGGCAAATGGTCGGCAAGGGCGGCGGCGCTGCCGGAACCGGAGACCAGCTTCGGGCCGTAATTGAAGGTGAAGGTCATGGCCCGCGTCTAGCGCGGGCGCCGTCTCAGAGCGAGCGTTCGAGCCGGCTCAGCAGGCTGCGCGCGGGGCTCGGCGCCGGATGGGCGCTCGGCAGGCCGGTCTCGTCGAGCCTTTTCACCCGCGCATAGAGGTCGCGGCTGGCCTGGATGAGCGCGACGGCGCTTTCCGGAAGCTTTGTAACCACCAGCTCATCGCTGTCCGGCGCCTCGCCGAGACGGCGGGCCGGCTTGCGGGCCTGGAGCGGGCTGAGCTCGCCCGCCTCGACCGCCCGCTGCGTGAGCAGCCAGGCAATGACGTGCATCAGGCGGGTCGTCACCTTCAGCGATTCGCACGAGAAGCCGACTCGGACGATCGGCTCCAGCGAATCGCGGTCCGCGCGGCCGTGCCGGTCGAAATAGGCGCGCGCCTCGTCGGCGAGCAGCATCGCCTCGGTATAGAGCGCTCCGACCAGCTTCGGAGTCAGCGGCGTCTGGGCATCGTCTCCGGTCATGGCGACGGCGTGCCACAGAGCGCGCGCCGGCGGAACCGGGAAAGAGGGTGAACGCCGACCTGTGTCGGAGAGGGACGAAGGTTAGGGTCCGTACTCAGTCCCCGCGGCTCGTTGGGGGGACTGAGTACGGACCCTAAGCGATGATGTCGGGGATCAGCTGGTCCTCGAGCTGGGCGATCTCGTCCTTGAGGCGAAGCTTGCGCTTCTTGAGGCGCGCGATCTGGAGCTGGTCGGGCGCCGGCACCGCGAGCAGCGCCGCGATCGCCGAGTCGAGGTCCCGGTGCTCGGTCCTGAGGCGCACCAGCCGGGCCGCCGCGCCGATCTCGCCCCCCTCGATCGCCTTCATGAGCCCGCTTTTCCGCCCCCTACTCATACGTTTCGGAAAGGAGTAGGATTAGCGGATCGACGGGCTGCCGTACAGTTGCGGTCGGCCGCCAAGCCGGCGGGAGACACAGGCGCCCGGGAGGGATTAGATCGTCAGGCAAACAGCGAAGGAGATGGGAATGCAACAGGCGCATATCTCGGCATTGCAGACGAAACATGCTGACATCGAAGCTCGGATCCTCGAGGAAAGTCAGCGACCGATGCCGGACATGGCCACCCTTTCCCGCCTGAAGAAGGAAAAGCTCCGAGTGAAGGAGGAGATCGCCGGCCTCCACTAGGCGGAAGCGCAGCGAGAATGACGGGCCGGGGCGCAAGCTCACGGCCCGTTTATTTTGGGGCGATTCCGAAGGCCCCGTAGGCTCAGAGGCCAGACGCGGTTCGCGCGAAGGCGCGAAGAATTCGCGCCCTTCAGTTGGGCAGGAGAATCCGCACAGCTCCCGTCACAGGTTCGATGCCCTTTGCGCCTTCGCGTGAACCGTGCATTGCCGTTGGCGGCGGTACGACCTGATAGAAAAGGCCCGGCCGAAGCCGGGCCCGGGAACATCAGTCGTCGCGGCTGACGCGTTCGTTGCGTTCGTGGCGTTCCTGGGCCTCGATCGTCATCGTCGCGATCGGCCGGGCCTCGAGGCGGGCGAGCGAGATCGGCTCGCCGGTCACCTCGCAGAAGCCGTATTCGCCGCTCTCGATGCGGCGAAGCGCCGAATCGATCTTCGAGATCAGCTTGCGCTGCCGGTCGCGGGTCCTCAGTTCGATCGCCCAGTCGGTCTCGGACGAGGCGCGGTCGGTGAGGTCCGCCTCGCGGATCGGCCCGCTCTTCAGCTGGGCCATCGTCCCTTCCGATTCGCGGAGGATCTCGTCCTTCCAGCCGAGCAGCTTCTGCCGGAAATAGGCAAGCTGCGCCGGGTTCATGAACTCTTCGTTGGCGGTCGGCCGATACGCATCCGCGATCGCCCCACGCTGTTGGAAAGCTTGGTCGTAAAATCCGCTGGCAGCCGTTGCCATAACCCCTCCGCTCCTCTCGCGGACCGGACCTCCGGTCCGCATGCACCAGGCCGCTCCCGAGTCGTCCGGGAATTGTCGGCCTTTGCCCCAGCGCGCCTATACGCGTCGCAAAGGGGGAGTACAAGTCACTCAAATAGGGTCAAAAATTGACACGGCTTTTGGGGCCCCATCGTGACATTTTTGCCGCTACGAGGGCCGGGCGAGGCGGTTTGCGCAAAGGGCGGACCAAGTTCTCGTCATCGTCCCGACGAATCACCGCGCGAATCGGAAAGACGAGCATCTGTTAACCATGTTCGGTTGCCCGCCGCCGCCACGCTTCCGTTCACGGCTTGCCCCCCTTTGTCCTCAATTGGGACGGAAGCGAGTGACAAGGCCATTTGGGGGCCTCCAAACGGCGTCTTCGTGGTTAACGCGCTTGCGCCCGTCCCCTTCTTTTGCATTCGTCGTGACAGCCGGATGCGGCCAGCCTTTGTTCGCAGGAACTTGGGCGAACCGTATCCCGACCTTGAACAGGGTGCGTTGCTATGTCGGTAAGAATGGCTCTGGCAAAATTGTGCGCCTGCACCGCGGGCGGCGCGATCCTCGGCGGCGGTGCCGTCCATGTCGCGGAGAACCCTCCGCAGCGCCCGGCGCTCGTCCACCACAGCAAGGTCGCCGCGCCGCGCGTCGCCGTGCGCACGGTGAAGCGGGTCCGCCGGGTCGTCCGCACGGCCTGCGTGGTCCGACAGCCCGGCCGCACAATCGTCACCCGGACCTTCGCCTATCCCCCCGCGCCGATGGCGCCGCCCCCGCCGATCGAGGTGGTGACCGGCGGCGGCTCCCCGCCCCCCGTGATTGTCGGCGGCTCCAGTGGCGGCTTCTTCGGCGGCGGCTTCTTCAGTGGCGGCTTCTTCGGCGGCGGCTCGACCGGCAACGTGTTCTTCACCGCTTCGACCTCGAGCGGCGGCTCGACCTCGACCAGCGGCGGCTCCACCTCGACCAGCGGCGGCTCGACCTCCACGTCGAGCGGCGGCAGCTCCACTTCCACCTCCAGCGGCGGAAGCTCGACCTCGACGTCGAGCGGCGTGTCGTCGAGCACCTCTTCGTCGAGCTCGTCCTCGTCCAGCTCCAGCTCCTCCTCGTCGAGCTCCGGCTCGTCGTCGTCGAGCGGGTCGTCGGGGACCTCTTCGGGCACGAGCTCGGGCTCGAGCGGCAATTGCCATTGCGGCCACAAGCCGCCGCCCCCGCCGCCCCCGCCCTGCCACAAGTGCGGCGGCAGCAGCGGATCGACCGGATCGACCGGATCGACCGGGTCGACCGGTTCGTCGGGCTCCAGCGGCTCCTCGGGATCGAGCGGCTCATCCAGTTCCAGCGGATCGAGCGGGTCGAGCGGCAGCTCGAGCACGTCGAGCAGCTCCAGCGGGTCCAGCTCGACCTCGTCCTCGACCAGCGCGAGCACCAGCGGCTCGACCGGCTCGACCTCGTCGGGCTCGACCGGATCGACCGGATCGACCGGCTCGACCGGATCGACGGGCGGCACGCCGGTCCCGGCGCCGCCGATGATCCTGCTGTTCGGCGCCGCGGCCGCCGGCCTCGTCGCCCGTCGCCGGGTCGTCCGCCAGGGCTGAGCGAGCCAGGGAAAAAGAGAGGCCGCGTCCCGGAAGGGGCGCGGCCTCTTCGCGTCCCGGCTATTCGGCCTGGAGGATTTTCTCGATCTCCGCGACGGGATGGCCGGTGAGGTCCTTGGGCACTTCCCCCGCCAGGCGCTTCTCGACCTCCTTGTGATAATGCTTGCGAAGCTCGCCGAGCGTGCGCGGCGGAGCGACGATGATCAAAGATTGGAACTCGTTCCGAAGCGCCCGCTTGCGCAGCATTTCGGCGGTGTCGGCGGCGAAGCGGTCCTCCTCCAACTGGTGGAAATCGACTTCCTCATAGGCGCTCCGGCCGGCGCCGCCCGACGAGTCGAATGCCCGCCCTGGCGCGTCGGTCTTCTGGTCGCGGTCCTTGGCGTCGGTGGTCTCGCGCTTGCGTTCCACCTCGAGCTTGGGGAATTCGGCATCACCCTCGTTCCTGAAGAACAGCATCTTCTTGCCGTCGGCGACCACCACGAAGCTGTTGTGCGGAACCTGCATTGGCCACTCCTTGTGCTTTGGGAAACGAACGCCCGAGCGGGGGTGCAGTTGCCCGGCGAACCGACGGCTGCTACTGTTCCCTCTCCGTTCCGTGGAGAGGCTGGTGACGAGACGATCGGGCAGCGCGGACCTTCCGCTCCACGGCGGGCGCGTGCCGGCCTGGCTCGGCGAGTGCATGACCCGCCTGGGCAGTCTGATCGCCGAGACGATCGTCATCCACGACGGGCGCGACGCCTTCCTGTCCCGACTCGCCCATCCCTTCTGGTTCCAGTCGTTCGGCGCGGTGATGGGCATGGACTGGCATTCGTCCGGGATCACCACCAGCGTCGTCGGCGCCCTGAAGCGCGGCCTCAACCCGCGCGCAGGGGAGCTCGGCATCCGAGTCTGCGGCGGACGGGGCCGGCATTCACGGCGCACGCCGGAGGAGCTGGCGCTCGCCGGCGACGCCGCGGGCTTCGACGGCGCCGGGCTGGCCCGGGCGAGCCGCCTGGTCGCCAAGGTCGACAGCGCGGCGGTGCAGGACGGATTCGACCTCTATCTTCACGGCTTCTTCGTCACCGACGAGGGCAAATGGGCGGTCGTCCAGCAAGGCATGAACGGCGCCAGCAAGACGGCACGGCGCTACCATTGGCTCTCGGAGGGCCTGACCAGCTTCGTCGACGATCCCCACGCCGCCGTCGAAGGCCGCCGCCAGGGCGAGATCGTCAACCTCGCCGACGCCCGCGCCGGCGGCTCGCGGCGCGCTCAGCTCGAGCTGCTCGCCGATTGGGGACCCGACAAGCTGGCGCGCGAAGCCGCGGCGCTCGAACGAGCCCCCTCACCCGAACCGTTGCTCCCTCACCTCGTCATGCCGGACCATCACGACGTCCGCGCCGGCGACGTGGTGCTCCGCCGGCTCCACGGCACGCTGGCCGCCGCCGCCGAGGCCGGTCCGAGGGACTTTCCGGAGCTGCTGCTCGTGCCGGGGATCGGCGCCCGCACCGTCCGCTCGCTGGCGATGGTCGCGGAGGTGATCCACGGCGCCCCCTGCCGCTTCTCCGACCCGGCGCGCTTCTCCCTCGCCCATGGCGGCAAGGACCGCCATCCCTTCCCGGTGCCGATCAAGGTCTACGACAAGACGATCGGCGTGCTGAAGGCCGCGGTCGAGCAGGCGACGCTCGGACGCGACGAGAAACTGGGCGCGATCCGCCGCCTCGACGAGCAGGCGCGGCGGCTGGAAGCCTACGTCTCCGGCCCGTCGTTCGACGCGGTCGTGGCCGAGGAACGGGACCGTTCCTTCGAATATGGCGGCCGCAGCGTTTTCGGCGTCGAACCCCCCGCGAGCCGGCGGCGCGACGCCGCCGCCTAGTTCACCACCGCCTCGGTGCCGGTCGCGACGTCGATCACGCGGCCCTTGTCATAGGCGAGGACGCCGGGGATCGCCGCCAGCCGGTTGATCAGCACCGTATTCGGCTCGACAAACTGACTCACGGCGTGGAGCCGGGCCGGGGCGACCTTTGCCGGATCCAGGCCGCCGGGCAGAGCGTCCGAGGTCCGCGGCGGACGTAGAGCGACCGCAAAGAGGCGCCAGTCCATCGCCGCGCTCGGCCCCAGATCCACTTCCCCGGCCAGCTCGGGAAAGGCCGACGGCTCCGAGGCGCGGCCGAAGATCATCGTCCCGAGGTCGGTAACCTGGCCCGCCGGCGCGGTGAAGCCCACCGTCCCGAGGCAGAAGCATTCGTAGAGGGATCCACCGAAGCCCTCGCCGTATAGGACGTAGTCGCCGGGCGTCACTTCGGCGATGACGGTCGCGACCTGGCCGGCCGAGACCAGCGGCTTGTTCGCGGACAGCGCGAAGAAATTGGGGCGCCCCTGATAGTAGAAGACAAAGCTTTCCGGCGGTCCGGCCTTGGCCCCCGCCGCGACATAAGCGGCGCGCTTCGCGGCCTCGTAGGCCTCCATCTCGGTCCGGTCGGGCACGCGCAGGATGTCGGCCTGGAACTTGGCGAGGCTGGTGTCGAAGCGGAGGAGCAGATAGGCGCGGTCGGGCCGAATCTGCAGGGCTTCGCCGGCCCGGATCTGCCGGAATTCGGCGGCCGCGCCCGGCTGAGCCCGAACCGGAGCGGCCATTGCCGACAAAGCGAGGCAGGCGATCAGGAACAGCGAACGCACGGTCATGGCCGGATGATCGGGGTCGGCGGCGGCGGCCCCGCCGCGATCAGCGCCTGCAGGTGGATCGACCGGGCGGCATCGCTCGAGTTGAGCATCTTCCAGATATCTTCCGACGTTCGGTAGCGGTCGTAGCCGCGCGGCACCATGCAGCGGAATATCCGCGACTGGCGCAAGGAGCGGTCGATCGGGCCGTCGATGATCGCGGCGATGCCCATGCCGATCAGCCCATAAGAATTGGCCACGACGGGAGCGGGGTGCGGCGCGTCCGTCTTTCCCCAGGGTATGAACCCCGGAGACGAGCGCCCGACGCCGCGGGCGAGGAAACGCCAGCAGAAGCTGAGGTCCGCTTCGGCCTGTTCAACGGTCACGCCGGGCTTGTGAAGCAGGAAATATTTGCGCGCATCGCCGTAATGGCCGCCCGGCACGGCGAGATCCGGCACGTCGGTGGCGGTCGGCGAAGGCCGAGCCTGGGCCGCCGCCGGCGCAAGGCCACCCGATAACAGCGCCAGGCCTGCCCAGATGCACCAGGATCGCATCCTCACCCCCGCTTCGAAACGTAGCCGGGCTCACGGCCGCGCGCAATGCGGTGTCCATCGCGGCGTCGGGACGGGGCTCAGCTCACGCGTCGACCGCCTGGAGCGCCCGTTTCACCGCCTGGACGGACTCCGCCGCATTGCCGCCGTCCGGTCCCCCGCCCTGCGCCATGTCGGGACGCCCTCCTCCGCCCTGGCCGCCGACCGCCTCGACGGCCTTGCGGACGAGGTCGACGGCGTTGAGACTGGCGGTGAGATCGTCGGTGACGCCCACCGCCACCGTGGCGCGCCCCTCATTGACCGCGACGAGCGTCACCACGCCCGAGCCGACGCGCTGCTTCGCCTCGTCGACCAGCTCGCGCAGGCCCTTCGGGTCCATGCCTTCGATCACCTGGCCGATGAAGCCGTGGCCGCCGACCTGTTCGGGACCCGCCGCGTCGGCCCTCGCGCCGCCGCCCATCGCCAGCGCCTTCTTCGCCTCGGCCAGCTCGCGTTCGAGACGGCGCCGATCCTCGATCAGCGACGCGACGCGCGCGGGCACCTCCTCCGGCGCGGCCTTAAGCGAAGCGGCGGTTTCCTTGAGGCGGTTCTCGCGATTGGTCAGCCACTGCCGCGCCGCCTCGCCGGTTAGCGCCTCGATACGGCGGACTCCGGCGGCGACG
>JAXDPA010000124.1:0-50458 GCA_034668685.1 Sphingomonadales bacterium | reverse complement strand
TCGCCATCCGCACCACGATCGGCCAGAGCTACCGGCTCGACGACACGCCGAGCCTGCTGCCCCAGGGCACCGGCCTCTCCGACCGCTTCTCCGACCTCGTCGGCCGCACCACCGTCAAGATCGGCCGAAAGCTCAACCTCGTCCACCGCTTCCGGCTCGACAAGGACACGCTCGCCATCCGCCGCAACGAGATCGACGCGGTGATCGGCGGCCGCCAGACCTATGCGACGATCGGCTACCTGCGCCTCGACCGCAACATCGACCCGACGATCGAGGACCTTCGCGACCGCGAGGAGTTGCGGCTCGGCGGCCGGGTGAAGTTCGCCCGCTACTGGTCGATCTTCGGCTCGACGATCGTCGACCTCACCGACCGCAAGGAGGACCCCCTGTCGCTCGCCGACGGCTTCGACCCGGTCCGCCACCGGCTGGGAATCGCCTACGAGGACGATTGCATCGAGGTCGGCCTCACCTGGCGGCGCGACTACGATCCCTCCCAGAGCTTCCGCCGCGGCAATACCTTCCAGATCAGGGTGGCGCTCAAGAACCTCGGGCGCTAAGGAGCAGCGGGGGCCCGTCAAGCGACGGTTCAGCATCGACGGGGCAAGGCTAATTGCCTTCTTTTCTTGGAGGAATGATGAAGCTCGGCAAGTTCCAGAGGGCGGCGATGCTGCTGGCCGGCAGTCTCGCGGCGTTCGCCGCCGTCGGCCAGGCGGCCCCGCGCACCCGTCCCGCCCCCCAGGCCCCGAGTCCCGGCGCTTCCCCGGCCGCCGCGCCGGCGGCAGGCACTCCGGGCCCCAGCGCCGCTCCGCTCGATTTGCCCAGCAACCCCGCTTTCCTCGGCGACACCGATACCTCGGTCCGCAAGGCCACCGCGATCGTCAACGGAACGGTGATCACCGGCACCGACGTCGACCAGCGCCTAGCGCTCATCGTCATCGCCAATGGCGGCCAGATCCCGGCCGAGGAGATGCAGCGGCTGCGCCAGCAGGTGCTCCGCAACCTCGTCGACGAGACCCTCCAGATCCAGGCGGCGGCGGCGCAGGACATCAAGATCGAGCCCGCCGAGGTCGACGCCTATTTCGCGCGCTACGCCCAGGGCTTCGGCAAGTCGGCGCAGGACTTCGCCGCCTATCTGCGCGCCAACGGCTCGTCGGCCGGCTCGGTCAAGCGCCAGATCCAGGGCGAGATGGCCTGGTCGCGGCTTCAGCGCAACAAGATCGAGCCGTTCGTCAACGTCAGCGAGGACGAGGTCAAATCGGTGATCGCGCGCCTCAACGCGGCCCGCGGGACCCAGGAATACAAGGTCTCCGAAATCTTCCTCTCGGCGACTCCCGAGACGGCGTCGACCGTGCGCGCCAATGCCGACCGGATCGTCCAGCAATTGCGCGGCGGCGCCTCCTTCCTCGCTTATGCCCGCCAGTTCTCCGAAGCCTCGACCGCCGCGCGCGGCGGCGAGCTCGGCTGGGTTCAGGCGGAGCAGCTTCCCGACCAGCTGGCCACGGCCGTCAAGGCGCTTCCGATCGGCGCGGTCAGCGATCCGATCGCGATTCCCGGCGGCTTCTCGATCCTGCTCGTCGCCGACACCAAGCAGATTCTGACCGCCGATCCGCGCGACGCGGTGCTCAGCCTCAAGCAGGTCAGCGTTCCGATCTCCACCGGCATGACCAAGGAGCAGGCGCAGGCGAAGGTCCAGGAGCTCGTTCAGACCAGCCAGACGATGGGCGGCTGCGGCGGGGCCGAGGCGGCCGCGCAGAAGATCGGCGCCGAAGTGGTGTCGAACGACCAGGTCAAGGTGCGCGACCTTCCCCCCTTGCTGCAGAATTCGCTGCTCGCGCTCGGCGTCGGCCAGGCGACGGCGCCGTTCGGCTCGATGCAGGACAAGATCAGCGTGCTCGTCCTGTGCGGGCGCGACGATCCGGCGCCGGTCACCACCGTCTCCTACGACCAGGTCTACAACCAGCTCGCCGAGGCGCGGGTGAACATGCGCGCCCAGCGCTACCTTCGCGACCTTCGCCGCGACGCCGTCGTCGACTATCGCTAGGCCGGAGCGTTGCCCAAGCCGCTCGCCGTCGCGATCGGAGACCCGGCGGGCATCGGGCCCGAGATCCTCGCCAAGGCCTGGGAAAGGCGGAACGAGGAAGGCCTCGCGCCCTTCTTCGCGGTGGGCCCGGTCGAGGCGATCGAGGCGGTGTGGGGCGGCCCGGTGCGGATCGCCTCCGATCCCGACGACGCCGCTTCCCGGTTCGACGAGGCGCTGCCGGTCATCCGCGTCGACGGCGGCGGCGACGTCGTTCCGGGCCGGCCGACGCTCGACGGGGCGCGCAACGCCCTCGACGCGCTCGAGCTCGCCGTCGGCCTCACCCGCTCCGGCGCCGCCTGTGCGCTGGTCACCGGGCCAGTCTCCAAGGCCCAGCTCTACGCGATCGGCTTCACCCATCCCGGCCAGACCGAGTTCGTCGCCGAACGCTGCGGCATCGCCGGCGAGATGGTGGCGATGATGCTGGCCGGGCCGACTCTGAGGACGGTGCCCGTCACCACCCATGTCGCCCTGAAGGACGTGCCGGGACTGCTCACCACCGAGTTGATCGTCGCCAAGGGCCGGACCACGATCCGGTCGCTGAGGCGCCTGTTCGGCATCGAGCGGCCGCGCCTCGCCGTCGCCGGGCTCAATCCCCATGCCGGCGAGAATGGCGCGCTCGGCCGCGAGGAGATCGACATCGTCGGTCCGGCGATCGAGCGGCTTCGCGAGGAGGACGCCGAGGTAACCGGGCCCCATGCCCCCGACACGCTGTTCCACTGTCGCATGCGCGCGACCTACGACGCGGCGCTCTGCCTCTATCACGACCAGGCCTTGGTGCCCTTGAAGACCCTCCATTTCGACGAAGGCGTCAACATCACCCTCGGCCTGCCGATCATCCGTACCTCGCCCGACCACGGCACCGCCTTCGATATCGCCGGACAGGGCCGCGCCGAGCCGAGCGCGATGATCGCGGCGCTGAACATGGCCGCCGACTGCGCGGGACGGGCCTCGGCGTGAGACCCCTCCCTCCCTTGCGGGAGGTGATTGCCCGGCACGGCCTCAGCGCCGCCAGGGCGCTCGGCCAGAACTTTCTCCTCGACGAGCAATTGCTCGACCGGATCGCTCAGGTTCCCGGGCCTCTGGAAGGGAAAAGCGTTTACGAGGTCGGACCGGGGCCCGGCGGCCTGACCCGCGCCTTGCTGCGCGCCGGCGCCGAGGTGGTGGCGGTCGAGCGCGATCGGCGCTGCCTGCCCGCTTTGGCCGAGCTGGCGGACGCGGCCGACGGGCGGCTGAGGGTGATCCAGGGAGACGCTCTGGCGATCGACGAGGCGGCCGAGGCGGGTCGCGGCGCCCATGTCGTGGCCAACCTCCCCTACAATGTCGGCACGGCTTTGCTGGTGCGCTGGCTCGGCGGGGAAAGCTGGCCGCCCTGGTGGGACTCGCTCACCCTCATGTTCCAGCGCGAGGTGGCCGAGCGGCTCGTCGCTCGGCCGGACACCGGCGCCTACGGACGGCTGGCGGTGCTCGCCCAGTGGCGCGCCCGCCCGCGGATCGCGATGAAGGTGCACCGCTCCGCCTTCGTTCCGCCGCCCAAGGTGATGTCGGCGGTCGTCCATATCGTCCCGGAACCCATGCCGCCGGGCGTTCGGGCGGCGACGCTCGAGGCGCTCACCGGCGCGGCGTTCGGCCAGCGCCGCAAGATGCTGCGCCAGAGCCTCAAGGGCCTGCACGGGGCGCTCGAGGCGCTCGAGAGGGTCGGCATCGAGCCGACCCGGCGCGCCGAGACGCTCACGGTCGAGGATTTCGTCGCCGTCGCTCGGGCTATCGACGCCCGCTGAACCTTATTGCGGCGGGACGCTGTCCGGGCGCTGCGCCGCGAGCACTTCCGGCGGCGGCCCCTTGGCGATCACCGCGGCGAGGGTCGTCGCCTGCGGGCAGCTATTGTGGCAGAGCGTCTTGATCCGATCGAGGTTGCGGCGCGCGCGGTCGACGGCGCCGCGCTGCACGAGCGCCTCGCCCTGGCCGGCGAGCGCGTTTAGGTCGTTCGGCTCCAGCTGAAGCGCCTCGAAATAGAATTTGATCGCCTTGCCCGGCAGCTTCTCGCCCTGCGCGGCGCGCGCGAGGCCTATGTAGGCCGCGCGGTTGCGCGGATCGACGGCCAGCGCGGTCTCGAGCAGGTCGGTCGCTTCCTGATACTTGCCCTGCGCGTTCAGCGCCTGGCCCTGCTCGGCCAGCGCCATCGATTTAGGGTCGATCTGGTCGTCCGCTTTCTGCCCCCAGCCGGCGCTCGCCATGGTGGCGAGCATGAAGGCGGCGGTGACGGCGATCGGGGTAAGGCGCATCAAAGTCTCCATATTCCTGTCGCGCGCGAACCTAGCATGGCGCCCGCCAGCGCGCGACGAAAAAGCCGTCGGTCCCGTCATGCCCCGGGGTGAGGAGCAGGCCCGGGCCGGCCGGCCGCCCTCCGGGAATAGGCGGCGCTTCCGGAACCATCGATGAACGGGCCCCGAAGGCCTCCGCCTGCCCCCGCCCCTCCTCGGCGAGAAGCGAGCAGACGGCGTAGACGAGGATACCGCCCGGCCGCACCAGTTCCGCGCCAAGGTCAAGTAGATAAGCCTGCTGCTTCACAAGTCGTTCGAGCCGCGCCGGGTCTAGCCGCCAGCGCAGCTCGGGGTTGCGCCGCCAGGTGCCGGTGCCCGAGCAGGGCGCGTCGACGAGAACCAGGTGGGCCTCGCCCTTCAGCCCGGCGAGCGCGTCGCGCTCCCGCCCCGGATCGAGCAGCCGCGGCTCGACGATCGAAACGCCCGCCCGCTCCAGCCGCGGCCGCATCCGCGACAGACGCGTGCGGTCCGTGTCGGAGGCGACGAGCCGGCCGCGATTCTCCATCTCCGCGGCCAGCGCCAGGGTCTTGCCGCCCGCCCCCGCGCAGAGGTCGACGACGTCCATTCCCGGCGCCGCCGCGCAGGCGAGGGCGAGCAATTGGCTCCCCTCGTCCTGAACCTCGACCAGCCCGGAGCGCCACGCCTCGCTCTCGTCCACCGCCGTGCCCTCCGGCAGCCGCAGCCCGAGCGGCGAGAGCGGCGTCGGCTCCCCGCCGAGCGCCGCCTGCGCCTGCTCGCGGGTGCCGCGGAGGCGGTTGACCCGCACGTCGAGCGGGGCGCGCCCGAGCAGAGCGGGCCATTCGTCCGGACCGACCAGCGGATCGAGCCGGTCGCGAAGCCGGAGGGGGATGGGAGGCTCGTCCGGCGAGGCCGGGACCTCATCGATTCCCGGCGGTGCTGGGGCGTGCGCGGAGCCGTCGAACCCCGCGAGTAGCGCGTCATCCTCCGCCGCAAGCCCGAGCAAAGCGGCACGTCCCGAGACAGGCGGCTCTGGGAAGCGCCGGATCGCGCGGTAGACCAGCTCCCGCACCGCCCGCCGGTCCTTCGAGCCGGCATAGCGCCGGGTCTTGAAGTAGCGCGCGACGATCGTATCCGCCGCCGCGCCGCCGCCGCGAGCGGCCTCGATCACCTCGTCCAGTATCTCGACCGCCGCTTGGGCGCGGGCACTGGGGGTCATGGCTCACCGCGTCGGATAGTTGGGCGCCTCGCGGGTGATGTCGACATCGTGGACGTGGCTTTCGCGAAGCCCCGCATTGGTGATCCGGACGAAGCGCGCCTTTTGCTGCAGCTCGGCGATGGTCCCCGCGCCGGTATAGCCCATCGCCGCCTTCACCCCGCCGACCAGCTGGTGGATGACGTCTTTCGCATGGCCCTTGTAGGGCACCTGGCCCTCGATCCCCTCGGGGACGAGCTTCAGCTGGTCCTGGATGTCTTGCTGGAAATAGCGGTCGGCCGAGCCCCGCGCCATCGCGCTCACCGACCCCATGCCCCGGTAGGATTTATAGGCGCGGCCCTGGTAGAGGAAGGTTTCCCCCGGCGCCTCCTCGGTGCCCGCCAGAAGCGAGCCGACCATCACGGTGGAGGCCCCGGCAGCCAAGGCCTTGGCGATGTCGCCCGAGGTCCTGAGGCCGCCGTCGGCGATGATCGGAATGCCGCGTTTCGACGCCTCCTCCGCCGCGGCCAGGATCGCGGTGAGCTGCGGAACGCCCACTCCGGCGACGACTCGGGTGGTGCAGATCGAGCCGGGACCGATCCCGACCTTGACCGCGTCCGCCCCGGCGTCGATCAGCGCCCGGGTCGCCTCGGCCGTGGCGACGTTGCCGGCGACGATCTGCACCGCGTTCGACAGCTTCTTGATCCGCTCGACGGCCGCCGCGACGTCGCGATTGTGGCCGTGGGCAGTGTCGATGACGATCAGGTCGCACTCGGCGTCGACCAACGCTTCCGACCGCGCGAAGCCCTTGTCGCCGACCGTGGTGGCGGCGGCGACCCGCAGGCGTCCGGACGAATCCTTGGTCGCCTCCGGATAGGTCACCGCTTTCTCGATGTCCTTGACGGTGATGAGTCCGATGCAGCGCCCGGAATCGTCGACCACCAGCAATTTCTCGATCCGCCGCTGGTGGAGAAGCCGACGCGCCTCCTCCTGGCTGACCCCCGGCCCGACCGTGGCGAGATTGTCGCGGGTCATCAGCTCGGCGACCCGCTGGCGCGGATTCTCGGCGAAGCGGACGTCGCGGTTGGTGAGGATGCCGACCAGCCGTCCGTTCTTCTCGGTCACCGGAATGCCCGAGATCTTGTGCCGGGCCATCAGCTCGAGCGCGTCGGCGAGATTCTGGTCGGGCGCCATGGTGATAGGATTCACCACCATGCCGCTCTCGTAGCGCTTGACCGCGCGCACCGCCGCCGCCTGCTCGTCCGCCTCCATGTTACGGTGGAGCACTCCGAGGCCCCCCAGCTGCGCCATGACGATCGCCATGTCGGCCTCGGTCACCGTGTCCATTGCGGAGGACAGGATCGGGATGTTGAGGTCGATCTCGCGGGTGACCCGGGTCCGCGTGTCGGCCTGGCTCGGAAGAACGCTCGACTCCGCCGGCTGCAAGAGCACGTCGTCGAAGGTCAGGCCGAGCGGAATGTCCATCATGCGCCTCTTGGGGAGTCGGTGCCGCTCTATAGGAAGGGGGCGGGGGCGGCGCTAGGGCGGGCGTTGACCGGGACGGGCGGCGCGGGGGAAGGTGCGGGGATGCGTCCGCGCCTGCTCATCCTCGCTGTCCTGCTTGCGGCGCTCGCCGGCTGCCGCGGCGGCGCCCCGGCGCCTCCGCCCTCCCGCCTCATCCTCTGGGCCTGGGAGCGGCCGGAGGATCTCCGGTTCGTCGGCGACAGGGCCGAAGTGGCGGTGCAGACCGCCTTCATCGAGATTTCGCCCGGCGGGCTAAAGGTCCGCGGCCGCCGTTTCCCGCTGAAGGTGGCGCGGCCGCCGGCCGTTTCGCTCGTTCACGTCGAGATCGCGCCGGGCCGCCCGGTGGCCTGGACTCCGCGGCTGCGCGCGCTGGTGAGCGCGGCCGTGCTTCACTACGGCCAGGTCGCCCGGACTCCGCGGGTTCAGGTGGATTTCGAGGTCCGCGAATCGCAGCGCGCGGTCCTCCTCGACGTGCTGGGCGACGTCCGCCGGGGCCTCCCGAAGGGCATCTCGCTGTCGATGACTGCGCTCGCTTCCTGGTGCGACACGGAAAGGTGGCTGGACTCGGCGCCGGTCGACGAGATCGTACCGATGCTCTTCCGCCTTCAGCCGGGCGGCGAAAGGCTCAGAAACCGGCTGGCGAAGGGCGGGGATTTCCGCAATCCTCGCTGCCGCACCGCCCTTGGGATCGCGACGGATTCGCCGGTCCAGAACGCTCCCGCCGGGCGGCGCGTCTATCTGTTCGATCCCCGGAGCTGGACGGAAGCCGATTTCCGGCGGGCGCGGCGGGACGTGGAGGCGTGGCGATGAGGCGGGCGGCGAAGGCGGCGGCGGTGGCGGCGATCTCGACCGTGGGGGCGCCCTTGCTCGCCTCGGGCGAGCCTCCGCCGGCCGTGACCTTCATCGACTCGCAGGGCGGCACGCCGGCCGAGCTCGCCCGTTTCTACGCCGGCCGCCTGCCGGTCGTTCTGACGAGGGCGCCCGACGAGCTCCTCTACCTCGACTGGCGTCTCCTCCACCGCCTGCCGATCGGGCAGAAAGCGGGCAAGGCGCTGTTTGCTCCCTGCTGCGAAACGGTCGACACGCCGCTCACCGGCGGCAGCTATGGCTGGCTGGACGATCGCAAACGCGTCGAGGGAGCGCCCGAGCTCTCCTATTATTATCTGCCGGTCGACCGGCCCGGGCCGGATTATACGTCGATCCCCAATTGCTTTCCCGACGCCTTCGACAGCGCGAGCGCGACTCTCAAGGCGCGGATCGCCCGCTACGGAGCCAAGTCGGCGGCGGTCAAGGCCTGGCTGGCGACCCAGGACGCCGTCTTCGACGCCTGCGCCAATCCGGCCGCGGCGCTCCCGCCGCTCACAGCCCATGAGCCGCAGTGGCTGGCCAAGGACCGCGCCTATCAGGAAGCCGCCTTCGCCCTCTACAATTTCCGTAATGCGGAGGCGGCCGAGCGGTTCGGGGCGATCGCCCGCGATTCCGCTTCGCCGTGGCGCGGCCGCGGCCTCTATCTGCGCGCCCGGGCCCTGTTCCGCGAAGCGCTCGCCCGGCCCGGCGCCCGCACCCTCGCCGATGCCGACTCGGCGGTCGCCACGCTCGCCGCCGCGCCGCCCGGCACCTACGGCCGGGATGAAGCGGCCGATATGAAGAGCGCCCTCGACTATCGCGAGCACCCGGCGGCCTTGCTCCAGCGGCTGGACCGGGAGCTCGGCGAAAGGACGCTGAGCGAATATGCGGCGACGGGTCTCGTCGACTATCTCAGCCTCGCCAGGTCCGCCGAGCACCGCCCCGACGCCGCCGACTGGATGCTCACCCTCCGGGCCGAGCCGGCGAAGAAGGACGCCGCGCTGGCGCATTCGCGCGCGCGGTGGAGCGCGAGCCGCGATCCCGCCTGGCTGGTCGCGGCGCTGAGCTTCGCCGATCCGGGAAGCGAGGCGGCCGGGGCGCTGCTTGCGGACGCCGACGCGGTCCCGCGCGGCGATCCGGCCTGGCTGACGGTTCAATATCACCGTCTCCGCCTCACCCTGGGCGGGGCCGATGCGGACCAGCTTCGCCGCCGGCTCGATTCGATCCTCGCCGATCCGGCGCTCACCGCCTACGAGTGGAACCTGTTTTCGGCGATGCGGACGGAGGTCGCCGCGGACCTTGGCGACCTCGCCCGCCATTCCATTCGGCGGCCTTATTGCCCGCGCTCCTACCAGGGCTGCTTCGACGACGCGCACTGGGTGCGCTATGAAGGCAGCATCGCCCGCGGCGCCGGCGGCGCCTGGTTCGCCTTCGGCCCGGACGCCCGCGCCATCGCCGACCGCCTGCCGCTCGACGAGCGCATCCGCCTCTCCCGCGACGCCTCCCTGCCCACCGCGCTCCGTCTCGACCTCGCGCTCACCTCCTTCGCCCGCGCGGTTCAGCTGCGGCGCGACGCCGCGATCGACGCGCTCGCCCGCGAGCTCGTCCCGCTCCTTCCCCAGCTGCGCGGCGACTGGCGGGCGATCCTCGCCGCCCGCCCGGGCCCGGACAAGAGGTTCGCAACCTTCTTCGCGATGGCCAAGCTGCCGGGCCTGCGCTCGAACCTGGTCCAGTATCAGCGCCCGCAAGGCGGAGTGTCCGATTTCCCGGGCTATTGGGTCGACTGGACGATCCCCGCCCGCCCCGGCGAGCCGGCCTTCCCTCGCGAAGGCCAGTATGGCGCGGGCAATTATTACTGGTACGCGGTCGCGGAAGGGCCGGCCGACCTCCTCTGCGTCGAGAAATGCGGGCTCGGCGCCGCCCCGCTGCGCCTTCCGCCTTTCGTCCAGCCCCTGCAGGCGCGGGCGGGGGCGGAGCAGGGCTTCTTCGTGTCCGAGGAAGCCAAGACGTACCGGCTCGCCTCCCAGCCCCCGGCTCCTCCGCCCTCGGGGCTGCGGGTCTGGGAGGAGCTCCTCGGCTGGGCGCGCGCGCATCCACGCGATCCGCGCTCTCCGCAGGCGTTCTACTGGCTGATCCACATCGGCCGGTGGAGCGACACGCCCGGCCATATCGGCCGCCGCGCCTTCGCCCTGCTCCACGCCCGCTATCCGCGCTCCGTCTGGGCCGAGCGTGCCCCTTATTATTACGACTGAGGCGGCCTCCCCCTTTGTGCTACGCCCGCTCGCGGCCGAGTCGCAAGGAGAGAGACGGGTGAACAAGTCGGCGACGGATGTGATGCAGGAGATCCTCGTTGCCGCGGTGCTCGACGGGATCGGCGCGCTGAGGGCCGCCTCGCGCGGCGTCCCCAACACCCTGCTTCGCGACCTCAACGCGATCCACGCCAACACCACCTTCGCCGACCTGCCGCCCGAGCTTCAGAGCGCGCTCCAGACCAGCGTCCGCGCCGCCTTCACCCGGCTCCTCAAGGAAGGCTATTCGGTCTCGCCGGCCGGCTCGGCCCCGCCGCGCCCCGCCTCGCCGCCGCGGCGCGACCAGCGGCCGGGCGGCCCCGGCAGCCCTCGCGGCCCGCGCCCCGGCGGCGGCCAGCCCCCACGCGGCCCGCGCACCGGGCCCGGCGGCGGACGCCCCGGCGGCGGCAGAGGGCCGCGGCCGAAAAGTTGAGAGTCAGCCCGGCGAAAGCCGGGACTCGCGAAAACAGTCTATTTCAGCTCCGACGAAGCGCTCTGAGCCGGATTCGCACAGGCGTGTGTTCAGGGGTCCCGGCTTTCGCCGGGATGACTCCTCGCCTCCCCTACCCCCGCCGGCTCCGTTCCTCGATCCGCCGCTCGAGGATGACGAGCGGCATCGCGCCGTCCTTCAGCACCTCGTGAAAACGCTTGAGGTCGAAGCGCGAGCCCAGCGCCGCTTGCGCCTTGGCCCGGGCGCGGGTCCAGGCCATGTGGCCGACCTTGTAGCTGCACGCCTGGCCGACCTGGGTGCAGTAACGCTCGACCTCGCGCTGCGAGCGCGGCCGGGCGAAGCCGGTCGCCTCGACCAGATAGTCGGTCGCCTTCTCGCGGCTCCATTTCTGGGTGTGGAGGCCCGTGTCGACGACGAGCCGCGCCGCCCGGAACAGGAAGGACTGGAGGAAGCCGGCCCGGCCGAGCGGATCGCCGTCATAGACTCCGAGCTCGTCGGCGAGCTGCTCGGCGTAGAGCGCCCAGCCTTCGGAATAAGCGCTGAAGAAGCCCGTCTTCCTCAACGTCGGGATGTCCTTCGATTCCTGGGCGAGGCTGATCTGGAGGTGATGGCCGGGCACGCCCTCGTGGTAGCTCAGCGTCGGCAGCGTGTATTTCGGCCAGTCGCCGACGTCCTTCAAATTGATGAAGTAGATGGCCGGCCGCGAGCCGTCGAGGGATGCGCGGTTGTAATAGCCGTTGGAGGCGCCGTCCTGGATCTCGGGTGGAACCCGGCGGATCTCGAGCGGGGCGTTGGGAAGCGTCGCGAAGGCGCGCGGCAGGCGCGTGTACATGTCCCTCACCCCGGCGTTGAGGCTGGCGATCAGCGCCGCCCGCCCCTCGTCGGTGTCCGGATAGAGCTGCGCGGGGCTCAGGTTGAGCGCGGCCAGCCGGGCGCCGAGACCGCCCCGGGTCATGCCCTGGGCGCGAAGGATCTTGTCGAGCCGGGCGCTGATCTCGGCGACCTGGTCGAGGCCCATCTTGTGCACCTCGGCGGGCGTGAATTTCGTCGTCGTCGCCTGCTCGAGCGCGACGGCGTAAATCTCCTCGCCGTGGGGGACGCGCCAGACGCCGTCGCCCGGCTGCGTCATCGGCCGAAGCTCTCGGATCAAGGCCATCTGCCGGTCGAGCGCGGGATAGACCCGCTTCTCGACGATCTCCGACGCGCGGTGCTGCCAGCGCCCGTCGATATCCTTGGCCTTGGCCCGCCGGACCAGCGACTGGACGATCGAGCTGTCCTCGGTGCTCTGGCCGCGCAACTTCTCCATCTGGCCGAGCGTGAGGTCGAGCGACCAACCCGGTGCGACATAGCCGCGCGAGGCCTCGATCCGCTGCAGCGCGCTCTCCTGATCGAGCACGGCGGCGAAGGCGTCGAGCCGGTCGAGATAGGCTTCGCAATCCTCGCGCGCGTTGATCGTGTGCGCCGTGTTGAGGAAGTCGGGCACCGAGAAATAGGCGCCGCCCTGCTGGAAGATGCGGTAGGGCCGGATCGCGCTGTCGAGGCCGAAGCGGCTCGGCGCGACAATCTGGTTGGTCAGCGAATAGGTCACCACCTCGAGGTTGAGCCGGGCGTTGGGCGACAGGCTCGCGGGTTCGAAGGCGGCGAGGCGGGCGAGCCCCTCCTTGACCTCGGCCTGCTGGCGAGCCCGCTCCTCGTAGGTGCGCGGAGTCAGCCGGTGCTTGAGCGGCGCATTGGCGCCCTTGTCGAGCCCGAGCGAGGTCGCCTGCTCGGGCGAGCGCGCGACACCCCGCTGGAATATCTCCTCGAACGCCGCGTTGAGCGCGGCGTCGCCCTGGCCGGGCTCCGCCGCGAACGTGACTTTCGGAAGCAGTGCGACTCCGGCGGCGGCGCCGGTGCTGGCGAGGAAGCGGCGGCGGTCCATGAGCGAGTCTCCCAAGCGCTTGCTGCCCGCGCGCTTAGCTTCCCGCCCGCGCCCTCGCCAGCGTGAATCGGGCCTGCTCCACGTGCATGCGCTCGATCATCTCGCCTTCGAAGCGCTCGGCGCCTCCGGTGGCGGAGGCGATCAGGCGGCGGGCGGCGTCCACTTCGTCCGGCGATGGGCCGAAGACTGCGTTGGCGACGCCGATCTGGTCGGGGTGGATCAGCGACTTGCCGTCGAAGCCGAAGCCCCGCCCCTCGCGGCATTCCGCCTCGAGCCCGGCCGGGTCGTCGAGCTTGTTGTAGACCCCGTCGAACGCAGCGATTCCGGCCGCCCGCGCGGCGAGCAGGATCGACTGCAGCGCGGTCGTCAGCGCCCCGCGCGCCCGGCCGGGGCGAAGGCCCAGGTCGGCGGCGAGGTCGTTGGTGCCGGCGATCAGCGCCCCGGCGACCTCGGCGATGGCGGGCGCCGCGAGGACGCCCAGTGCGGTCTCGACCATGGCCAGGACCGGCTTGCCGCTCGCCTCGCGCGCCGCCATGACGTCATCCGGGCCGCGGGTCATCGGCACGATGACGTAATCCGCGCCGCTGCTCCGAGCCGCCGCCACGTCGTCGGCCCACCAGCGCTCGTCCGAGTTGATCCGGATCGCGACCGGCATCGGAAAGCCCTCCGCCTCGGCCGCGGCCGTCCTGCCCGCCGCCTTGTCCTCCGGCTTCACCGCGTCCTCGAGGTCGAGGACGACGAGGTCGGCGGCCAGCCCCTTGGCCTTCTCGATCGCCCGGGCGTTCGAGGCGGGAAGGAAAAGCAGCGTTCGGATCAGTCGGAGCGGGCTCGGCATCGCCCTTCCGTGCCGAATTTGCTTGGAAGGCGCAAACCTTCCTTCCATGATGCCGCCCTCGGTTCTGGAGGGGTTTGGGATCATGATCCTCGGGGTAATCAGCCTGATCGCGCTCGTGGTGCTTCTGGTGCTCATATCGGGCATCAAGATCGTCCGCCAAGGCTATCATTATACGATAGAACATTTCGGCCGCTTCACCGCTGTCGCGCCGCCCGGCTTCAATTATTATTTGCCCTTCTTCTACCGGGTCGGCCGCAAGGTGAACATGATGGAGCAGGTGCTCGACATTCCGGGCCAGGAGATCATCACCAAGGACAATGCGATGGTCGCGGTCGACGGAGTCGTCTTCTTCCAGGTGCTCGACGCCGCCAAGGCCGCCTACGAGGTCTCCGACCTCTACACCGCCATCATGCAGCTCTCGACCACCAATTTGCGCACCGTGATGGGCTCGATGGACCTCGACGAGACCCTCTCCAAGCGCGACGAGATCAACGCGCGCCTGCTCTCCGTCGTCGACCAGGCGACCGAGGCCTGGGGGGTCAAGATCACCCGGGTCGAGGTGCGCGACATCCGGCCGCCCGCCGACATCGTCAACGCGATGGGCCGGCAGATGAAGGCGGAGCGCGAGAAGCGCGCCGTGATCCTCGAGGCCGAGGGTCTTCGCGCCTCGGCGATCCTCAAGGCCGAGGGCGAGAAGCAGTCGGCGATCCTCTCGGCGGAGGGCACGCGCGAGGCCGCCTTCCGCTCCGCCGAGGCCCGCGAGCGCGCCGCCCAGGCCGAGGCGACCGCGACCAAGGTCGTCTCCGACGCGATCGAGGGCGGCTCGACCCAGGCGATCAACTATTTCATCGCCCAGAAATATGTCGAGGCGATCGGCCTGTTCGCCCGCTCGCCCAACGCCAAGACGATCCTCTTCCCGATCGAGGCGACCCAGCTGATCGGCACTTTGGGCGGGATCGGCGAGCTCGCCAAGGAAGCGTTCGGCCGCGGCGGACCGCCGCCGTCTCCGCCCGAAGGCGATGCTCCGCCACCGCCGCCGCGCCGGCCCGGACCGTTCGAGGTCGCCAAGAAATGACGCCCATCGACCCGCAATGGGCGTGGCTCGGAGCGGCGGCCCTGCTCGCCATCGCCGAGCTGATCGTGCCGGGCGTGTTCCTGATCTTCATCGCCGTCGCCGCCGCCCTGACCGGGCTCGTCACCCTTCTGACCGGCGCCGCTTTGCCCTTCCAGGTCGCTTTGTTCGCGCTCTTCTCGATCGCCTCGGTCTATGCCGGCCGGCGAGTCTATTCGGTGCGGCCGATCCCGTCGAGCGACCCCCACCTCAACGACCGGGCGGCGCGTCTGCGCGGGAAGCTGGTGACGGTGACCGGCGCGATCGAGGGCGGGCAGGGCCGGGTTCGGGTCGGCGACAGCGTCTGGAACGCCCGCGGGCCGGATTGCGCCGAAGGCACGCGGGTCCGGGTCACCGGCGCCGACGGCACCTGCCTCCTGGTCGAGCCCGAGACTCCGGCGATTACGGACGAGCGCGGCTAGGCGTTAGAGCAGATCAGCTTCCTCCGCTCATCCTGAGTAGCCGCTGAGCGAAGTCGAAGCGGCGTATCGAAGGACGCAACACGGTCCTTCGAGACGGGCCTTCGCCAGGCTCAGTCCCTCCTCAGGATGAGCGGATCAGTTCAAGCTGGTCCCGCCCTACTCCTCCGAGCCCTTCCGCCCCCAGGTGAAGGCCGCCGCTCCGACCGCCACCGCGGCGGCGGCCGCGCCGATGCCGATGTTGCGCCAGCTGAACAGGCTCTGCTCGCCGAGCGCCGAGCCGTCGCCCTCCTCCTCGAGCAGGGCCGCGTTGGCGCCGTTCGCCGAGAGCCGTACCTTGTCGCTCTCGATCGTGGCGATCAGCCCCTCGGAGACATAATGGTGATGCCCCGAATGCGACCCGCTGTCGGGCTTCGTCAGCTTGATCCGCTTGCCGGCCACGTTGTCGACCGTCCCGACATGCACCCCGTCGGCCCCGATCACTTCCATATGCTCCCTGACCTGGCTGATATCCGCCATGCTTCTTGCTCCTTCATGCGGTGAACGATTCGGGAGGCAAACGGTCGGTGGGCGCGATGGATGCAGGAAGGTGCGAGGCCGTGCGCGGAATCGTTTCGGCGGTTCCTCGAGGTGATCGTGCGGCGTATCGAATCTCAGGGCCGCCGGACTTGCCCAAGCCTTGCCTGCGCTTCTTCCTGCTGCGGCGTAAGCCGCAGAAAGCGTGCGGCGTTGTTGTAGAGAATGTCGCGCTTGTCCCCGGGGCTCAGGAATGGCGCGTCCTCGATCACCCTGATCGACCGCTCGATCACCCCTGGCCATACCATCTGGTCGGACCCGAACATGACGCGCTTGCCGAAACCGGCTTCCATGATGCGCTGGAGGTATCGGTAAAACGCCGCTCTCGGCTGGGTGTAGACGATGACGCCGACATCCACATACACCTGCGGATGGGCGTACATCAGGGCAAGCAGGTCATCGATCATCGGATAGCCCGCATGCGCCAGGTAAACCCGCAGGCGCGGGTGCTTCACCAGCACCTCCTCCATGGTGAGGGCGCTGTGGAGACGGGCCCGATAGCCGTCGGCGCCCATGTAGATGACTCCGGGCGGTCCGGTTCCGACATGGATCTGGACGGGAATGTCCAGTTTCTCGGCGAGCGCCCAATAGGGCTCCAGCCGCGGGTCGGTGGGTGCGATACCGGCATATTGCGTGTCGATTTCGCCGAGCACCTCCATCCTGCCGGCGGCGTGCAGGTCGCGGAGTTTCGCGACGTCGAGCTCCGGCTGCAGCGAGAACTCGACCGCGGGAATGATCCGCTCGCCCCCGGCCTTGCGCCATGCCGCGACGCGTTCCGGTGTCCCGCTGACCACCCCGATGATGTTGAGGCGGTCCATGACGGCCAGGGTCTCCCGCATCAGCGCCTCGTCCGTCACCGGCGACCAGACCGGGTCGCTGCAAGGCGGATGCTTGAATCGTTCGATGAACTGCTCGGCATAAGGTCGCCGCTGATCCCAAACCGGCATCGAAACGATCGGCGTACACATCCCCATGGGCGGAGGACCCTGGTCGGAGGCTCCGAGCGCGTGCAGGTGCATGTCGATGATCGGAGGGCGATCGTCAGCGTGAGCCGAGCCTGATGCCGCCAACAGCAACGCTGAAACGATGGCTGAGTCTATCACCGCGGCGTGATGCTCAAGTTGGTGAACAGGAACTCTCCGGTCGAGCACACGATCCGGACCACGGGGTCGGCGACCTTCAGGGGAAGGATCTTGACGTCGTTCCCGAGGGTCACGCTAACCTGGCTGCCGTCATAGGACAAAGTGAACGGCTGGACGGTGCCGGGCTTGGTCATGAGCGAAAGCGGCAGTGATTCGTCATCCTTGCCGCTGGACGTATAGCTCAGCATCTGGATGGCCGGCGCTCCGGACGGCGTCTTCTTCGGGTCGGCCGGCACGACCGTCAGGGAAAACCCCGCGGACGCCTGTGGAGATGTCCCCGGCGCACTCGACGAAGAGATCTGGACGCGAACGACCGGAACGTACTTCTTGCTCGGGGCGAGCACGTTGAGCTGGACGTTTCCGGAAACGATGAACGACGGGTCGGCAGCGGGCAGGACCAGCTCGGAGAAATGATCGGCCGCCGTGTCGCAATCCCAGGTGATCCCAGCGGCCGCGGCCGGCGCCGGAGACGCCCAGCACGCGAGCCCGGCGGCGCACAAACCCAGGAGCGCCTTCATTTCTTATTCTCCGAAAAAGCCCCGGCGAGGCTGGCATATTTGGCTGGCGGACGACAAGCCCCGGTCGAAGCCGCCCGTGCCTGCGCGACCTGGGCATGCGGCAATCGAGGATGCTGTGGCACTCTGTGCGGGAATAGACACGCTGACGGAACTGTCATCGCGGGAGAGCTAACAACCAGTGGTCGAGGGCAAGTAGCAGGCTGATTGGAGGGTCGGCTTTCGCCCCGGACAGCAATCAGAACGGCGCGCGGACGCCGAAACCCTCCGCCCGCGCCTTCTCGACCAGCCAGGCGCAGGCGGCCAGGTCCTGGACGATGCTCCCGAGCGACTTGTAGAGCGTGACGTCGCTCGCGGAGAGTCGGCCCGGCAGCGTGCCCGCCATGACCTCGCCGATCTCGCCGAGCAGATGGTCCTCGCCGACCGCGCCTGACTCGATCGCCCGACGCCATTCCTCCCCTTGACGCCGCACGCCTTCCTCATGGTCCGCGAAGAAGCGGGCGCGGGCGACCAGCGGCGTGTCGATCTCCGTGGGGCCGAGCCGGCTCGATCCGACGGCGTTGACGTGGGCGCCGTCGCGCACCCACTCGCTCAGCAGCACCGGCTCGGGCGAGGCGGAGACGGTGCAGACGATGTCCGCCTCCCCCATTGCCTCCTCCGCGCTCGCCACCGCTTCGCCGCCGATCTGGTCCGCCAGCGCCTCGGCCTTGTCACGCGCACGGCCCCAGAGGAGGATCCTCTCGATCGGGCGCACCAGTCGGATGGCCTCGGCGTGGCGGAGCGCCTGCTCGCCGGTGCCGAGGATGGCGAGCGTCTTCGAGTCCGCGCGGGCGAGCGCGTCGGTCGCGGCGGCCGAGGCGGCGGCGGTTCGGACGCCGGTGACCTCACTCGCATCGACGATCGCCGAGGGCGCACCGGTCTCCGGATCGAACAGGGCGACCACGCCCTGGTGCGACGGCGTCCCGGCGACCCCGGGGAAGACGCTGACCAGCTTGGCGCCGAATGCGCCCGTATCCATGGCGCCGGGCATCACGCCGAACGCGCGGCCGCCGTCGAGGTCGACGATGTTGCGCAGCGACTGGCGAGTCTCGCCCGCCGACAACGCGATCATCGCCTCGCGCATCAGCGGGATGCACGCCTCATAGGTCAGGTGCGCCGCGACCTCCTCGCGGGAAATGAGGAGGAGCTCGCCCGTCATCCCCAGATCTCGCGGGCGAAGGCGAGGAAGTTGAGGCCGAGTATCTTGTCGATCCGCCGCTCCGGATAGCCGCGCAGCGCGAGCAGGTGCGCGAGACGCTCGAACTGGGTCGGCCCGGTCAGGTCGAGGACCAAGGGCAGCGTGTCGGCATTCTCACCGGGAGCGCCGATCCCGGCCTTGCGGCGGTTCTCGATCTGCCTGGCGACGAACGCCCGGTAGGCGGCGAGGTCGTCGATTGCGGTGGTGCCGCCGTCGGTTCCGATCCCGACATGGTCCTCGCCGCAGACCTTCACCGCATGGTCGATATGGGCGACGACGTCGGCGGGGGTGGCTTTGCTGGTCGGGTTGAGGAAGGGCATGAAGTAGATGCCGACGAAGCCGCCTCGCGACGCGACGGCGCGCAGCTCCTCGTCGGTCTTGTTGCGGGGGACGTCGTTCAAGGCGCGGCAGCCGGTGTGGTTGATCGAAACGGGGCGGGTCGAGGCGTGCGCGGCCTCGAGACAGGTGCGCTCGCCGCTGTGCGAGAGGTCGACCATCAGTCGCCTCGAATTGCAGCGTTCGATCACCTCGCGGCCGAGCTTCGTCAGCGCAGTCCGCGCCGGCGCCACCGCACCGCCGCCGAGTTGATTCGCCGGATTGTAGGTGAGCTGCACGACGCGCAGGCCGAAATCGGCGAAGATGTCGATCCGCTCCGCCTTGTCGCCGACCATCGCTCCGTTCTGGACTCCGTAGATGACACCGATCTTCCCGTCGCGGCGGGCGCGGACGAGGTCGGCGGCGGCGAGGACTTGAAGGAGATCCGACGACTGCTGCTTCAAGCGCCAGTCCCAGACGCCGATCTCGCGCACCGTCTGCTCGAACGGGTCCTCGTCGCCGTTCACATAGCCCAAAGTGACGTTGACCGCGTCGAGGCCCGAGGCCCGGGCGTCGCGAAGGATCCGCGCCGAGACCAGCTTCCTCTCGGTCTCCCCTACGGCCCGGCTCCGGTCCGATTTGCTCCACTCGTTGGGGTCTTCGAGCCCGCCGAGCGCGTTGACGACGAGCCGGCCGGGCCGCGGCCTTGCGGCGGCCGGCAGCGCGGCGGCGGCGGAGCCCGCGACGAGAAGGGTCCGGCGGTCAATCATCGTTCATCTCCCCGGGCGCGATCGGCGTGTAGCCGGAGCGCTCATATTCGCGGCCGCGCTTCACCGTCATGACCACGCTCCGCAAATTGGCGAGACCCTCGGTCGGATCGCGCTCGAGGACGACCAGATTGGCGAGCTTGCCGGGGGCGATGCTGCCCATGTCGCGCTCCTGTCCCGAAGCGCGGGCGCCCGTGAGGGTGGCGACGCGGATCACCTCGAGCGGCGGGAGGCCGGCGCGCCCGAGCAATTCCATCTCCTCGATCACCGCCGGCCAGAGGGATTGGCGCGGCGCCTCGGCGTCGGTCCCCGCCGAGATCGCGACTCCGCTTCGCCAGGCCTGGCTGGCGAGCCTCGACGCCAGCTCCAGGGTGCAGAGCGGTGGCTTGCCTCGGCCGCGCTCGGTCCGCTCGGCCGCCGGATAGACGTAGAGGGTGGCGTCGAGGATCGTCCCGCGCCGCCGCATCGCCGCGAACAGCCGCGCCATCGCCGGATTGTCGCCGCCCGCGAACTGGGCCGGATCGACCGCAAAGCGGTGCTGGTAGCTGTCCGGCCGCCGCTCCATCGCCTGGTAGGCGAGGTAGCAGACGTGAGACACGCTGTCCGGGCCGGCGGCGATCACCTCGGCCGGCGTGGCCGGAAACACCATGGCGTGAGCCCAGACCTTGAGGCCCTGGCGATGCGCCTCCCTGGCCAGCGCCGCGACGGTCGGCCCATCGAGATTGGCGTAGATCTTGAGCGCCGTCGCGCCGGTGCCCCTGGCCGCGGCGACGATGGCGCGAAGGTCGGCCCCCGGCTCCACCGCCTGCATCCAGGGCACCTTCCCGGCCACCGCGCCCTTCGCCGCCGCCTGGGTGCGCGGGTCGGTGAAGAAGCTGGGTCCGGCGACCAGGGCGGCGTAGAAGATGTCCGGCGCGGGGATGGCGGAATCGCGCGCCGACCGGGCCAGCCAGCCCACCTCGCGAAGATCGTCGGCCATGTCCCTGACCGCGGTGACTCCGCCGTAGAGGTCGCGCCGGAGCACGGCGAGGGCGCGAAGCCGGTCCGGCGGCGTGGCGAGATGGACGTGGCTGTCGATCAGCCCGGGGAGAAGGAAGCGACCGGTGAGGTCGACCGTCCGTGCCCCGGCCAGCCGGCCGCGGGTGAGGCGCCGGTCGGGCAGCACCGCCGCGATCCGCTCCCCCGCCACCACCACCGCCATGTCGCGCCGCACCGGAGCGCCGGTGCCGTCGATCAGGGCGGCGTGCCGGTAGATCGTGCGCGGCGGCGGCGAGGCCGCGGCGAGCAGCGAGGCAGCGGCGAGTAGGGCGAAAGGCGCGAGCATCCGCATCGCCCCACCCTGCCCCGCAACCGCGCCGCCGGAAAGGGGGCGGTTACCTCTTGGCGGTCAGAAACCCTATCGCCGCCCCGATCACCGCGCCCGACAACGGCCCGACGAACGGCACCGGAACCGCGATCGCCGCGCCGACCGCCGCCGCGATCGCCGTCCTCTTCGCAACAGGATCCTCGAACATGATTTGTACCTCCTGTCTCAGTGTATTATTACACTAATACACATGAGTCCAGCCCTCCCGCGGATTCTAGCGGGGGCGCTCGACGACGGCCCGGTCTTCGATGACGCTGGTCATCACGCCGTGGAAGAAGGCGTTGATCGCCTCGCAGGGCTCGCCCATGAAGTCGGCGCTCAGCATCAATGTCGGCGGCTCCCTGTCGCCACGAACCGGCGAGTAGCCGAGCACATGATAGTGGCGCCACATGCCGCCATGGTCGATCCACACGAACCAGCTCTCGCCGCTCCGGCCACCGAGCACGAAGCGCCGTCCGGGCAGGCTGGGATCCGTGATCACGTCGTAAGGCGTGAACGGCTGGCCCGCGTCCGCGATTCTTCCCCCCCGGACTAAGTCGTCGCGTATCTCCTTGGGAAGCTCGGCAAGGTGATGGACGAAAATCGTCGCCCGAGTGACGGCGCAGGTCGGCTCCTCCGGCTCGGCGCCTGCGGCCAGGGCAAGGGCGGCAACGATAGCGAAGACCATGAGATCGCTCCGGCTGGTGAAGGCGCGGGCGACGCTACGCCGGATAGCGCCGGCAACCAACGACGATCGCGCCGGGAAGCGGGCGATTGCAAAACCCGCCGGCGCCGACCACATGACCCTCGCGGATTCGATCGAAGCGGGGACCTATGCGGGGACAGGTGCTTGGCGTGGACACAAGGAGGGGCGAGGGAATCGTCGCCGGCGACGACGGCCGCCGCTACGCGTTCAAGCCCGACGACTGGGCGCACAAGGGCGAGCCGGCGGTCGGCATGTATGTCGATTTCGAGACCCACGAGAGCCGGGCGCTCAGCCTGTTCCCGGTCCCGGGCACACTGCCGGCCGCGGCCCCGGCGCGATCGCCGGCGAGGGAGAATGACCGCAACAAGGTCGTCGCGGCCCTGCTCGCCTTCTTCTTCGGCCCGCTCGGCCTCCACCGCTTCTACCTCGGTCGGACCGGCTCGGGCATCGTCATGCTCGTACTCAGCCTCACCGTCGCGGGCCTGATGGTGACGGTCCCCTGGGCGCTGATCGACACGATCCGCTACCTGATCATGTCCGACCGCGAATTCGCGGAGCGCTACCCGCGGGGGTGAGCGCCGGCGGCGGGCCAACCGCAGAGCCGAACCCCCTCCTTCCCCGTGAGGATGCCGGCTTCGCCCGGAAATGCTCAAATCTCAGACGAGGCTTAGCGACAGTCACCGACTTTCGCCGTCCACCCCTTGCGGACAGCCGCCAGCCGCGTCAGTCTTGGCGCGAAATGGCCCCGTTGAAGATTTTTCTTTTTGCCGGACCCCTCCTTCTCGCGGCCTTCGCCGAAGCGGCCGAGCGGCCTCCCACGCGACTGATGGATGAGATCGAGCGGACGATCGTCCTGGAGAAAGCCTTCGGGGCGCGGTGGAGCGCTCCTCACCCCCTGGCCGCTTACGACCGCTATTATGCGTGGAGCGAAGACGGCCGGGCCGTCGAGGCGGTATACACGCTCGGCCGAGGAGCAGCCGGGCGCCACTGGGTCGAACGAAACCAGCTTCCGGTGATTTTCGACGGCGGATGCAGCTTCATCCGCGTCCGATATAGCCCAAAGACCAGGCACTTTGATGAGGTAGCCTGCAACGGGCTGGCCTAGTGGCCCGTTTCCATCTTTAGCGGGGCCCTAGGGTTCCACCGGCAGAGCCGCCAAATCCGGCTCGACCCAGCCGCGCCGTGCCTCGACCGAGAAGAGGGTCCTGGGGTCGTAGAAGCATAAGGGCCAGTCGCGGCGGCCTTCGGCGGAGCGGAGGAGCCCGTTGACCTTGGCGACCAGCGGCAGGGCCGGATCGGTCCGCCCGAGGTAGAGCCGGATCGCCCGGATGAAGCACTGGGTGATCGTCTCGTGATAGCCCTCGGTGTCGCTGTTCACGCCGCCGGTACTCTCGTTGTAGGCGCGGATTAGGTGCGGGAGGTCGCGCTCGGGCGATATGTCCCGGCGCTCGACGATCAGCCAGAGGGTGGTGGCGAGATGGGCCTCGTGGGTCCATTCGGGCTTCGGCAGGGCGCAGGCGAGCATGCGCTCGCCGACGCTGCGGATCGCGGCGTCGGAGGCGAACAGGCGGGGTTCGTGGGGGTCGTGGTGGTGCATGTCGGGTCCCCTCCATGCTCCCCTCCCTGCAAGGGAGGGGGTTGGGGGTGGGTGCGAGGCGAAGCCTCGCGTGCTGGACGAAAAGCGGCGCACCGGTATCGAGCCGGTCCGCCGCTGACCCACCCCTTGATCCCCTCCCTTGCACGGAGGGGAGTCGCTTAGGCAGCCGGGGCAGGCTCGGTCTGGGTTTGTCGTTGGCCGTCGCGCGAGCGCGGCGCGGCGTCGCGCACGCCCTTGTCGACATGCGCTTCGAACTTGGCGAAATTGTCGGTGAAGAGCCTGACCAGCTTCGCCGCCGTGGCGTCGTAATCGGCCTTGTCGGTCCAGGTCGAGCGCGGGTCGAGGATCGCGGGATCGACACCCGGCACGGAGACCGGGACCTCGAAGCCGAAATTCTCGTCGGTGCGGAACTCGACATCGTTCAGCGAGCCGTCGAGCGCCGCGTTGAGCAGCGCCCGGGTCGCCTTGATCGGCATCCGGCTGCCGACGCCGTATTTGCCGCCGGTCCAGCCGGTGTTGACCAGCCAGCAGGTCACCCCGCCTTTGGCGATGCGGTCCTTCAAAAGGTTGCCGTAGACGCTCGGGTGGCGCGGCATGAACGGGGCGCCGAAGCAGGTCGAGAAGGTGGCCTCGGGCTCGGTGACGCCGATCTCGGTGCCGGCGACCTTGGCGGTGTAGCCGGAGAGGAAATGGTACATCGCCTGGTCGGGCGTCAGCCGCGCGATCGGGGGAAGCACGCCGAATGCGTCGGCGGTCAGCATGACCAGGTTCCGCGGCACCGGCCCCATATTGTCGCGGCTGCAGTTCGAGATGAACTCGATCGGATAGGCGCCGCGGGTATTCTCGGCGAAGGTGGAATCGTCGAGGTCGAGCTCGCGGGTCTCATCGTCGATGACGACGTTCTCGAGCACGGTCCCGAACCGCTTGGTCGTGGCGAAGATCTCGGGCTCGGCTTCGGCCGAGAGGCGGATCATCTTGGCGTAGCAGCCGCCCTCGAAGTTGAACACGGCGGTGTCCGACCAGCCATGCTCGTCGTCGCCGATCAGGGTGCGGCTGGCGTCGGCGCTGAGCGTCGTCTTGCCGGTGCCGGAGAGGCCGAAGAAAATCGCGGTGTCGCCGGCCGGGCCGATGTTCGCCGAGCAGTGCATCGGCATCACCCCCTCGGCGGGGAGCAGATAGTTCAAAATCCCGAACACCGACTTCTTCATCTCGCCGGCATAGGCCGTGCCGCCGATCAGGATCATCCGCTCGGTGAGATTGACCGCGATCACCGTCTCGGAGCGGCAGCCGTGGCGCTCGGGCACGGCGCGGAAGCTCGGCAGGTCGATGATGGTGAATTCGGGCTCGAAGCCGGCCAGCTCGTCGGCCTCGGGGCGGACGAGCAGGGTGCGGATGAAGAGGTTGTGCCGGGCGAGCTCGTTGATCACGCGGACCCGCACTCGGTGCTCGGGCTGCGAGCCGCCGTGGAGGTCGGCGACGAACAGCCGGTCCGACTCGCCGACCGCTTTGAGGAAGTCCGCCTTTAGCGCGGCGAAATGGTCGGGGGTCATCGACCGGTTGTTGTCCCACCAGACGGTGCCTTCGGTCTCGGCGTCGCGGACGATATACTTGTCGTTGGCGGAGCGGCCGGTGTGCCGGCCGGTGCGCACGACGAGGGGGCCGTCCTTGGCGAGCAGGCCCTCGCCGCGGCGGACGGCTTCCTCGACCAGCTGCGGCGTGCCGAGATTCCAGCTCAGCTCCGCTCTCGTCTCGATCCCCTGCTCGGCAAGGCCGTGTGAGGGCGCTCGATTGGCCACTTAAGCTCTCCTATTTATACGATAATTTCGGCGGCGAAACCGCCCCACGGGGTGCGGCGCTGCGCCTATCCGATCGGCGGTCCGGCGTCAAAGGGTTAGGGGAAAGCTGAGCTCCGCCACCAGCCCTCGCCCCGCGCCGTTCCGCAGCACCAGCTTGCCCTCGTGGCGCTCGGCGACGGCGCGTGCGATGGCCAGGCCGAGGCCGACGCCGCCCGTCTCCTCGTTGCGCGAACCTTCGGCCCGGAAGAAAGGCAGTTGGACGCGCTCGAGCAATTCTTCGGGAAGCCCCGGGCCCCGGTCGGAGACCCGGAGGATGGCCCAGCCCTCCTGCCGCGCCAGCGACAGCTCGGCTTCGCGGCCGTAGCGGACCGCATTGTCGATCAGGTTGGCGAGCGCCCGGTGAAGGCTCGTCGGTGCCGCCGCCGCCGGGAGGGCGGGATGCGGAATGAAGCGAACCGGGCGGCCGTGGCCCTGTGCCTCCTCCGCCGCCTGCGCCATCAGCGCGGCGAGGTCGACCCTCTCGAACGCCTCCTCCCCGTGCTCGGCGGAGGCGAAAGCGAGCACCTGCGCGATCATCTTGTCCATCCGGGCGATATCGGACGCCATCCTGCGCCTTTCCTCCGGCGGCGCCGTCTCGGCGCGAAGGCGCAGCCCGGTCAGCGGCGTGCGCAGATCGTGCGCCACCGCGGCCAGCATGCGCGAACGCTCGGCCGCCTGGCCGGCGAGGCGGGCGCGCATGTCCGCGATCGCGGCAGCCGCCTCGCGCACCTCGCGCGGGCCGGTGGCGGGAGGATCGTCTCCCGCGCCGTCGAGCTCCGCGCCGCGGGCATAATCGGCAAGCGCGCGGATCGGGCGGGTCAGGCGCCGCGCCGCCAGCCAGGCGAGCGGCGCCAGCAGCAACGCGCTGGCTGCGAGCGCGGCCAGCAGGCGCAGCCGCCACACCGAAGGCGGCGACTCGGCCGGCTCGACCATCAGCCACCGCCCGTCTGGCCGCCGCACCGCCGCGGCCAGCAGGGGCATGCGCAGGGCGGCGCCCAGCAGCGGGCCCTTCAGCCGAGGGTCGCCGATGAGGCCGTAAACCTCGCTCGGATCGGACAGGCGCCGGGCCCGGCTTCCCGAAGGCCCCGTCACCGACAGCATCGGTCCGCCCTGGAGGCGGCCGCCCTCCCCCATTCGCACCCGCACGGCGTCTGCGGGCAGGTGGAGGGCATCGGCGATCGCGCTAGCAGGCAGAACGCCGGAGGCGCCGGAGGGCGGGAGCGGCGGCGAGGTCCATGAGGTCCGGCGAAGCCCCGCCGCACGGGCGTCATCCGTGCCGAGCAGCCCGTCTCGCGCCTCGGCCGCGGTCATCCGAGGCGGATTGGGCGAAGCGATCAGCAAGGCGGCGCCGAAGCTGATCGCCGTCACGGCGACGATCGCCGCCAGCAACAGGGCGCCGATACGCCAGGCGATCGGAGTACCTCCGGCAGCCGTGGGCGCCGCCTTCATCGCGGCCGCGACGAGGGAATGAAGCGATAGCCTTCGCCGCGCACCGTCTCGATCAGCCGGCCGCCGCCGCGCGCGGCGAGCTTGCGCCGCAGCCGGCTGACTCCGAGATCCACCGAACGGTCGAACGGCTCGGCCCGCGGCCCGCGGCTGAGATCGATCAGCGCGTCGCGGCTGAGCAGCCGGCCCGGGCGCTCGGCAAAAGCCTGGAGCAAGGCGAACTCGCCACCGGTCAGGATCATCCGCTCGCCCGCCGGATCGTGCACGGTCCGCTCCGCCCGGTTCAGCCGCCAGCCGTCGAAGAAAAGCTCGTCGGGAGGCGAAGACGACCCGTCCGCCGCCGCCCGTGCCGTCCGAAGCACGGCCCGGACGCGGGCCAGCAGCTCGCGCGGCTCGAACGGCTTGGAGAGGTAATCGGCGGCGCCGATCTCGAGACCGACGATCCGGTCGGGAGTCCCGCCCATCGCGCTCAGCATGAGGATCGGAATGCCCTTTCCCTGCAGTCGCCGGCAGATGGAGAGGCCGTCCTCCCCCGGCATCATCAAGTCGAGGATGATGAGGTCCGCCCCAGCCTCCCCCAGCGCGTCGTCCAGGGCCGCTCCACCTCCCACGGCGCGAACGTCGAAGCCGTGGCGGCCGAGATAATCGGCTAAAGCCTGTCTTATGCTCGAATCGTCGTCGACGACGATCAGCCGGGGTGGCGCCATCCTTCTCCCTCTGGGGCCCCTTTGTATCCGCCGTATGTCCCACTTTCGTCCGGCGGACAAAGTCGGGACATCGCCGCGCCCTAGGCAGGGGCCGGTCAGTGGGAGGATGAAGATCATGCGCAGGATCGGGATAGCGATGGCCGCGACCCTGCTGGCGGGAGCCGGCGACGCGAGCCAGGAGAGCCACTTGTGCGCGCGGGCCGAACCCGCCGCTCAGGGCCTCGCCTGCGCCGAATCGGGCTTTGGCGTCGCTCTCGCTCCGACTCGGGAGCGGGCGCAGGAGCTGGCGCGCCTCGTCGGTGAGGGAGAGGGGCGGTTCAAACGCTATTTCGCGCGCGATCCGGCGCCTTACGCGGTGGTCGAGCGCGAAGCCGGAACGCCGGTGGAGGGGCGCGAGCAGGCGCTGAGCAAGGCGGGCTTCACGCGCGTGCTGCCCTGGCTCTCCAACCAGGCCTTCGCTCAAGGCGGCCTCGAATCGGTCCGCCGCGCGGTCGAGGCCGGCGCTCGGGCGCAGGGCCTCACCGCCGGGCAGACCGAGGCGGCCGTGGCACAGGCACTCGCCAAATTCTCGCCGCAGTTGTCGCGGGGCGGGATGAACAATCTCGAATCCGGTGCCCTTCCGCACGAGACCGGCCACCTCTGGTACATCGAGGCCTATTGGCCCGGCGTCCACGCCGACGGACAGAGTCATTATGGCGGCCCCGGCCCGGATTGGATGGACGAGGTGTCGGCCATATTGATGGAAGGCGGCGACCTCGCCGAGAACCGGCGCCTGCAGTTCCAGGCCGTCTATCAGGGCCGCTCGACGAGCCGCCTCGCCGATTATCCGGTCGCGGATCTGATCGACCTGCCGACCTTCCTTCACCGCGTCCATCCGGGCAAGGCGCTGCAGGAAAGGATCGCGCAGGGCGGGCTCGGCCGCCCCGTCAACGGCCAGCCCATCGTGCTTAGAGGACCCGAAGCGGTCTCGCTCGGCGGCCGCGACGCCGCAATTTTCTATCTCCAGGGCCGAGTCTTTGCCGATTTCCTGGTCGACCGGAGCGGCGATCCGGCGATCTTCGCTTCGATCGGCGAGGCTTTCGGCCAGGGCAAGACGATGGAGCAGTGGCTGGCCGCGAACGGCAGGGCAAAGGGCCTCGCCGACAGCATCGCCGAGCTCGACCGGCAGTGGCGGGCTTGGCTCGCCGCCCGCTTCGGGCCACCGGGCGGGATGCGTCAGCCGGCCTGATGCGGCCGTCTCCCGGATCGGGCGACGCCGCTTCACCGGATGGGAAGGAGGTACCGGCGGCCGGTTGCGGACATTCGCCGGGCGAGACAGAACATCCCGGCGAACGAGCGGGTCATCCCCACCATTCCCGACCGGCGCTGATCCCGGGCGCTCGTCAAAATCGCCGTTGAATCGATTGGGTTTTCGGGTGACACTGATTGCATGAGATACGCCGCGCTCGCCATGATGACTGCCGGCTGGGCGGCGATTGCTGCGGCGGGTCCGGCCGACAGGCTGCCGCTTGAAGCCTATCGCGACCCCATCGACCGGCAGATCGCCGAGACCGGGAAAGGCGTTTCCGGCCGCCCGCTTCCCTGCGCCTATGAGGAAATCCACAACGGCGTCACCGTGATCGTCCGGCAGCCGACCGACATTTGCGTGAAGATGTCGCCGCAGCGGCGTTTTCGCGGGCTCTGGCGCCATCCGATGGAGGGATCGCGCTTCTGCCCCGAGCCGGCGACTTCATGCTCGGGCGACTCGCCCGGCGAGAAGATCTGGCTGAGCGGGACGCCGGGAACGGACGGCCGCGGCGAGCTGTACAGGGTCGACTTCATCGGACGAAAGACGATGTTCAAGGGACCCTATGGCGATGGCTTCTCGGACTCGGAGATCGTCATGGACCGGCCGATCAGGATCGAGCTGATCGAGCCCGCACCGGGCTCTCCGTCCGATCCGAAGTAACGAGGCCGGCCACAGGCCCGTCTCTGTCCGGCGCGGGCGACCCTAGCGCTGCCATTTCGGCTCCACTAGAAGCGCCGGATGGCGGCGGCTACCATCGCTCTGGTCGACGACGACCGCAACATCCTGACCTCGGTGTCGATCGCGCTTCAGGCCGAGGGGTTCGCGACGCGGGTCTATTCGGACGGGGAGACGGCGCTTCGGGCGATGGTCGAGAACCGGCCGGACCTCGCCGTGCTCGACGTCAAGATGCCGCGCATGGACGGCATGGAATTGCTCCGCCGCCTCCGCGAGAAGAGCGACGTCCCCGTGATCTTCCTCACCTCCAAGGACGAGGAACTGGACGAAGCCCTCGGCCTCGCGCTCGGCGCCGACGATTACGTGACCAAGCCCTTCTCGCAAAGACTCCTGATCGCCCGCATCCGAGCTATCCTGCGGCGCGCGGAGCTGCGCGCGCGGCCTGAAGAAACCCTGCCGGATTCCGAGCCGTCGCGGCTGGAAAGGGGGCAGCTGGCAATGGATCCGGCGCGGCACCGCGTGACGTGGGACGGGCGGGAGGTCACCCTGACCGTCACCGAGTTCCTGATCCTGGAGGCGCTGGCGCAGCGCCCGGGGGTGGTCAAGACCCGCAACCAGCTGATGGACGTCGCCTATCAGGACGACATCTATGTCGACGACCGCACGATCGACAGCCACATCAAGCGCCTGCGCCGCAAGTTCCGCGAGGCGGATCCCGGTTTCAAGGCGATAGAGACGCTCTACGGCGTGGGGTACCGTTTTGGAGAGGATTGAAGACCCAAAGCTGCGGACGCGATGGACGGGGCGATGGACCCTCCTCCAGCGCATCCTGGCGATCAACATCCTCGCCGTCGCCCTCCTCGCCGGCAGCCTGTTCTACCTCGACGGCTATCGCCGGCGACTGACCGAGCAGGCGGTGGTGAACACGCGCACCCAGGCCCTGCTCGCCGCCGATTCGCTGGCGCTGGCCGAGCCCGGCGAGCAGGCGGATCTGCTACGGAAGCTCGGCGCCCACAGCCGAACCCGAATCCGCTTGTTCGCGAAAGACGGACGCGTGCTGATCGACAGCTGGGCCGGCGCACCGCCGACCTATGACGTCCGCGATCCAAAACAGGAGGATTGGGAGAAGCACGTCTCGCGCAAAATCGACAATTGGCTGAACGCGGTGGTCGGCGGTACCAAGCCGCCACTGCTTGCCGTACCTGAGAGCCCGCGCCTCTCGGACTGGCCGGAGGCGGAGGCCGCTCTGAAGGGTCAGCAATGGCAGACCCGGCTTCGGCGCGCGCCGGAAGGCACGCCGTTCGTGTCCGCCGCCGTGCCGATTCCCGACGGGGATAAGGTGCTGCTGATGACTCGCAACGCCCGTCAGGTGCGCCGCGCCGTTCGGGAGGAGCGCGGCACCCTCGCGATCATCCTGCTCGCCGCGATCGCCGTCTCGATGTTCCTGTCGCTGTTCCTGGCCCGGACCATCGCTTTGCCGCTGAGGCGGCTGGCGCGGGCGGCGCAGCTCGTCCGCCAGGGCCGCGCCCGCGAAGTCTCGGTTCCGCAGCTCCCGACCCGCCGCGACGAGATCGGGCTGCTCGCCCGAGCGCTGCACGACATGACCCTTTCGCTGAGGCAACGGATCGACGGCACGGAAGCCTTCGCCGCCGACGTCACCCACGAGCTCAAGAACCCCCTCGCGTCCCTCCGCTCCGCGGTCGACAGCCTCGAGACGGTGACGGATACTTCGCTGCGCCGCCGGCTGCTCGACGTGGTCCGCCACGACGTGGTGCGGCTCGACCGGCTGATCGTCGACATCGCCGAGGTGTCGCGCCTCGACGCCGAGCTGTCGCGGGCGCGGTTCGAGGAAGTGGATCTCGGCGCGCTGATCGAGTCCCTGCTCGAGCCCTGGGAACGCCGGGCGGCGGAGCGCGACGTGCGCATCGCGTTCGCAAGGCCGAGGATCGGCACCACCGCGGTGCTGGGCGAAGAGGCGCGGCTTGCCCGAGCGCTCGACAATCTGGTCGACAACGCCATCTCCTTCTCGCCGACGGGCGGGCTCGTCGAGATCGGCGCCAGCCACGTCGCGGGCATGGTCATCGTCACCGTCGAGGACGAGGGACCGGGCGTTCCGCCCGAGGCGCGGCAGGAAATATTCCGCCGCTTCCACAGCCTTCGTCCCGAGGGAGAGGATTTCGGACGCCATTCCGGGCTCGGGCTCGCCATCGCCAAGGCGACGGTCGAGGGCCATGACGGCACGATCTCGGTCGAGGACCGACACGACGCCCGCCCGGGCGCGCGCTTCGTGCTCCGCTTCGCGCAGGCCAAGCCGTGAGCGAGACCGTGCATGCGACCTGCATCGCCATCGGTGGACGCGGAGTCCTGCTCGGCGGCCGCTCGGGAAGCGGCAAGTCGGACCTGGCCCTTCGCCTGATCGACCGGGGCGCCCGGTTGGTCAGCGACGATTACACCGATATGCACCTCGTCGACGGGCGGCTGGTCGCCCGGGCTCCGGCCAGCATCGCCGGCCGTATGGAGATACGCGGCGTCGGCCTGGTCGAAGTCGAGGCGGCGATGGAAGCTCCCGTCTGTCTGTTCGCCGACCTCGATTCACCGCCCGAGCGCCTGCCCGAAGCGGCCACCCGACGCATTGCGGGACGGGACGTGCCGACGATCGCCCTCGCCGCGCTTGAGCCCTCGGCGCCGCTCAAGCTAGAGCGCGCGCTCCTCCTCTTCGGCCTGCCCTTGCCATGAAATCCGCCTCTCCTCCCAAGCGCATCCTGCTCGTCACCGGCCTCTCCGGCGCGGGCAAGTCGACGGCGCTGAGAACGCTCGAGGATCTGGGGTGGGAAGTGGTCGACAACCTGCCGCTGTCTCTGCTCGAGCATCTTCTCTCGACGCCCCCCGGGAAGGGCGGCCCCCGCCGTCGGCGGCCGCTGGCGATCGGGATCGACAGCCGCACCCGCGATTTCGACGCAAGGCGGATCGTGGACCAGATCAAGGCGCTCGCCGACGATCGCGATTTCCCGGTCGAGACCCTGTTCTTCGACTGCGCCGGCTCGGAGCTGCTGCGCCGCTATTCGGAAACCCGGCGGCGCCACCCGCTCGCGCCCGATCGGCCGGCGACCGACGGCATCGCCGCGGAACGGGAGCTGATGGCGCCGCTGAGGCGGTGGGCCGATCATGTCGTCGACACGACCGACACGACACCGAACGCCCTCCAGCAGCAATTGCGCGACCGGTTCGGCAGCCCGGCCGATGCGCCCACCCTCACCGTCATGTCGTTCGGATTCGCCCGCGGCCTGCCGCGCAACGCCGACATCGTCTTCGACATGCGATTCCTTCGCAACCCGTATTGGGAGGATAGCCTGCGCGATCGCACCGGCGAGGACGATCGGGTCGCCGCCTATGTGGCGGAGGACCAAGGCTATGCGGCGGTCGAGCGGATGGAGGCGCTGCTGCTCGATCTCCTGCCCCGCTACCGGGCCGAAGGGAAATCCTATGTGACCGTCGCGTTCGGCTGCACGGGCGGCCGCCATCGCTCGGTGCACGTCGCCGCACGGGTCGCTGCGCGGTTGCGCGAGGCGGGATTTTCGCCCACTCTGGAACATCGTGACCTCGCCTCGCGCGCCCGCGCCGCAAGCGAGGGCGGCCGCTCCGGCGGATCGCAGGACCAGGGTCTGGACCCATAGGATGCTCGAATGATCGGACTGGTGCTGGTTACCCACGGCCGTCTTGCGGCCGAGTTCGTAACGGCGATGGAGCATGTCGTCGGCCCGCAGGAGCGGATCGAGGCGATCTGCATCGGTCCGGACGACGACATGGAGGGACGCCGCCGCGACATCGGCGAAGCCATCGCCAAGGCGGACGAGGGCGACGGAGTCATCATCCTCACCGACCTGTTCGGCGGCACGCCGTCGAACCTCGCCATCTCGCTGATGAAATCCGAGAAGATCGAGGTGATCGCCGGAGTCAATCTGCCGATGCTGATCCGGCTCGAGGGGGCGAGAAAGACGATGGACGTCAGGGCCGCGGTCGCGGCCGCACGCGAGGCCGGCCGCAAATATATCAACGTCGCCTCCGAAATCCTCGGAGAGACCGTCTGAGCACCGCCGAGCGCATTGTCACGCTCGCCAACCAGCGCGGACTTCACGCCCGCGCCAGCGCGCGATTCGTAACCCTCGCCGCCGGCCTCTCCGCAACGGTCGAGGTAGAGAAAGACGGCTCCAAGGTCACCGGCACCTCGATCATGGGGCTGATGATGCTCGGCGCGGCGATGGGCGATTCGGTCGTCATCCGCGCCGAGGGCGAGGGGGCGGAGGAGGCGGTCGCCGCCCTCGCCCGGCTGGTCGAGGACAAGTTCGGGGAGGAATGAGGGTTGCCGCGGGTCATCACCGCTTTCTCCAACCCGCTCGTCAAGCAGGTCCGCGCGCTTCGCGACAAGAAGCACCGGCGGGAGAGCGGCCTGTTCATGGCCGAGGGGCTGCGCATCCTCACCGAGGCGCGCGAGGCGGGGCGGCTGCCGCGAATCCTGTTCTTCGCGGCGGGCGCCCGGCACCCCTTGCTCGACGCGCTGATCGGCCCGGTCGAGGCCGCCGGCGGCGAGGCGATCGAGACCAATGCGGACATCCTCCACAAGCTTTCCGGCAAGGACAATCCGCAGGCGGTGCTCGGAGTCTACGAGACCTTCGACATGTCGCTCGACCGGATCGACCGCGGCGCGGCGCCGCTCTGGATCGTCGCCCAGGCGCTGCGCGACCCGGGCAATCTCGGCACTATCCTCAGGACCGGAGACGCTGTCGGCGCCGGCGGCGTGATCCTGGTCGACGACTGCGTCGACCCCTTTTCGGTCGAGGCGGTGCGGGCGACGATGGGGGCCCTGTTCACGCAGCGGCTCGCCCAGGCCGGCTGGGCCGAGTTCCTCGCCTGGCTTCGCGCGGGGACCGGGCAGCTGGTCGGCACCAGCCTCCAGGCCGAGCTCGACTATCAGACGCCGCGCTACCGGCCGCCCACGTTCATCCTCGTCGGCAACGAGGCGCAGGGCCTGCCCGGCGACTATGAATCGGAGTGCGACCTGCTCGTCAGGATTCCGATGCTCGGCAAGGCGGACAGCCTCAACGCGGCGGTGGCGACGGCGGTGATGGCCTATGAGGTGATCAACCAATGGCGCAATCGCAGCTGACTCTCGCGCTTCTCCTCCCCCTCGCCGCCTGCGCCTCCACTCCGCGGGTCGCCGATCCGGCCCGCGAGCATTACGAGGCGCTCGGCAACGAGCCGGGCTGGCGCCTTTCCATCCATGACGGCCGGATCGATTATGTCGGCGACTATGGCGAGACGAAGATCAGCGTTGCTCGTCCCGATCCGCGTCCCTCGATCAACGGCCGGCGCTATTATGCCGGGCGGCTGACCGTCGACCTCACTTACAGTCCCTGCAACGACGCGATGAGCGGCCACGGCTACGCGCACCGCGTCCTGGTGACCGCGGACGGCAAGACCGTGAAAGGCTGCGGCGGCGAGCGAATGCCCCAGCGGGACATGTGAAGCCGCCCGCCGCCGGAAGCTGAGCTAGAAGATCCACTCCATCTGGCCGTCGACGCAATAACCGACGAGCTCGTCCTCTGTGTAATAGGTGTAGGTGCCCTCCAGCCGATAATTGGGGTTATTCCACCGGTCGCAGCCGACCCACCATATGTCTCCCACCGGCGTCGTGTGCGCGGCGTCGCTGTACAAGGTGGTATGATAGGCCGGAGTCGAGCTTTGCGCGCTGGCCGGGCTGAGGCTGACGAACACGCTCGCGACCGCGATCGAACAGAATAGCTTGGTACGCTTCCCCATGACTTTTTCTCCACGGTAAGTGCTCGCGCCGCCGCTGAGCGACGCGAACGCCAATAGCCGCGTTCCGCCGACTCAAGTCCAGCGACGAATTGCCTGAAAAAAAACCGAATTGGAGCCAACCCGCCGCGCCGGCAGCGGCTCGGCGGATTCACTGCGCCGCTTCAGCCGTTACAAAGGCTGCGGCTCGCCGTCGACGCAATAGCCGGCCTCCTCTTCTTCGTTGTAATTGGTGTTGGTGCCATACAGCCGATAGGTGGGATTATTCCACCGGTCGCAGCCGGTCCACCACAATGCTCCGACCTCGGTCGTGTGGGTGGCGTCGCTGTAGAAGGTGGTGTGATAAGCAATATTGGTGCTTTGGGCGCTGGCCGGGCTGAGGCTGACGAACACGCTCGCGACGGCGAGCGAACAGAACAGCTTCGTACGCTTCCCCATGACTTGTCTCCACGGTTAGGACTCGCGCCGCCGCCTCAGCGACACGGAGCGTCAATAATCGTCTCCTCGCCGGTCAAGTCCAGCCGCTACCTCTCTGGAAATAAATCCGAATCGGAGTGAAGTCGCTCCTCGCGAAGACACGGCAGGTGAGTTGACCCGTGTCGGCCGCGCAAGGCAGGCTGGTGCCGGGGGAGGAATGCCGATGCCGCTCATGATCTTGCTGATGGCGCTGGCGCAGGGAGCCGCGGCGCCGCCCCCCACTCCGCCGGCGCTGCCCTGGCACGTCTTCGGCATCGATTCCGAGTGGACGCTCGATATTGCCGACGGCCGAATGGTCTTCGAAGCGAAGGGAAGGCCGCCGGTCTCTGCGGCGGAGGGCAAGCCGGTCCTCGGTGACGAAGGCTGGACGTGGAAGGGCGGAGGACTGACCGTACAATCGCTGCCCCTGGGTTGTCAGGCCGCGAAAGGGCTCGACCGCTATCCCGATTTCGTGACCGTCAGCCTCGGGCGCAGCGACTATACGGGTTGCGGCGGCACGAGGCTGACGCCGGAGGACCTGTTCGGCACCAGCTGGGAGATCGTCGAGATCGCCGGCGGCAAGGTCGGCGGCGCCAATTACGGCATCGACTTCGTCGTCGACCATTTCCTCGCTTATGACGGCTGCCACCGGGTGGACGGCGGCTATCGCCAGGCGGGGGGCAAGTTGACGCTGACGGTCGCCGGCGGGACCGAGGGTGGCTGCAATCCCGTCGCCGCGCGGTGCGCCGCGCGCTTCTGGCAGATCCTCGCCGAGCCGGTCGCGATCGCCTTTGCCGACCGCAACCACCTCACCCTCACCGGCAAGAACGGCACCATCCGCCTTCAGACGCCGGACAAGGCGCATCTGTTCAGCCCCCGGACGCTCACGCCCTGCGAGGCGGCGCCCGGGTGACTATTCGGCCGCTTCCGCGGTTTCGTCGCCGGCAAGCTTGGCGAGAGCGCGCGGGACCGTGTCGATGACCGGCAGCGGCTCGATCTCCTTTGAACCGGAGGAGACCTCGAGCGTCTCGAAGCGCTTGGCCTGGGTCATCACCTGGCTCTCCAGGCTGCCGACGAAGGCGTTGTAGGCGCCGGTGGCGAGGTCGAGGTTGCGGCCGAGGCGCGCGACGTGGGCGCCCATGGTTGCCAGCCGCGCGTGCAGCTCCTTGCCGAGACGGGCGATCTCGGCGGCTTCCTCGGCGAGCTTTTCCTGGCGCCAGACGCTGGCGACGGTGCGGGCGATGGCGACCAGGTTGGTCGGAGTCGCCAGCAGCACCCGGCGCTCGAACGCCCATTCCCAAAGCCGGTCGTCCTGCTCGAGCGCGGCGGTCAGGAAATGCTCCCCCGGAATGTACATGACCACATAGTCGGCCGCCCCGCCGAACTGATCCCAGTAATTCTTGCCGCCGAGCTGCTGGGCGTGGTTGCGGATCGACTGGGCGTGGGCCTTGAGGTGGGCCGTCTTGACCGTCTCGTCGACCTCGTCCGAAGCGTCGAGAAAGGCGTTCAGCGAGCATTTGGCGTCGATGATCAGCTTGCGGCCGCCCGGCAGGCGGACGATCACGTCGGGGCGCAGCCGGCCGTCGCCGGTGTCCACGGACACTTCGGTCTGGAAATCGGCGTATGGGCTTAGCCCCGCCTGCTCGAGGACGTTCTTGAGGCTCTGCTCGCCCCAGCGGCCGCGCGACTTGGGGCTGTGGCGGAGCGCGCTGACCAGCCGCGCGGTCTCGTCGCGGACCTGGCTCTGGCCCGCGCGGACCAGCTCGACCGCCTCGCGCAGGCCGGCATAGGAATCGACCCGCTCCTTCTCGACCTTGGAGAGGCCCTCCTCGTAGCGCTTCAAAGTCGCCTCGACCGGCTGGAGGAGCTGCTTCAATTGCGCCTCGGTCTTCTCGTTGGCCTGGCCGAAGCGGGCGTCGGCGCGCTCGAGGAACTGCTTCTGCGCGTCGCCGAGCAGCTTCGCGCCGATCTCGCTGAACTGCGCCGAGAGCGCCGCGCGGGCCTCGGTCAGCTCCTTCAATCGCGCCTCGAACGCTTTCTCGCGCTCGTCTTGACCCGCCGAGAGGCGCGCGCATTCCTGCTGGGCGGCGGCGCATTGCGAGCGCATCTCGTCGAGCCTGGCCGAAAGCTCGGGAACCTGCTTGGCCCGCTCCTCGGCGGCGGCGAGATCCGCGATGGCGCGGCGGAAATCGTCGAGCCTCTGGTCGCGCTCGGCCCGGAACGCCGCAGCCGAACGGTTGCCTAGGTACCAGCCGAGCCCCGCCCCACCGAGCAGGGCGACAACGACCACGATCAACAGCAGCGGGCTCATCACCCTTCCCCTTCGGAACGAAGGGCGAACCTAGAGCAGTGCTTCCGAGGTCACAAGGCCGAAGCCCGCTCTATCCACAGGAAAGCGTCACCGCGGCGCCGACTGGCTTCGCGGCAGGCGGACGACCTTGTCGTCGGGACCGACCAGGGCGTTGAGCGCGGCGCCGATCTCCGCCCGGCCGAACGGCTTGGCGAGACGCGGCAGGTGGAGCACGTCGTCGGTCGTACCGGTGTAGCCGGTGATGATCAGGACCGGCAGCGACGGATGCTCCGCCTCGAGCCGCCGGGACAGCTCGGCGCCGTCCATCCGCGGCATCTTGTAGTCGGTGACGACGATGTCGGGCGTCACTCCCCCCGCCAGCAGATCAAGCGCCTCGGCGCCGCCACGGGCCTCGACCACGTTGTGACCGAGGTCGCGGATCATCTCGGCGGTGCCGATGCGCACGATGTCCTCGTCGTCGACCAGCAGGATGGTCAGCGGGCGGCCGCTTGCCGCCACCCCCGGGCTTGCCCGCGCATCGAGGGGCTGCGCCTGCGCGCCGGCGACCGGCAGGTAAAGATCGGCGCGGGTACCCTCCCCCGGCGCGCTCGACAGCAGGAAGCCGCCACCGAGCTGAGCGGCGAGGCCGTGCACCATCGAGAGGCCGAGCCCGGTCCCGCGACCGGTCTCCTTGGTCGAGTAGAACGGCTCGACGGCGCGCGCGAGAGTCTCGGAGTCCATGCCGCAGCCGGCGTCGATCACCGAGAGATGGACGTAGAGGCCGGGGCTGAGCCGTAGCGGGGAACGGGGACCCACCGCCACTTCATCGGCGACGATGGTGAGCGGCCCGCCCTCGGGCATCGCGTCGCGGGCGTTGACGCAGAGGTTGAGGATGGCGAGCTCGAGCTGGTTGGGGTCGGCGAGCGCGGCGGGGAGATCCGGCGCATGGCGGATGCGCAGCTCGATGGTCGGACCGATCGAGCTGGCGATCAGGTCGCGCATCCCGGCCAGAAGCCGCCCGAGGTCCACCGCCTGGGTCTGCAGCGTCTGGCGGCGGGCGAAGCCGAGCAGGCGCTGGACCAAAGTCTTGGCGCGGTCCGCCGCGAGCATGGCGTTGCCGATGAGCCGGGCCGAGCGGGCATCGCCGGCGGCATATTTGCGCTGGAGGAGGTCGAGCGCGCCGGTGATCGGGGTCAAGAGGTTGTTGAAATCGTGGGCGACTCCGCCGGTGAGCTGGCCGAGAGTCTCGAGCTTCTGGGCCTCGTGGAGCTGGGCCACCGCCTCCTCATGCTCGCGGGTGCGCTCCTCGACCCTGAGCTCGAGGTCGGCGGCGAGGGCGTGCAGCTCCTCGAGCCGCGCCCGCGCCTCATATTGCCGTCCGCGGCCCCTCAACGCCGCCTTGGCGAGGCTGACCAGGGTGGTCGGATGGAAGGGCCGCTCGAGGAAGGTGACGTTGCCGAGCGTGCCGAGATAGCGGCCCGCCGCCGGATTGCGCTCGAGCCCGCCGCCGCGGTGGGTGATCAGCACGAACGGGAAATCGGACCATTCCGCCTGGCTCCTTATCCACTCGGCAAGCGCGGTCGTGTCGGCGTCTAGCAGCGCTTCCTCGGTGACGAGGGCAAAACCGGCCCCCGCGCGGAGCTCCGCCACGAGGTCGCCGATGCCAAGGCAGATATGGCTGCGAATCCCCGCCTCGCGCAGCATCTGGCAGGCGACGGCCGAGTCGCGCCCCTGCGGCGCCAGCACCAATGCGCGTTCCGAGAGATGCGGGATCACGCGCTCGGCGCCCCGAGCAATTGCGTGTCTTCGCCGATCAGCTCCGGAACGCCGCGAAGCACGCCCTGGAACCCGGTCAGCGGCGCGCCGAGCGTGATCCCGTCGCGGCTGATGCGATATTCGCGGATCGTGTCCTCGTGGGCGCTGGTCCGCTTCTTGATCACCGAGATGGCGCGGCGCACCCGGCCGCGCGCCTCGAAATAGCGCAGCAGGATGACCGTGTCGGCGAGGTAGGTGACGTCGACCGGCGACCTCATGTCGCCGACCAGGCCGTGCTGGGCGACCGTGAGGAAGGTCGAGGCGCCGCGCCGGTTCAGATACTGCAGCAGCTCGTGCATGTGCAGGATCAGAGCGTGCTCGCCCGGCATCGCCGCCTGATAGCCGTTCAAACTGTCGATGACGACGGTGCGCGCCTCATTCTCCTCGACGCATTCGCGCACCCGCTCGGAGAGCTCGCCCGGAGTGAGCTCGGCGGCGTCGACCTGCTCGATGATCAGCTGGTCGGCCCTGACCATCGCCTCGATGTCGATGCCGAGCCCCTTGGCGCGCTCGAACAGCAGGCCGAGCTCCTCGTCGAAGACGAACATCGCCGCTTTCTCGCCGCGCCGGACCGCGTCGGAGACGAAGCCCAAGGCGAACAGCGACTTGCCGGTGCCGGCCGGCCCCAGGATCAGGGTGCTGGACCCGCGCTCGATGCCGCCGCCGAGCAGGGCGTTGAGCTCGGACGACTTGGTCGCGAGCACGTCGCGCTTGAACGGGATCCGGTGCTCGGCGGAGATCAGGCGCGGGAAGACCCGGATTCCGCCGGTGTCGATGACGAAATCGTGGAGGCCGCCCCGGTAGCGCTGGCCGCGATATTTGATGACCCGCATCCGCCGCCGCTCGGAACCGTATTCGGGCGACAGCTCCTCCAGCCGGATGACTCCGTGGGCGACGCTGTGCATGGTTCGGTCGTTGGCCTCCGCGGAGAGGTCGTCGAGCATCAGCACGGTGGCGCCCGAGCGGGCGAAATAATGCTTCAGGGCGAGGATCTGCCGCCGGTAGCGCAGCGACGACTGGGCGAGGAGCCGGATCTCCGACAGGCTGTCGAGCACGACCCGCTCGGGCCTGGTCTTCTCGAACGCCTCGAAGATGCGCTTGGTCGTCTCGCCGAGCTCGAGGTCGGCGGAATAGAGCAGGCTCTGCTGCTGCTCGTCGTCGAGCAGGCTCTCGGGCGGGACCAGCTCGAACAGGTCGATGCCGTCGAGCGACCAGCCGTGCGAGGCGGCGCCGGCGCGAAGCTCGTCCTCGGTCTCGGAGAGGGTGATGTAGAGCGAGCTCTCGCCCACCGCCGCGCCCGCCATCAGGAACTGGGTCGCGATCGTCGTCTTGCCGGTGCCCGGGCTGCCCTCGAGCAGGAACAGCCGTCCGCGGGTCAGTCCGCCGGCCGTCACCTCATCCAATCCCGCTATGCCGAAATTCGCCTTTTCCGTCCGTTCCACTCGTCGCTCCACGTTACGCCGGGCACTTTTTAACGCGGCTCAATCCGTAACGATCCCGAAACGCAAGGCCCTTGCGCCGAGTGCCATGGCCAAATGCAAATCGATCCGGTTTTAACGCGGATCAACCGTCAGGCGCAGGGTCAACGGAAACGGGCAGCAGCCCGCCGGGATGGCGTCCGAGGTGGTGGCCGAGCGCGCGTATCCAGGCGGCGTGCCCCTCGCGCTCGGCCGCGAAGGCGTCGGCGTCGAACCCCGCCTGACGCGAATAGCCGGCGGCGGCGAGACGGCGGTCCATCTCGCCGGCGCCCGCCGAGTCCGGCGCCTCCGGCTCCTCTTCGAGGTCGACGAGCCGCCCCAGATCCTCCGCCATGCGGCGCCCGTCCTCGCGCAGCAGGATGGCGAGGCCGGCAAGCTCCGGCGCGTCGAGCCGGCGCTCGACGATCAGGGCGAGGTCGAGCAGGGCGCCGAGCGCAGCGGGCCAGCCCGAGCCCGTCCCGATCGTCCGGAAATAGACGAGCGACGGGTGCGACGTATGGCTCTGGCGCACGGTCGCGCACCAGTCGCGCCCGTCGCGAAGCACCCGGGGCAGCTCGTCGCGGGCGCCGATCGCCTGATATTTCTCGAGCAGGGCAATCGCCGTCGGCGGGTCGCCGGCCGAGGTGCGCAGCTTGAGGATCCCGGAATCGCGGCGCGCTATGCTGCTCTGCACCTCGAGCAGATAGGTGACCGCCATGGTCATCACCGCGAGGCCGCAGAAGCCGGCGGCGAGCACCACCCAGCGGGCCGCCCGGATGACCCCGCCATGGCCCTGGCCGACCGTCACCAAAGCGCTTCCGACGGCGTAGACGGCGTCGCCGAAGCCGGCGAGGGGCGGCCGGAAATCGTCCCGCAAGGCGTAGGCGAGCAGCCCGAAGGCGAGCGCGAGCAGCGCCATCCACAAGGCGAACGAGATGACCAGGACGAGCGGCGCGAACATCGTCGAAAGCCCGCGCTGCCGCCCCCGCATCCGTTTCCACACCGGCAGCAGCAGGAAGACGAGCCGCCGCGCGATATGCAGGCTCGCATGGCTGCCGCCCGGCACGATCACCGTGTCGAACACGTCGCGCAGGGTCATCGCCGCGACGACGATCCCGATGACGAACTCCGCGACCCTCCACACCATCGCCGCCCAACGCCCGGCGACTGATTTGGATCAATCGCCGTCGGTGACGCTGGTGTCGGCGGCGGTGGTGGCGCCGGACCAGGCGGCGGCGCCGGGCTGCTCCCACCAATAGGGCTGGCGCTTGCGCGTCCCCGTCTCGACCTCGTTCAGGGTCGCGCTGTCGTAGAGTCGGCCGCCGAGCATCACGTCGCGCACCTTGTCCGTGTTGCGGATGTCGATGGTCGGGTCGGCGTCGAGGACGACGAGGTCGGCGAGCTTGCCGACCTCGAGCGAGCCGACGTCCCTCTGGTAGCCGAGCGAGGTCGCCGGCATGATCGTCGCCGCGCGGAGCGCCTCGATCGGCGACCAGCCGCCGCGCACGAAGCTCCACATCTCCCAGTGCGCGCCGAGCCCGGCCTGCTGGCCGTGGGCGCCGATCGACACCTGGACTCCGCGGTCGGCCAGCTTCTTCGCCTCGCGCGCGCTGGCGGCGTCGACATAATCCTCCTCGGGCGCCATCGTCCGGCGCACGTTCTGCGCGGCGAGCACGGCCGGCGGGGCGTGGCGGCTGAGCAGCGGATGCCGCCACACGTCCATATGCTGGCGCCAGTAGGGATCGCCGGCGAGGCCGCCATAAGTGACGATCAGGGTCGGTGTGTAGTTGGTCTTGGTCTGGGTCCAGAACTGGACGACGTCGTCGTAGAAATGCTCGATCGGCAGATTGTGCTCGAGCGTCGAATCGCCGTCCTGGATGAGCGTGATGTCCATCGTGAACAGCGAGCCGCCCTCGGGGACCACCTCGACGCCTTCGCGCTGGGCGGCGGCGATCACCATCTGGCGCTGCTCGCGCCTCGGCTGGTTGTAGTTCTTGACGCTCCTTGCCCCTTCAGCCTTGAGCCGCCGGACGTGCTGGAGCGCGTCGTCGAAATTGTTGATCTCGGCGTACACGTCCGGGCTCTTGGCCCCGTAGATGATCTCGCCGGTCGAGAAGATGCGCGGGCTGAGGATCCTGCCGGCCCGCTGCATCTCGGAGGCGACGAAGATCTCCGCCGCCCGCGCCGAAGGATCGTGGATCGTCGTCGTTCCGAGCGCGAGATTGGCCATCGCCGACCAGTTCTGCTGCGGCACGAGGTCGTCCTCGCCCTCGGGGCCATGGGCGTGGGCGTCGACGAAGCCGGGGACGATCGTCTTGCCGGCGAGGTCGATCAGCTTCGCCCCGGCCGGGATCGTCACCTCGCCGCGGCGCCCGACCGCGGCGATGCGGTCGCCGCGCACCACGATCACGCCGTCGTCGATGATCCCACCATCCTTGGACGCCATGGTGACGATCCGGGCACCGGTTAGTGCGACTACGCCCGTCGGCTTGTCGGCCGGCACCTCCATCGACAGCGACACGCCGGTGCGCGGCGCCGGATATTTGGGCGCGTCCTTGCCCTGCGGCGCGGTGGCGAAGAGCTGGGCGAGGTCGGCGGTGTAGAGGGTCGGGCCCATCGACCAGTGGACCTTGCGCCCTCCTTCCGACCAGTTGATGAAGTCGCCGCCTTCCGCGCTCACCCGCGTGACCGGCAGCGGGCCGCCTTTCTCGTCGGCGGCGACGTCCTGCGTGCCGGGCATCAGCGGCATCACGAACGCCTCGTAATTCTGCCGGAAGGCGACGTACTGGCCGTCGGGCGACACCTGATAGTCGTTGACCAGCTCGCCGGTCGAATGGACGTGCTTGGCCTCGCCGTTGAGGTCGGTGCTGATCAGCTGCCGCTTGCCCGCGGCCGAGCCGATCATGAACACCCGGTCGTTCGAGGCGCCGAACTGCGGCTCGGCGCCGTCGCGCGAGATGCGCGTCATCGCGCCTCCGATCGAGGCGATCCGGAACACGCCCTGGTCCTCGGACCAGCGCGGCGAGGTCAGGAAGCCGCCGCCGCCTTTCTCGAACGCGATCGTCCTGCCGTCGGGCGAGAAGCGCGGCCGGGCGTAATGGCCGGGCTGGGCGGTGACGTCGCGCGCCGCGCCGCCGGCGGCCGAAACGGTGCGGATATGGCCGAGCCCGGCGTCGGTCCAGCCGACGAACACGATCGTGCGGCCGTCGCGCGACCAGGACGGCCACAGCTCGAGCTCGCTCTCGTCGCCCTTGACCAGCCGCCGCGCCTCACCGCCCGCCATCGGCTTCAGCCACAGCTTGCCCAATGTCTCGAACACCACCTGCCGCCCGTCCGGCGACACCGCGGCCCAGCGCGGCATCCTGGTCTGGAAGCGGTCGGGCGCGACCTCGACCTGCGGGTGGGTGGCGTCGATGACGACGCGCGTGTCGGCGACGTGGAACGGGATCTCCGCCGCGCCCGAGCCGTCGGCGCCGATCCGGCGGATCTTGCCGCCGGCCCAGAAGACGAGGCTCCTGGAATCCGGGGTCCAGGCCATATTCGGATAGACTCCGGTCACCGCCCAGGTCTCCTGAACGTCCTGGTCGAGCGCGTCGTAGACCTTGCGTTCCTCGCCGGAGACGAGGTCCTTGACGTAGAGCTTCGAGCGCGCCCGCTCGCGGCGGACGAACGCGATCTTCTTGCCGTCCGGCGACGGCGTCGGCCGGACCGATCCGCCGGCCCCCGAGACGATTGTCGTCACCTCGCCCGTGTCGAGGTCGTAGCGCTGGATGTCGAACAGGTCCTGGTTCGAATTCTGGGCATATTCGAAGATGTCGCCCGGGGTGACGTTGCGGGTGTAATAGATCGCCTTGCCGTCCGGCGCGTAGATCGGCTCGCCCAATTCCTTCTGGAAGCGCTCGTTCGGCTTCTTGACCAGAGGGACGCCGCCGCCGCCCGACACGTGGTAGAGCCACACCTCGCCGGTGCCCAATGAACGGCCGGTGGTGAAATGCTTCTTGGCGGCGATGAAGCGGCCGTCGGGGCTCCAGCTCGGCTGGTTGAGCAGGCGGAAATCCTCCTTGGTCAGCTGCCTCTTGTCGGAGCCGTCGGCGTTCATGATCCAGATATTGTCGCCGCCGCCCCGGTCCGAGGTGAAGGCGATCCGCCGCCCGTCCGGCGAGAAGCGCGGCTGGTGCTCGTAGGCGAGACCGTCGGCGATCCGCCGCGGCGTGCCGCCGCCGATCGGCATCGTATAGATGTCGCCGAGGAGATCGAAGGCGATCGTCCGCCCGTCGGGCGAGACGTCGATGTTCATCCAGCTCCCCTCGGTGGTGTCGATCGGGATCTGACGCATCGTCATGCCCGGCGGCGCGTTGACGTCCCACTTGTCCGGAGTCGTCTGGCGGCTCGCGGCTGGCGCGGTTCCGACGGCGGGCGGCAGCGGGCCGGTGACTCGCTGCTCGGGGTTGATCACCTGGTTCTCGGGCGCCTGGGTCTCCCGCACCGGCTTGTCGGGCGGCGGCGACTGCCGGGTCGGAACCGGCGCCTGAGCGGCCGCCTGGCCCATGACGAACAGAGCGGCGAGCACCGCGGCCACCTGATATTTCATGCGATCCCTCCAGAGCCTGGTCGCGCGCTGATTAAGGGGGTTGCGGCCGTCCGTCACGAACGAATCGCGTGGCCGCCGCGGCGAAAAAAGGGGGCCGCGCGACGGCTCGCGCGACCCCTCGAAGACGAAATGTCCTCTCCCAGGCTCGGAGCCTAGAAGCGGACCTCGGCGCCCGCCCGGAAGAAACGGCCGAGCAGGCCCGGGAAGTAGGAGACGGCGCCGCCGAACGCCGGCACCGGATAGGGAACGCCGGTGCCCAGGATGTTGTCGACGCTGACGTGAAAGCGGAAGCGCTCGCCGACGTCGATCGCGAAGCCGCTGTTGACGTAGGCGACGCCCTTCAGGCGCTCATGCTCCCGGAAGTTCGCCGGCTCGTCGCCCGCCTGGTTGACCGGGCCGGTATAGTTCACCGAGGTGAACAGCCCGATCGGCCCGTTCTGGTAGTTGAGGTTCACCACCGCCGAATGGTGCGGATAGCCGAGCGTCCCGTCGATCGTCGCCGGCGCGGAGGTCGGAGTCGCCTGCTGGGTCAGCGTCTTGAGATACTGGTAGCTGGCGTTGATTCCCATGCGGCTGCCGGCGCCCAGGAACGGCGTGTCGAACCGGTAGTCGAGCGCCGCGAGGATCCCCTTGTAGCGGTAGGTGGCCGCGTTGAAGTAGCTCGTCTCGATGAAGCTGAGCTGGTGCGCCGGATCGCGCCGGACGCGCGAGCAGAACTCGTTGTTGGGGAAGCTCGTCGCGTCGTAGCAGGCCGAGACGACATCGGTGCCGCTGAAGCTGGTGATCGCGTTGCGCAGCTTGATGTCGATATAGTCCGCCGAGATCCGAAGGTTGCGGATGAAGCGCGGGGTCAGCACCGCGCCGACCGACCAGGCGTTCGACTTCTCGTTGGCGAGCGCGACGTTGCCGGCGATCGCCTGCGGGAACGAACGCTGGTTGGAGAGCGCGCTGAAATTGGCCGGAACGCCGGCGGCGGCGCAATTCTTCTGGCGGGTCGCCGGATCGGGACCGGCGGTCTGGTTGTGCTTGTCGCACGGATCGGACGCGAAGCCGAAGAAGGAGGAGGACGGGTTGAACTCCTCGGTGATCGCCGGCGCCCGGATCGCGCGGGTGTAGTTGCCGCGGAAGGTGATGTCGCGGATCGGCGCGAAGCGGGCGCCCGCCGTCCACGTCCAGTCGCCGCCGGCGATCGAATGATCGACGTAGCGCGCCGCCGCGTCGACCTCGAGCATGTGGACGAACGGAATGTTGTTCGACGGCGAGATCAGATCGGCGTTGACCTCTCCGAACACCTCGTTGGTGTGGTAATGGCCGGAGACCGGAAGGATCGGCACGGTCTGGCCGAACGACACGCGGTCGTTGGTCGGATCGCCGTCGCCATTCTCGTCGACGTTGGGAGTCGGATCCGGCCCGCCGAAATAGAACGCACCCGGATCGAAGGCGGTCGACTCGCGCCGGTGCTCGACGCCCAGCGCGATCTTGAGGTCGCCGCCCGGCAGCCTCGCGAGCGGCCCGGTCGCGGAAGCGACGAAGTCGAGCTGCTCGTTGCGGCTGGTGGGAGTCGCGTTCGCCGTCACATAGTCCCTGGCGGCCTGCGACATCTGGCCGGAGCCGAACAGGTTGATCGGGGCGCAGGTCGAGCTGATCGTCTGGGCCGGCGAGTTCACCGCCCCGGGCGCGCAAACGATCTGGCCGTTGATCGACACCGCGTTCGCCGCGTTGAGGAAGTTCTGGAAGTCGATGCTTTGTTCGTGGCCCTTGCCGTCGGCCCGGCCGTAATTGGCCACGGCCTCCCAGGTGAACTTGCGCCAGCCGAGGTTGAAGCTGCCGTCGAGCCCGCCGACGAAGCGATAGACCTGAGTGCGCGACGAGTCCCTTGCCGGGATGATGTCGGTGTTGGCCCGCGACAGGTAGAAATAGTCCTGGTTGGCGACGACTCCGACATTCTGGTCGCTGAACGGGTTGTTCTGGATCGAATTCACGATCGCCGCCCGCTGGGCGGCGGTCAGGTACGGATTGTTGATGCTCATCACGATCGGTCCGGCCGGCGCCCCCGCCGCGTCGAACAGACCGGAATTGTAGAGCGGCTGGTTGCGCAGCTGCACGGCCTTCGACGAGGAATACCACCCTTCCAGGAACAGCCGGACATTGGGGGTGATGTGGAAGGTGGCGAACAGGTTGGTGTTATAGCGCTCGGTATCGGTCAGCAGCTGCTGGGTGTTGTTGAGATTGAAGCCGTTGCCGCCGGAGAAGTTGATCGTGAAGTCGCCGTTCGGCACGTTGCCGACATCCTGGCCGAACACGATCGGGATCAGCTGCCCGGACGGGCTGAACATCAGCTGGTTGCCCTGCGCGTCCTGGACTCCGAAGTTGAGCGAAGGATCGCCGAACACGAGGAATTCGGACTGGGCCGGGCTCAGCGGGAAGTTGAGGCCGAAGACGTCGCCGCCGACGGTGGGGATGCCGCTCTCGCTGATCGAGGGAATGCGCCGGTTCGCGTAGAGGCACTGCTGGTATTGCGATCCGGCCGGGCAGGCGTCGTAGAAGTTGAAGGCGGCGCTGGCCTTGCGGTCGTTGTAGAGGATTCCGTGGCCGCGATTATATTCGCCGCTGATGGTGATGTTGGCGCGGCCGCCCATGAAGTTGCGGCCGATGAGGCCGCGGATGCGGTAATTCGGCGCGTCGCCCGCCTCGGCGATGCCGTATTGGGCGTCGATCTCGGTGCCCTGATAATCGCGCTTGAGGATGACGTTGACGGTGCCGGCGATGGCGTCCGAGCCGTAGATCGGGGCGCCGCCGATGGCGATCGTCTCGACCCGGTCGACCAGCCGGGTGTTGATCCCGTTGAGGTCGACCTGGAGGCCGGCGCTGGACGGGCCGAAGATGCTCGCGGTGTTGGAGCTGACGAAGCGGCGGCCGTTGATCAGCACCAGGGTGCGCTGGTCGCCGAGGCCGAGGAAGTTGACGAACGACTGGCCCGATCCGAATCCGCCCGCCTGGCCGGCGCCGACCGGCGAAGCGCCCGGGACTCCGAACGAAGGCTGCTCGTTGATCGCCTGGCCGAGCGTCTCGAAGCCGCGATTCTCGATCTGCTGCGAATCGATCACCACCGAGGGCTGCAGGGTATCGTAATTGGGCCGGGCGATGCGCGATCCGGTGACGACGATCTGGTCGCCCTCCGGAGCGCCGCCCTGCGGCAGCTTCCCGTCCCCCTGCGTCTCGACGCAACGCTGCCGCTCCTGCGCGTCCGTGACCTTGTCGCAGGCGATCTGGGTGTTGGCCTGCTGCGCGTCGGCCTGGGTGGTCTCGGTCTGAGCGAAGGCGGGAGTCGACAAAGCGGCAAGGGTGACGAGCGAAGCGCCGGAGAGCGTCCTCAGATAATCGCGCATGTAAACCTCTAGTTTCTCGGGAGAATTTTCGCGGGAACCCCGTCACGCCTTTCCGTCGCCTTTTGCAATTGATCCGGAATCAAGTCGGACAAATCAAACCGCCTGTGACATATCAGCAACAGCGGCGCCTGGGCGACCGGCAACACCGAGTCATCCCGCCGGTGGAGAGGCGTCCGTCCGAGAGACCTTAACCAGCAAACTTTCGACGAGCATGACGATCATGCCGATGCCGATCACCACAAGCAGCGGTATCTGCTTTGAGAGCAGCGTGAGTAACACGAATATGGCAATCGCTAACCGAGCCGAGCCCTTGGGGACGACGATGTGAGCCCCGCAGTGGGGGCAAGCGAAAGGCTTGCCCCGATGAATCTGGCTTTTCACGAATGGAACGGGATTGTTGCAAGCTGGACAGCAGCCTCGGTGACTCACTCCGGCTTCTCCACCCGCTTATGCTTCACCAGCTTGCCGACACACTCACGGATACGCTTCGGATCGTCGTCGCACAATCGCCCAACGACGGTCACCGGCCTCCCCTCGAATCACCCCTGTCACGACGCCCGATGACGCAGAGCCTCGAGCCGCGCCTTACCGCTGCGGGATCAATACCGGTAATGGTCCGGCTTGAACGGGCCTTCGGTGGGGACTCCGATGTAGCTCGCCTGCTTCTCGGTCAGCTTGGTCAGCTTCACGCCGAGCTTGTCGAGGTGGAGGGCGGCGACCTTCTCGTCGAGGTGCTTGGGAAGGACGTAGACCTCGTTCCTGTACTGGCCGCTCTTGGTCCACAGCTCGATCTGGGCCAGCGTCTGGTTGGTGAAGCTCGCCGACATGACGAAGCTCGGGTGGCCCGTCGCGTTGCCGAGGTTCACCAGGCGGCCCTTCGAGAGCACGATGATCTTCTTGCCGTCGGGGAACTCGACCTCGTCGACCTGCGGCTTGATCTCGGTCCACTTCATGTTCTGAAGCGCGCCGATCTGGATCTCGCTGTCGAAGTGGCCGATGTTGCAGACGATGGCCATGTTCTTCATCGCGCGCATATGGTCGAGCGTGATGACGTCCGCGTTGCCGGTGGCGGTGACGAAGATGTCGGCGCGCGGCGCGGCCTCCTCCATCGTGACGACCTCATAGCCTTCCACCGCCGCCTGAAGCGCGCAGATCGGGTCGACCTCGGTGACGATGACCCGGGCGCCGCCGTTGCGCAGGCTGGCCGCCGAGCCCTTGCCGACGTCGCCGAAGCCGGCGACGCAGGCAACCTTGCCGGCCAGCATCACGTCGGTGCCGCGGCGGATGGCGTCGACGAGGCTCTCCTTGCAGCCGTAGAGATTGTCGAACTTGGACTTGGTGACGCTGTCGTTGACGTTGATCGCCGGGAACGGCAGCTTGCCCTTCTTGGCGAGGTCATAAAGCCGATGAACGCCCGTCGTCGTTTCTTCCGAGACGCCCTTGATCGCCTCGACCGTCTTGGTGAGATAGCCGGGGCGTTCGCCGAGGAACCGCTTCAGCGTAGCGGCGAAGATCTCTTCCTCCTCGTTGGACGGCGCGAATAGCT
>JAXDPA010000123.1:0-13965 GCA_034668685.1 Sphingomonadales bacterium | reverse complement strand
GCGTTCGCGCGGCTGCGGCACCAAGTCGCGCGGTCACGGCAGCCGCTGCGGCTGAGCCGACCGCCGGTCTTAACGGCGTTGCAAGGGCCGGGCGGATATCCTCCGCCCGGCCCTTCAGTTTGAGCGCGGAGCATCGGCAAGGTCATGAAGAAAAGCGCATCCCAGCTCGCCGTGGGCGAAACGCCCCTCGTCGCGCACGAGGAGCTGGTCTGGCTGCTCGGCCAGCCGCACCTCACCGACTATCTCGACTTCGTGAAGGAGAAGGTGGTCGGCGGCGACAAGGTGATTCCGCGCGTCCTCGCCGACGAGTGGCGCGCCGCCAACGATCTCTTTCACGAGCTGGAGCAGACCGAGGCTGGACTCGCCGACGCCGCCGGCTGCCTGCCGCTCCCCAAGGCGATGCGTCCGCTCGCCAGGGCGCTTCGCGACTATCCCTATTTCCGCGACACCTACGACACTCTGCCGGTCGAGATCCGCCTCGTCGAGCTCGAGAAACTGATCGTCTCCCAGTCGAGCGTCAGCGCCGGCTTCTCGGGCTCGCTGCGCCAGCGGCTCGGCGGCGAGCCGACCCCCGAGGCCTTGTTCCATTTCTGCCTGCCGACCGAGCGCGAGCTGCCTTCGGCGCGAGTCAGGAAGGTGGCGCGCGACCGCTGGGTCTTCACCTCCGAATCGACCGACTTTCGCCTTCACCACGCCGCGGTGCTCAGTCCCGACCAGGTCCCGGGCCTGGCGACGTTCGGGCCGACGACCCACATCCTCGCCTTTCCCGTTGGCTTCGGCTCGAACTTCGTCTCGGTGGTGAAGAGCGACGGCCGGCTGCTGCTCCAGAACGGCTACCATCGCGCCTACACCCTGCTCGCGGCGGGGATCACCCATGCGCCGGCGGTGGTGCAGACCGTGACCCGCAAGGACGAGCTTCAGATCGCGGCCAACGAGGACGTGATGGAGGACGCCGCTTTCTATTTCCGCGCGGCCCGCCCGCCCTTGCTCAAGGATTTCCTCGACCCGCGCCTCGGCAAGAGGCTGCTCGTCCACCGCATGGAGACGACGGTCGAGATCGAGGTGAAGACCCGGACCTCGACCGGGTCGATCGTCTAGGCCTGACGCCCGAGCTCTAGCCGGTAGCCGCTCTCGAAATCCTCGCCCAGCAAGGCGACGATCCTCTCCGCCACGGCTGACGGCGGTTTCAGCTCGGCCTGGTCCTCGCCCGGATAGGCGCGCTGGCGCATCTTCGTCGCCGTCGCGCCCGGATCGACGATCGCGACCTTCAGGGGCGCGAGGTTCCCGACCTCCTCGGCGTAGGACAGGACCAGGGTCTCCAGCGCCGCCTTTGAGGCACCATAGGCGCCCCAATAAGCGCGGGGATGCCTGCCGACCGACGAGGTGAGGGCGATCAGCCGACCCGCCTCGCTTCGGCGCAACATCGGGTCGAGCGCGGCGATCATCGCCTGGCCGGCGAGCAGGTTGAGGGTCAGGATCCGGTTGAACTCCTTGCCGTCGATCTGCGCGACCGGGGTCAGCGAGCCGAGGGTCGCGGCGTTGAGCACGAGGATGTCCAGGGCCCGCCACCGCTCGCCGACCGCCGCGGCGAGGCGGGCGATGCTGTCGCTCTCGGTGAGGTCGAGCGGCGCGATGGTCGCGCTTCCGCCGGCCTCATGGATCCGCTCCTCGACCGCTTCGAGATCGGCGGCGGCGCGCGCGGTGATGACGACATGCGCTCCGGCCCGGCCCAGGGCCTCGGCCGTCGCCGCGCCGATCCCCCGGCTCGCGCCGGTCACCAGGGCCAGCCGGCCTTCGAGGGAGCGTTGAGTCATTTGAGGGCCCAAAGAACTGAGGGGCTTCGACAAGCTCAGCCCGAACGGAGAATATTTGCCTCGCCGCCCCTAACCCGTTCGGGCTGAGCGTGTCGAAGCCCTTTTTTCCTGTGCCGGCACCTGACCCGTGGCGTCACCCGACCAGCGCGAACTCCTCGGGCCGCTGCTGGGCTTCGTGGTCGGTGAGGCGGGTGGGATAGGCGCCCGTGAAGCAGGCGTCGCAATATTGCGGCTGCGCCTCGTCGCGCATGTCCTCGCCGAGCGCGCGATAGAGGCCGTCGATCGAGACGAAGGCGAGGCTGTCGGCGCGGATATAGTCGTTCATCTGGCTGACGCTCATCTGCGCGGCGAGCAGCTTCGCGCGTTCGGGCGTGTCGACTCCGTAGAAGCAGCTGTGCCGGGTCGGCGGCGAGGCGATCCGCATGTGGACCTCGCGCGCGCCGGCGTCGCGAAGCATCTGCACGATCTTGAGGCTGGTCGTGCCCCGGACGATCGAATCGTCGATGAGGACGAGCCTCTTGCCGTGGATCAGAGCCGAATTGGCGTTGTGCTTGAGCTTGACCCCGAGGTGGCGAACCGAGTCGCTCGGCTGGATGAAAGTCCGCCCCACATAATGCGAGCGGATGATCCCCAGCTCGAACGGGATTCCGCTGGCCTGGGCATAGCCGATCGCCGCCGGAACGCCCGAATCGGGCACCGGCACGACGTAATCGGCGTCGACCGGATTCTCCCGCGCGAGCTCGGCGCCGATCGACTTGCGCACCGAATAGACCGACGCGCCGTCGAGCACGCTGTCCGGCCTTGAGAAATAGATATGCTCAAAGATGCACGGCCGTGGCCGCACGTCGGCGAACGGCCGAAGCGAGCGCACGCCGTTTTCGGAAACGACGATGATCTCGCCCGGCTCGACGGTGCGGGTGTAGGTCGCTCCGACCACGTCGAGCGCCACCGTCTCGGAGGCGAAAATGTAGGCGTCGCCGAGGCGGCCCATGACCAAAGGCCGCACGCCGAGCGGATCGCGGCAGGCGATCATGCCCTCGCCGGTGAGGCAGACCAGCGAGTAAGCGCCCTCGACCTGCTTCAGGGCGTCGATGAATCGGTCGAGCAGAGGCCGGTAGCTCGACGTCGCGACGAGGTGGATGATCACTTCCGTGTCGCTCGTCGACTGGAAGATCGAGCCGCGCCGGTTGAGCTCGCGGCGCAGCGTCAGCGCGTTGGAGATGTTGCCGTTGTGCGCGACCGCGAATCCGCCGGAGCTCAATTCGGCGAACAGCGGCTGGACGTTGCGAAGCGCCGTCTCGCCGGTCGTCGAGTAGCGGACGTGGCCGATCGCGGCATTGCCGGCGAGACGGCGGATGACGTCGTCGCGATCGAAATTGCCGGCGACGTGGCCCATGCCGCGATGGGAATGGAAGGTCCGTCCGTCCCAGCTGGTGATCCCGGCCGCTTCCTGGCCGCGATGCTGGAGGGCGTGGAGGCCGAGCGCGGCGATCGCCGCGGCGCTGTCGGCGCCCCAGATGCCGAACACGCCGCATTCCTCGCGCAGCTTGTCGCCGTCGAAGTCGAACGGATCGGTTGTCAGCATGCCAAAAGCCCGTCGCCCCGGTCGCCAGTTGGCCTCCGCTTATAGAAGGGGCGGTGGCGCTTGTCCTGCCGGCGGCTGAATTTTCATGGGGATAAAGCCACGCTTCGCCCCGCGTCGAATTCTTGCTTCGGCCCGCGGCGGCTGCCAGAAGCCGCCGGGGAGAGGCGCATGCACAAGTCCCTCGTCATTATCGCCTTCGTCGCCGGCTGCGGCGCTTCGGACCAGCGCAATAGCGCTGCGCCTGCCGCCACCGGACAGGCCCGGTCCTCCGCCGTCACTGCCCCCGCCGTCTCCGCCCCTCGGTCAGGCCTCGTCGGCCTCTACGAAGGCGGGCCGCGGAGCCGTCCGAACCAGCTCTGCGTGACCCAGCGCGGCGATACGCCGCAATTCGGCCTGATCGTCTGGGGCGAGAACATGCGCTCCTGCTCCGGCGCCGGCACCGCCGAGCGCAGCGGCGATCGCCTCGTCCTCACCATGACCGGCGATTCCGCTTGCCGGATCGAGGCGCGGGTCACGGGGGGCGCCGCCATTCTTCCCGACAAGGTGCCCGAAGGCTGCGCTTATTATTGCGGCGCGGGGGCCCATCTGGAGAAGGTGACGCTCCGCCAGACCGGTGCGACCGCGGCCGACGCGGCCAGGGCCAAGGACCTTGCCGGCGATCCCTTGTGCGGATGAGGCGCGGTTCGGCGCCTTGACGTTGACGTGAACGTAAACTACCGCCCCGGCATGTCCCATGCCCTTCATGCCGACTTCCAGGCGCCCGAGGCGAGCGGGAAGAGCTACACGATCAGCGACCTTTGCGAGGAGTTCCGGGTGACGCCCAGGGCGCTTCGCTTCTACGAGGACGAGGGGCTGATCTCGCCGCGGCGGCAGGGCGTCTCGCGCATCTATTCCTGGCGCGACCGGGCGCGGCTCGCCTGGATCCTGCGCGGCAAGCGGGTCGGTTTCAGCCTCGCCGACATACGCGAGATGATCGACCTCTACGACCTCGGCGACGGTCGCGCCTCGCAGCGCCGGGTGACCCTGGAGAAATGCCGCGGGCGCGTCGAGCTGCTGAGGAAGCAGCGGATCGACATCGACGCCACCGTCGCCGAGCTCGAGCGCTTCATCGATAGGGTCGAGGCCGCCGGCCCGCACGACTGACGAGGGGGATAAGAATGCCGACCTACACCGCCCCGGTGCGCGAGACGCGCTACGTGCTCGACGAGGTGCTCGGCCTCGAGCGCTACTCCAACCTGCCGGGCTTCGAGAATGCCACGCCCGATCTCGTCGAGGCGATCCTTGAGGAGGGCGGCCGCTTCGCCTCCGAGGTGCTGGCTCCGTTGAACCGGATCGGCGACGAGCATGGCTGCGTCCGTCACGACGACGGCTCGGTCTCGACTCCCCCCGGCTTCAAGGAAGCTTGGGACCGGTTCGTCGCGGGCGGCTGGACCACCTTGTCCGCACCTGAGGAATATGGCGGGCAAGGCCTGCCCCAGGTGATCGCCACCGCGATCAGCGAATATCTGCTCTCCGCCAACCAGGCGTTCGAAATGTACCACGGCCTCACCGCCGGGGCGATCGCCTCGATCCTGGTCAAGGGTACGGACGAGCAGAAGCGCACCTACGTCCCCAACATGGTCTCGGGCCGCTGGACCGGGACGATGAACCTCACCGAGCCGCATTGCGGCACCGATCTGGGGCTCCTGAAAACCCGCGCCGAGCCGCAGGCCGACGGCAGCTACAGGATCACCGGGACCAAGATCTTCATCTCGTCGGGCGAGCACGACCTCAGCGAGAACATCATCCACCTCGTCCTCGCCAAGATCGCCGGAGCGCCGGACAACGTGAAGGGCATCTCGCTGTTCATCGTGCCCAAGTTCGTGGTCAACCACGACGGCTCGATCGGCGAGCGTAACGGCGTCGTGTGCGGCTCGATCGAGGAGAAGATGGGCATCCACGGCAATTCGACCTGCCTCCTGAATTACGACGATGCCACCGGCTACCTCGTCGGCGAGGCGGAGAAGGGGCTGGCGGCGATGTTCATCATGATGAACGCCGCCCGGCTCGGGGTCGGGCTGCAGGGCCTCGCCCAGGGCGAGGTCGCCTACCAGAACGCCGTCGCCTATGCCCGCGACCGCCGGCAGGGCCGCGCCCTCGTGCCGGACCAGCGCGATCCGGACGCGAAGGCCGATCCGATCATCGTCCACCCGGACGTCCGGCGGATGCTGATGGAGATGAAGGCGTTCAACGAGGCGGCCCGCGCCCTCGTCCTGTGGGGCGGGCTCCAGGTCGACGTCTCGCGCCGAGCCCAGACCGAGGAGGAACGCGAGGCCGCCTCGGACCTGCTCGGACTGCTCACCCCGGTGATCAAAGGCTATCTTACCGACCAGGGCTTCAAGGCCGCGGTCGATGCCCAGCAGGTCTATGGCGGCCACGGCTACATCCGCGAATGGGGCATGGAGCAGTTCGTCCGCGACGCCCGGATCGCCCAGATCTACGAGGGCACCAACGGCATCCAGGCCCTCGACCTGGTCGGCCGCAAGCTCGGCCAGAACGGCGGCCGCGCCATCCAGGCTTTCCTGAAGCTGCTGGGCGAGGAAATTGCAGAGGCGAAGGCGGCGGAAGGGGAGGCCGCCACGGTTGCCGCCGCGCTGCAGAAGGGCGTGGGCGACCTGCAGACCGCGACCATGTGGCTGATGCAGAACGGCCTCGCCAACCCCAATAACGCCGGCGCCGCGGCCTATCCCTACATGACCCTGATGGGCGTGGTCTGCCTCGGCCTGATGTGGCTGCGCATGGCCAGGGCCAGCACCGCGGCGCTCGCCGCGGGCGCCAGCGACAAGGCCTTCCACGAAGCGAAACTGGTGACGGCCCGCTTCTTCGCCGGCCACGTCATGCCGGAGACGGGTTCTCTCCGCCGCAAGATCGAGGCCGGCGCCGATACGCTCATGGCGCTCCCGGCGGAAGCCTTTTAGATACGCCAACGGCCGCGCCGGCGGGAGAGCCCGCCGACACGGCCGCGGCCTTCAAGACTCCGCGCTTAGTAGCAGCGGCGCGGTTTGCTGTGGCGCTCGATGTGGCGGCCGAGCAGGGCGCCGCCGACGCCGCCGATCACCGGGCCGGCAATGCCGTGGGTGACCGCGCTGCCGACCAGCGCGCCGGCGCCGCCGCCGATGACCGCTCCGGTGGTGCCGCCGTGATGGTGGCAGGTGCGGGCGTAATAGTGCCGATGTCGGGCCGCGTCGGCAGGCGACGAGACGGCGACCGGCAGGGTCAGAGCGGCGGCGCTGACGGCGATGACGAGTTTACGCATGACTGAAACCTCCTTGTTCCTGAGTGGGCAACACGCAGGGCAAGGTTCCGTTCCGCGTCCGGTCCTAGTCCTGCCGTCGATCCATCGCGCGGGTCGCGCGTTGGGGAAGCAGGAGTGAAGCGTAAGATGGCTGTTGGGGAACGCTGGACGAAGGAGCGGGTGCGGGCGGCCGCGGGTACCGTGCTGCTTGAGGTCCTGCTCGGCTACGGGCTGATCGTCGGTCTCGGCGTGCGGCCGCCGGCCCCCGTGCGCGACCAGCTCAAGCTGTTCGGCATACTTCCCGATCCCCCTCCGCCGCCACCCGAGCACAAGCCCGTTCCGCCTCCCAAACCGGTGCCCGAGCCGGAAGGGTCCGCGTCACCGCCCAATTTGAAGGCGGTTCCGACCGAGATCGTCCGGCCGCCGCCGCCGCCGCTGCGGCTTCCGCCCCCACCGCCGATCGCGGCGGCCCCGGTTGCCGGTCCCGGTACCGCGCCTTCCGCCGGCGCCGCCCTTGTCGCGGGACCGGGCACCGGTGCCGGCGGGGAGGGCAACGGCCTTGGCGCCGGCCGGGGCGGCGGAGGAGGCGGAGGCGGCGCCGGGATCGCCGTGCCCGCCCGCTTCATCAAGGGAGAGCTGCGCGACAAGGATTATCCGCGCGACCTCGGAGAACGCGGCATCGGCGGAACCGTCGTCACGCGCTTCGTCGTCGGCGTCGACGGGCGGGTCAGCGGCTGCACGGTCACCCGCTCGAGCGGCAATGCCGAGCTCGACTCGGAGACCTGCCGGCTCATCGAGCAACGCTATCGCTACAAGCCCGCCAGGGACGCCTCGGGGCGCCCGGTCGCCTCGATCGACACCGACGACCACGAATGGGTCAGCCGGCCGCCGGTGCCGGTGGACGACGACGAGGATCGCCGCTAGCCCGCGCCGGTGTTCGCCCACCTTCCCGTTCTCGCCCTCGTCGCCATCTTCGTCGCGTCGGCGGCGGTGATCTGGGTCGCCGGGGTTCAGCTCTCCAACACGACCGACGTCATCTCCGTTCGCTTCGGCCTCGGCCAGGCGCTCGGCGGAGTCATACTCCTCGCCATCGCCACCAACCTGCCCGAGATCGCGATCACGGCGGGCGCCGCCTGGTCGGGAGATCTGGGCGTCGCGGTCGGCAATATCCTCGGCGGAATCGCCATCCAGACCGTCGTTCTGGCCCTGCTCGACGCCTGCGGCATGGACGATCCGCGGCCGCTCACCTATCGGGCTGCCAGCCTCACCCTGGTGATCGAAGGCCTGCTGGTCGTCGCGGTGCTGATCGTGGCCGTGATGGCGACGCAGCTTCCGGCCAGCCTCATCATGCTGCGCGTGACGCCCGACGCGGTCCTGATCGCCATCTTCTGGGCGGCGGGCGTGTGGCTGATCGGCCGTGCCAACCGGAGCCTTCCGTGGCACGATTCCGCCGGCGACGCGCCCGACACGCAGGAGCGGCCGAAGGGTCATTCCAGGGCGGACCGCGAGCAGGGCGTGATCTGTCCGAAGCAGGGCTCGGGCCGGGCGATGGCCGTCTTCGCCCTGGCCGCCGTCGCCACCTTGCTGTGCGGAGTGACGATCGAGGAGAGCGGCAGCGCGCTCGCCGCCCATATCGGCATGAGCGGCGTGCTGTTCGGGGCCACCATCCTGGCGGCCGCCACGGCGCTGCCCGAGGTCTCGACCGGCCTCGCCTCGACCCGGCTCAAGGATTACCAGCTGGCGTTCAGCGACATATTCGGCGGCAATGCCTTCCTGCCGGTCCTCTTCCTGTTGGCGACGCTCATGTCGGGCAAGGCGGTGCTGCCCAACGCCCACGCGACCGACATCTACCTCGCAGCGCTCGGCATCCTCCTGACGTGCATCTACATGACCGGGCTAATCTTCCGGCCAAGCCGACGCGTGCTCGGCATGGGCATAGACTCACTGCTCGTGGTGATCCTCTATCTGGTCGGTCTCGCCGGGCTGATTGCGGTAGCCGCGCGCGGGGGCTAAAGCGGTCAGCCCAGGCCGACGGCTCCGGCCGTCGCGATCACCTTGTCGACGAGCCCCAGGAAGGCGGTCACGGTGCTGATGGTCCGGTTCAGGTTCTGGATATTCTGCAAGGCGTCGGCGAGCTGGCCCTGCGCGGCCTCGACGCCGGCCGCCGCGTCGCTGATCGCCTGCGAGCGCTCTGCGAAGATCAGGCTGTCGACCTTGGCCACCCTCTGCTGGAGCGCCATCAGCTGGTCGTTGAGCGCGGTGTAGCAGGCGGGGTCCTCGGTCGCGTCCTTGGCCTGCTCCAGCGCCGTACGGGCGGCGTCGAGCGCCGCAGCGGTGGCAAGCAGGTCGGGATTCTCGCCGCTCATGGATTGGTTCCCTGATTGGGGGCGCCGGCCGCGGCCGCCGCGCGGGTACGGATCGAGTCGGCCCAGCCGCCGACCCGCTGGATCCAGAACATCGCGTCGCCGGGCTTGCCGCGGGCGGCGGCGCTGTGCGCCTGGCCGAGGGCGAGCAAGGCCTGTGAGAGCTGGCCGAGCTGGGCGAGCTGGGCGTCGCGCGCATCCATCGCCTGAAGATAGGCGGTCAGGACCTGCCGCCGCCCGCTCCCATCGCCCGGCGAGAGCGCGGCATATTGGTTCTCGATCTGCGGCAGCACCGAGGCGTTCCAGGCGGTCTCGACCGAATCGTAGAGCGATCCGGGCTCGTGGCTCCGCCGGCCGATCGCGATCGCCATCTGGCCGACGACCTGGTTGAAGGCGGCGTCGGTGCTGCGCATCACCGCGGTCGCCTCCTTCTCGGCCCGGGCCTGGACCAGCGCTTCGCCGAAGGTCTGGAATACCGCGACCACCGGTCCCGGAAGGCCTGCCTTCAGGGTGCCGGTGTTGAGCTCCTGTCCAAGGGCGCCGATCGCATCCCCCGTCGCAGCCGCATTCTTCGGATCGACCAGGGACTGCAGCGCCGCCGCATAGCTGTCGAGGACGTCGAACGCCGCCGACCATTGCTGCGCCGCCTGGGCCGGCACCGCGGCGGGGAAATCGCCCTGGCGCAGGATCTGCGTCGGCTGCGCGACCTTCCACTCGACGCTTCGCTGGCGGATCAGCGTGTTCGCGGCGGTGAACTGGTCCTCCGACTGCTGACGCGCCGCGGCGATCCCGGTGCGAAGCGCGCCGGCGTCGGCGGTGATGATCGGACCGGGCGTTCCGCAGGCGGAGAGAAGCAGCCCGGCGGCGACACCCAATCCGATGATCCGAAACAATGCCATCCGATCCCCCTGCCAGGGCGGATTAGGCCTGGGAAAGGCGCCGGAAGTCAAGCGGCTGCGGAGCGATCCCTCAGTGGCGCTCGCGGATGCTCGCGAAGCGGATGCCCGGCCAATCCTGCTGGAAGCGGCCGAGCTCCCAAGCGTTGCGGATCAGGAGGACGGGGGCGCCGTCGGCGTCCTCGGCGGCGCTGCCGCGGTTGGCGGCGAGCAGGCGCTTGAGCTCGGCGGGATCGTCGGCCGTGACCCAGCGGGCGATCTCCCAGGGCGAGGGCTCGAAGCCGAGCTTGAGGGAATATTCCGCCTCCATGCGCGTTCCGAGCACGTCGAGCTGGAGCGCGCCGACGACTCCGACGATCCAGTTGGAGCCGATCGCCGGCTTGAAGATTCGGATGATCCCTTCCTCGGCCAGATCCTCCAGCCCTTTTCGCATCTGCTTCGATCTCATCGGGTCGTCGAGGCGGACCCGGCGCAGGATCTCGGGAGCGAAATCGGGAAGGCCGGTGAACGCGACATCGCCCCGCTCGGAGAGCGTGTCGCCGACCCTGAGCGTGCCGTGGTTGGGAATGCCGACGATATCGCCGGGCCGCGCCAGCTCGGCGAGCTCGCGGTCGCGGGCGAAGAAGGTGATCGGATTCTGGATGGTCACCGACTTGCCGAGGCGGGGATTGGTGAGCTTCATGCCGCGCTTCAGCGCCCCCGAGCAGACCCGCATGAACGCGACGCGGTCGCGGTGGTTGGGATCCATGTTGGCCTGGACCTTGAAGATGAAGCCCGAACAGCGCGGCTCGTTCGGCGCCACCGGGCCGGCGCGGGCGGGCTGAGGCCCGGGGGGCGGGGCAAAGGCGGCAAGACCTTCGAGCAGCTCCGCCACTCCGAACTCGCGGAGCGCGGAGCCGAAGAAGACTGGCGTCAGATCGCCGTTCAGGAAAGCCGCGAGGTCGAATTCGGGGTAGGCCGCGAGCGCCAGGCCGCCTTCTTCGCGAAGCATCTCCACGGCCTCCGTCGGAATCGCGGCATCGAGCCTGGCATCATCGAGGCCGGTCAGCTCGATCGTCTCGTCGCGCGTCAGCAGGCGGTTCGCTGCGACGTCGTAGAGGCCGTGGAACAGGCCGCCCATGCCGACCGGCCAGTTGCGCGGGCTGACGTCCAGCTGGAGCGTCTCGGCGATTTCGTCGAGCAGGGCGAACGGGGATAGGCCCTCGCGGTCGACCTTGTTGATGAAGGTGACGATCGGGATGTTCCTCAGCCGGCAGACCTCGAACAGCTTCCGAGTCTGGGCCTCGATGCCCTTGGCCGCGTCGACGACCATGATCGCCGAATCGACCGCGGTCAGCGTCCGGTAGGTGTCCTCGGAAAAGTCCTGGTGGCCGGGCGTGTCGAGCAGGTTGAAGAGCAGGCCGTCCTTCTCGAACGTCATCACCGACGAGGTGACCGAGATGCCGCGCTGCTGCTCGATCTGCATCCAGTCCGAACGGGCGCGCCGGCGGTCGCCCCTCGCACGCACCTCGCCCGCTTCGTGGATTGCGCCGGCCGAATAGAGGAGCTTCTCGGTCAGCGTCGTCTTGCCGGCGTCGGGATGCGAGATGATCGCGAAGGTGCGCCGCTCGAGCGCTCCCTCACCGGCCACAGGCGCGCGCAGGGCGGCCGCTTCGTTCATCCTCGTCTCCGTCAAGGGAAGGGTCGCGCTCGGGCGCGGCGACCGCAGGGGCGCCACATAGGGGCTCGTCCCCGTCTTGGATAGGGGTCAGGCCGCGCCTTCGAGCTGGGTGAAGCGGGCCGGGATGACGGGGCGGGCGTCGAGATCGCCTTCCCCGTCCTTGGTAACCACGGTGAGGTGCTGGACGTCCTTGCCGCCGAGCGGGACGACGAGCCTGCCGCCGGATTTCAACTGGTCGACCAGCGCTTTTGGCAGCGTCTCGGTCGCCGCGGTGACGAGGATTCGGTCGAACGGGGCGTGGTCCGCCCAGCCGCGGCTGCCGTCGCCGGTGCGGATCTGGACGTCGCCATAGCCGAAGGCCATGAGCCGCATCCGGGCTTCATTGGCGAATTCCTCGACCACCTCGACGCTCCACACCTCCGCGTCCATCTCGGCCATCAGCGCCGCCTGGTAGCCGAGGCCGGTGCCGACCTCGAGCACGCGATGACCCGCCTCGAGACCGAGCAGGTCGATCATCAGGGCGGCAATGAACGGCTGAGAGACGGTTTTGTCGAATCCGATCGGAAGAGGCGTGTCCTGATAGGCGGCGACCGCCAGGGGCGCGGGGACGAACAGGTGGCGCTGGACTCGAAGCAGCGCCTTCCTCAATCGCGGATCGACCTCCGCCTTGCCGATCTCGTCCGAGGCGAGCTCGAAATGCATGTCGACGATCTCGACCATGTGCCGGCGCAGGATCGCGAGGTGCGCCTCACCCATCGGCTTCATCGGCGGGCGCCTTCGGGGGATATGCGGACCACCGCCGCGATGTAGGCTTCCGCAGCGGCCGGCGCCAGCCGGTCAGGCGAACGGCCGCCGCGCCTCTCCCAGGCCCAGGAGCCATTGCAGGCCCGCCCCCACGATCGCCGCGATCACCAGCAGGGGCGGGTAGTGCGGCTCTTCCGCTTCGTTCTCCACGGTCGGAGTAGCCGTTGCCGCCGCGCGGCGCCGCCCGACCAGCGCGCGACTCCACGAGGCGAAGCTCGGTCGCACCATCGGCAGGTTCGCGGCCGGGTGGATGACCGGAAGGGCATGGTCGTAGTCCGGCTCCACGGAATGGTTGTGCCGGCCGGATTTCCACACGACGCGGTGGCCCTCCGGCACCAGGTCCCAGCTGGCGCCGGTGCGGATCATGTCCTCGCCGCAGCGCCGGCAGCGGCTGAAATAATAGCCGCCATTATAGACTTCGCGCGGCGCCGCTTCGTGGCCGCCGATCGCGCAGAGCAGGCTCATCTTCTCGTCTCCCTCTCCTCCAGCCGCCAGGCGGCCATTTCCCTCAGCTGCGGGTCGTCGGCGGCGAGCGCGCGTTCGGGCGACCAGATCTCGACTTCCGGCCCCGCTCCGATCAGCAAGGCGAGGGCGCCGATCGCGCCCTTGCGCCGCATCATCGGCGGCAGGGTTACCCGGCCCTCGACGCTCCACTCGCTTTCCTCGACATAGCCGAAGGCGCGCCGCGCCCCGCGGGCGTGCGCGGCCTCGTCGGCGCCCTGCAGTCGCCCGCGCTCGACCTCGCGGTACAGTCCCTCGCGACGCGCGGGCGCGTAGGCGGCGAGACACGGGTCGCTGGGATGGGCGCCGAAGAACAGGCGCCGGCCCTCGCCGCGCCTCAGCGCGTCGAGGACGAACGGGGGCAGATCGAGCCTGCCTTCCGCGTCGACCGCGGCGATCGCGTTCCCGCTGAAGAAAGCCCCCGCCTCCACGCCCGTCCGTCCCCTCAAGCCCACAGGCCCGGCAGCAAAAGCACCGGACGAGACGAGGCTATGGTTAACGCCGGACCGGCGCATGATCGGGCTTCTACCCCGGTAACTTTGCGACGGCCGATTCGGTCTTCGCGCGCGCAATTTCGCCGGGTTTATTTAACTGGATCAGGGAATCATTCGGTTTGTCACCCATTCCGGCACGGTCTGCCGACACAGTGTCAGCCGCGGTTCACCGTAGATTCCCTAGATTGTGTATTTGGGAGCCGTTCCAGAGACTTGGCGGCGCGGGGCCGTGTGTTTGGCCCAACGGGGAGCGGGCGTATGTCGCACCAACGCACCGTCTACGTGGTCGACGGGGACCTCGGGGCGCGAAGATCCTTGACCAGCCTCCTCGCCCTGGTGGGCGGGGAGGCCTGGCCGTTCGCGAGCGGCGCCGAGTTCCTCGGCATGATCGATCATCTGATGCCTGCGGTGATCCTGCTCGACATGGACCTGGCCGCGCCGAGCGGGGTCGATATCCTCGCCGAGCTGGCGGAGCGTGAGTGCCGCTGGCCGGTGATCGCGCTCTCCGCCGCGCAGGACCTGCCGCTGGCGGTCAAGGCGATGAAGCTCGGCGCGCTCGACTTCCTCGAAAAGC
>JAXDPA010000122.1:0-30131 GCA_034668685.1 Sphingomonadales bacterium | reverse complement strand
CGAGCGGATCAAGGCGAGCGCGCTCGAGAATTTCGATCTCAGCTTTTCCTCCGCCTCCTCGCGCATCGGCCGCGAGTTCGGCGGAGTCACCCATGTCGGCGACAAGAGATGGGCGCCGCTCGAGCGCGGCGACATCGAGGCGCTGACGCCCGCCGCCTTCGAGGCCTTCTTCACGCCGGTGCTGAACGAAGGCCCGATCGAGGCGGTGATCGTCGGCGACGTCGACCTCGAGACGGCGGTCGCGGCGGTGGCGAAGACGATCGCAGCCCTGCCCCCGCGCGCCCCGGTCCCGCTGCTCGCCCTCGCCGTCCGGCCGCCGCGGCCGGCGCCGCCGGCGACGTTCGACCATCGCGGCGATCCGAACCAGGCCTATGCGATGGTCGGCTGGTCGACGCTCGGCGGCCTAGACCGCCTGCGCGAGCGGCGGGCGCTGAGCCTCGGCGGAAACCTGGTCGCCGCCCGCCTGCTCGAGAAGCTGCGCGACCAGGCCGGGGCGAGCTACAGCCCGCAGGCCGGCGCCAGCTCGTCCGAGACCTTCCCGGAATGGGGCATATTCTACGCCGGCTCGGAGCTGACGCCGGACAAGACCGACCTGTTCTTCCGGCTGGCGCGCGAGACGGTCGCCGACCTGGCCGCCCACCCGGCCGCGCCGGACGAGTTCGCCCGCGCCCAGAATCCGATCGTCACCGGCCTCGAGCGGCGGATGGGGACCAACGGCTATTGGGTGGGCGCGATGGAGGGCTGGTCCGTGAGGCCGCGGCTGATCGAGCAGGTCCGCTCGCTGCTCGCCGATTATCGCTCGCTCACCGCCGAGGAAGTGCGCGCCGCAATCGCCAAATATGTCGCCGACGAGGGCGACTGGTCGATCCTCGTCGTTCCCGCTAAAGCGGCCGGCGGTGTCCACTAACGCGATACAGGCCGCGGCGCCGCCGGCGCGGCGCGGGACGGGGAAAGGCTGGCAGCCGTTCAGGCTCCGCCGGCAGCCCTTCTTCGAGGACAAGAACCGCGCCTTCTGGATCCTCCAGTCGGCGGGTTGGGCGGGCTATTTCGTGCTGCGCACCCTCTCCGGCTTCGCCAATGCGATGGGCTGGAGCCTCATTCTCCACACCGCCTTGCTGACCGCCACCGGCTATTCGATCACCCTGCTGATGGCCGCGATCTACCGGAGGCTGATCCGAATCCGGCCGATCCTGACCTGGGTGTTCTCGATCGTCATCGTGCTGCTCGCCGCGGCGATCTTCTCGGCGATCGAGACGTGGAGCTGGGCGACCTTCCTCTCGCCCGGCTCAACGCCGCAGGGCGTGCAGTTCTTCGGCTCGATCATCCTCACCTTCTCGCTGCTCGTCGCCTGGTCGGCGCTCTATTATTCGATCAACTACTATCTCCTGCTCGAGGAGCAGAGCGACCGGCTGCTCCGGCTGGAGAGCCAGGCGAGCCACGCCCAGCTCGCCATGCTGCGCTACCAATTGAACCCCCATTTCCTGTTCAACACGCTGAACTCGATCTCGACGCTGGTGCTTCTGAAGCAGACCGAGCAGGCCAATGCGATGCTGTCGCGCCTCTCCTCGTTCCTCCGCTACACCCTGATCAACGAGCCGACCGCCCAGGTGACGATCGCCCAGGAGGTCGAGACCCTGAAGCTCTACCTCGAGATCGAGAAGATGCGCTTCGAGGAGCGCCTCCGGCCCCGCTTCGACATCGATCCCGCCGCCTCGAAGGCGCGGCTTCCCTCGCTTCTGCTTCAGCCTCTGGTCGAGAATGCGATCAAATATGCGGTGACCCCGCAGGAGGAAGGGGCGGACATCGCGGTGGCCGCGCGCCGGGTCGCCGACCGGGTGATCATCACCGTCGAGGATTCGGGGCCCGGCTCGGAGGACGTCTGGGTGAAGGCGCAGCAGTCGACCGGCGTCGGACTGGCGAATATCCGGGACCGTCTGTCGCAAGCCTATGGCGCCGACCATCGTTTCGAGACGGTATCGAACAACCAGGGGGGCTTCAGCGTTACCATCGAGATTCCCTACCAGCTCGAAGCAGCCGAGGAGCCGAAATGACCATCCGCACGATTCTCGTGGATGACGAGCCGCTTGCCATCCAGGGCCTCAAGCTCCGCCTCGACAAGCATGACGACGTCGAGATCGTCGACACCTGCTCGAACGGGCGGGAGGCGATCCGCTCGATCAAGACCCACAAGCCGGACCTCGTCTTCCTCGACATCCAGATGCCGGGCTTCGACGGCTTCTCGGTGATCCAGGGGCTGATGGAGGTCGAGCCGCCGCTGTTCGTGTTCGTCACCGCCTACACCGACCACGCCATCCGCGCCTTCGAGGCGCAGGCGGTCGATTACCTCATGAAGCCGGTCGAGGAGGATCGCCTCGCGGACACGCTCGACCGCGTTCGCCTCCGGCTGTCCGAGAAGAGGAGCGCCGAGGAAGCCGGCAAATTGAAGGAAGTGCTCGCCGAGGTGGCGCCGGACGCCGCCGACCAGGTCGGAGCGCTCGAGGAAGCGCCGACCTCCAACCGGTACGAGAAGCTGATCAACATCAAGGACCGCGGCCAGATCTTCCGCGTCGACGTCGATTCGATCGAGAAGATCGACGCGGCCGGCGATTACATGTGCATCTACACCGGCGACAACACTTTGATCCTGCGCGAAACGATGAAGGACCTCGAGAAGCGCCTCGATCCGCGCCGCTTCCAGCGCGTTCACAGGAGCTGCATCGTCAACCTCGACCAGGTCCGCCAGGTCAAGCCGCACACCAACGGCGAATGCTTCCTGGTGCTGGAGAGCGGCAGCCAGGTGAAGGTCTCGCGCTCCTACCGCGACGTGGTGGCGAGGTTCGTGCACTGATGCTGCTACTTCTCGCCCTCCTTCAGGCCGCGTCGGCCGCCCCGGCGCCGGACATCGAGCTCAACCTCCACCTCAAGGCCAAGCAGGTGACGATCGAGCAACAGGGCGAGGCGAAGCTCACCGTCCATGCCGAGCCCGACGCCGGTAGCCGGGTCGAGACCAACGTTCAGCCCAAGCCGGAGGGGCGCCGGGAGCTGCGCAACGTCACGATCGACGTCCACGCCCAGGCTTCGCTCGCCCAGCCTGGCCAAAATCCGTCGGATGCGGAAACCCCGCCGCCGCGCTGACGTTTCGCTCCCGACCAACAGGGAGTTTCACATGCGTAATCTTGCCTTTGCCGCCGGCGCTGTCGCGCTCGCCCTCGCCGCCGCGCCGGCCGACGCCCAGAACCGCCGCAACGACAGCCGCGCGGGCCAGTCGACTCCGCTCGCCCAGCAGGTGTCGTCCGGGGGGCAGCAGCCGGACGTCCTGCTCGACGTCCCCAATCTGTCGGTCGAATCGATCACCCTCGAGGTCGACAACCTCCAGGCGCACATAGCCCTCGACGCGCGGCTCGGCAGCATCTTGAAGCTCACCGCCGGCGCCGACGTCTCGATCGACAAGGTCAAGCTCGACATCAAGGGCGTGCAGGCGACGGCGACCCTGATCGTCCGCCTCGACAATGTGAAATCGATCATCGAACGCACGCTGCAGACCGTCGACTCCAACCCGCAGCTGGTCGCCGGCCTGCTCAACACGGTCGACAACACCGTCAACACGGTCGGTGGCGTTGCAAACAACGCGGTCGGCACCGTCGGCGGCATCGCGACTTCGGCGCTGCGCACCGGCCAGATCCTCGACCTCGCGAGATCGGGGCTCACCGTGGTCAACCAGACGGTGAACGGCTCCGGCCAGACCGTGCGTCAGGTGCGCGACAGCGCCGGTCGCCTGCTCGAAGTGGTGACCGACGCCGCCGGACGCATCGTCTCGACGCGCCCGGTGACGCGCTAGCGCGAAGCTGTTACGCCTGCGCCATGACGCAGGGAGACAAGGCCAGGCTGTTCGCTAGCCTGCACCGGCCGGGCGAGCCGCTGATCCTCTACAATGCGTGGGACGCGGGGAGCGCGAAGGTCGTCGCCGAGGCGGGCGCGAAGGCGATCGCGACCGGCAGCTATTCGGTGGCGATGGCGCACGGCTTCGACGACCGCGAGGCGCTGCCGCTCGACCTCGCCCTCGCCAATGCCGGGCGGATCGCGGCCGCGGTCGAATGCCCGGTCAGCATCGACTTCGAAGGGGCCTATGCGGCCGAGCCCGAGGGCGTCGCCGCGAACATGGCCCGGCTCCAGGCGACCGGCGCGGTCGGCTGTAATTTCGAGGATCAGGTCGTCGGCGGCAGCGGGCTCCATCCCGCCGAGACGCAGGCGACGCGGATCCGGGCGGCGCGCGAGGCGGTCGGCGCCGATTTCTTCATCAACGCCCGAACCGACCTTTTCCTCCAGGCGCCGCGCGAGGCGCATGACGAGGCGCTGGTCGACGCGGCGCTGGAGCGCGCGCGGGCCTATGCCGAAGCAGGCGCGTCGGGATTGTTCCTTCCGGGGCTCGTCGACGAGCGGCTGATCGCCCGCGCCTGCGCGGCGAGCCCGCTTCCCATCAACATCATGGCGATGATCGGCGCTCCGCCGGCCGGACGGCTGGCCGGGCTGGGCGTCGCCCGGATCAGTCATGCCGGCGGGCCGTGGCGGCTCGCCATGCGGGCGCTCAAGCAGGCGGCGGAGGAAATCTATGGCTGAAGTGACCGGGCTTGGCGGAGTCTTCTACAAGGTGGAGGACCCGGAGCGGACCAAGAAATGGTATGCGGAGACGCTCGGCCTCGGCGGCGAATGGGGCATCATGCTCCCCTACGCCCGCTCGCCGGACGGGTTCGGCCTGATCTCCCCCTTCAAGTCCGACAGCGACTATTTCGGGCCGAGCGACAAGCCGTTCATGATCAACCTCCGGGTCGACGATCTCGACGGCCTCGTCGCCGCGCTGGAAGCCAAGGGCGTCGAGATACTGGGCCGCCAAGACGACGATTACGGCCGCTTCGCCTGGATCCTCGACTGCGACGGAGTGAAGCTGGAGCTCTATCAGCAAGCGGCGGGGGAATAGGCCTTCAGTCCTCCCTGTCGGCGTAGCCGATGGGGAGGGGGACCATGCGAAGCATGGTGGAGGGGCTTCCCGAAGTCCGTATTGCCCCTCCACCACCCTTCGGGTGGTCCCCCTCCCCATGCGCTTCGCGCACAGGGAGGATGAATTGCCTCACCGCCCGAACGCCGCCGCAGCCGTGCCGCCGGACTTCAGCACGTGGCGGCGGAAGAAGGCGGAGGCGAACTGGACGATGATCCACACCCACGCCGCCTGCCACAGCAGGGCGAGGGCATGGGTCCACAACTCCGGAGTCTCGGCGGCGCGGGCGATCATCATCATCGGCGACGAAAACGGGAAGATCGCCGCCGAAATGCCCATCAGGCTGTTGAACGCCCCCGCGGCGGCGGTCGCGAAAAAGAAGATGATCACCTGGCCGATCGTCACCGGCATCGAGATCGACTGCACCTCGCGCGCCGAGGACGCTTGCGAACCGATGCCGAGGAACAGGGCGCCGAGCAGCAGATAGTTCATTCCGAAATAGAGGAAGCCGAGAGCCAGGAAGAGCGGCCACCCGACCGCCGGCTCGGGCAGGGCGGCACCGCCGCCGGGCCAGAAGTGCACCGCGAGCACGGCCGAGCCGACCCAGACCGCGAGACCGCTCAGCGAAACCGCGAGCATCGCCCCGAGCTTACCGAAGAAGATGGCATCGACCGGGATCGCCGCTGCGAGCACCTCGATGATCTTGTTCGATTTCTCCTCGACGAGGTTGGAGAGCAGCATGCTCGCGAGCAGCACGGTGACCATGAACAGGAGCCATTGCCCGGCGCGGGCCGTCGTCGCCCGGTCGGCGGCGAGGGCGCCGGCCGACTGCTCGGTCTTGACCAGGTCGACGGTGACCGGCGGCGAAGTCACGTGGGCGGCCGCCAGCGCGGAATCCCGGCGCGCCTGGCCGATCATCGCCTCGACCTGGTGGACCAGCCGGTCGTCCCGCTCGAGAGCCCCGGTCAGGCGGGGATGGGCGACGCCGCCGCTCAGCACGCCGACCAGCCTCTTGTCGGCCGACGACAGCAGGGTCTTCGCCTGATCGTCGACGTCGTAGTCCGGGGTCTCGCGGACCAGCTCGGGAAGCTCGTATTCGCGGAAGGCCGGCCGCAGCCGCTCGCGGGCCGCGGCGATCGGCGCGAAATCCGCGTCGGAGGCGATCACGCCGATGCGCGGCCGGTTCTCCTGCCGCTCCATCTTCGCGCTCATCGTGCCGAAGCCGACCGAGATGGCGATCATCACCACCGGGAAGAGGAGGAAGATCGCAAAGGTGCGCGAGCGCACCGTCGCGTCGAAGTCGCGGCGGGCGATGACCGACGCCGCCTTGAAGGTCCCCATCATGCCGCTTCCTTTCCGGGGGCCGGCGTGCCCATCTCCCGCGCCGCTTCCTCGCCGGCGATGGCGACGAACGCCTCGTGCAGCCCGGGCCGCTCGATCGACAGCTCCTCGATCCCGGCCGCCCCGTCGAGCAGGGCGCGAAGCAAAGGCTCGATCCCCCCCCGCGGCATTTCGAACAGCCAGAGCCCGGCCTCGCGCCGCGCCCCTTTCGGCAGAGCGGCGCGCCACGGGCCGTCGTCCGCGCGCGTGCGCAGCCGCACCTGAGGCTCGAGGCGGTTACGCGCCTCGGCGACGCTGCCCTCGAAGCGGATCCGGCCGCCGGCGATGATCGCGATCCGCTCGCAGAGGCGCTCGGCATGGGCGATGACGTGGGTCGAGAAGATGATCGTCGCCCCGGCCGCCGCCTCCTCGCGGATCAGGGTCTCGAGCCGGCCCTGGTTGATCGCGTCGAGGCCGGAGAAAGGCTCGTCGAGGACGATCAGCTTCGGGCGGTGGATGATCGTGCCGAACAATTGGACGGTCTGCGCCATGCCCTTGGACAGGCTCTTGATCGGCTTGTCGGCATAGTCGCCCAGCCCGTTCTCCCTGAGCAGCCCCTCGGCCCGCGCCCGGCCGACCGACAGCGGCAGGCCGCGAAGCGCGCCCATGAAGGCCACCGCCTCCTTCGTCTTCATCGCCGGATAGAGGCCGCGCTCCTCGGGGAGGTAGCCGACCATCCCCGCCGCCTCGAGCGGGCGCTCATGGCCGAGCAGGGTGCGGGTGCCTCGATCCGGATCGATGATCCCGAGCAGCATCCTCAGCGTCGTCGTCTTGCCGGCGCCGTTGGGGCCGAGGATGCCGTAGATCGACCCCTCCGGCACCGCGATATCGACGCCGTCGACCGCCGGCTTCCCGTCGAACGCCTTGTACAGGCCCCTCGCCTCGATCGCTAAGGTCACGAAACACCCCTTTTTGCAGGTGGATGTGCTAGCGGGGGACGATGAGCCTTAGCAAGCCCGCCCTGCGCGAAAGGCTGGAGGAAAAGGCGCGCGAGCTCGGCTTCTGCGCGTTCGGCGTGGCGCGTGCCGACGCCGCGCCGAGGGCCGGCGAGCGGCTGCGCGCATGGCTGGCCGAGGGCGCTCACGGCGACATGCTGTGGATGGCCGAGACCGCCGACCGCCGCGCTTCCCCGCATGGGTTGTGGCCCGAAGTGCGGTCGGTGATCTCGCTCGGCATGAGCTATGCGCCGACGGCCGACTCGCTGGCGCTGGCCGCCGCGCCGGAGCGCGGGCGGATCTCGGTCTACGCCCAGGGCGCCGACTATCACGACGTGGTCAAGAAGGCGCTGAAGGCGCTGGCGCGCTGGCTGGTCGACGAGGCCGCCCCTTCGTCAGGCCCAGGGCTGGGCTGCGAATTGAAGGTGTTCGTCGACACCGCGCCGGTGATGGAGAAGCCGCTGGCCGAGGCGGCCGGGCTCGGCTGGCAGGGCAAGCACACCAATTTGGTCAGCCGCACCGACGGCAGCTGGCTGTTCCTCGGCGCGATCTACACGACGCTGGAGCTGGAAGCGGAGGCCGCGGCGCATCCGGTCCATTGCGGCAGCTGCACGGCCTGCCTCGACGCCTGCCCGACCAACGCCTTTCCGGCGCCCTTCCGCCTCGATGCCCGGCGCTGCATCTCCTACCTCACCATCGAGCATAAGGGGCCGATCCCGGAGGAATTCCGCGAGGCGATCGGCAACCGGGTCTACGGCTGCGACGATTGCCTGGCGGTCTGCCCCTGGAACCGCTTCGCCGACGCGGCCCGGCGCCACCAGGCCTTCGTCCCCCGCGCCGAGCTCGCGGCCCCCGCGCTCGGCGACCTGCTCGCCCTCGACGACGCGGCCTTCCGCAAGGTCTTCGCCGGCTCGCCGATCAAGCGCATCGGCCGGAACCGGATGGTGCGCAACGCCGCCATCGCCGCCGGGAACAGCGGGCGGCCGGAGCTGGTGCCGGTGCTGGAGCGGCTCAGAGAAGATGAGGATGCGGTCGTCGCGGAGGCGGCGAGCTGGGCGCTGGCGAGGCTGCAACCCCCTTCCCCTTGAGGGGATTTCTATTCCGCTTTCTTCTGAAGCGCGGCGACGCAGCTGGCGCGGTCGAAATCGGTGCCGTCGAGCCGGCGCGCGTCGACCCAGGTGACGATCGCCTCGCCACCCCCCTTGGGCGGGTAGAAATAGAGGTCGAGGACGCAGGCTGGGCCGGAATATTGCAGCTTGTGGGCGGCACCTTCGCGAACGTCGAGGCTCGGCCGGCCGAACTCCGCTTCGACGAAGCCGGCCGTGCGCCCGATCACGCTCTCCAGCCCGAGGGGATTGTAGCGCACCGCCGGCGCCGGGGCGCGAAGCCGAACCTCCGGCGCCTGCCGCGCCTGCGAGGCCGCGCAGCCGGAGAGGAGCAGCAGGAGGGGAGCTACCCGCACCTGGCCTCCCGCCATCTTCGCTTTCCTCGACACCCGAGGCTTCAAAGCCGACACAGGGCCGCTACGCAAGCCCGCCCGGCGCGATTGACCGGGGCGGAGCGGCCCGGCTAGGGGCGGCGCTTTCCCCGACAAGCGAGAAGAACCCCGTGACCGATACCCGCCTCGACGTCCTGTGCATCGGCAACGCCATCGTCGACGTGATCGCCGCCACCGACGACGACTTCCTTGCGGCCGAGGGGCTGGACAAGGGCGCGATGCGGCTGATCGATGCCGACGAGGCGACCCGGCTCTACGGCCGGATGGGGCCGGGGCGCGAGATCAGCGGCGGGTCGGCCGGCAACACCGCCGCCGGCGTCGCCATGCTCGGCGGCCGCGCCGGCTTCGTCGGCCAGGTCGCCGCCGACCAATTGGGCGAGGTCTACCGCCACGACATCGCCTCGCTCGGCATCGAGTTCACCACGCCCGCGCGCCAAGGCGACATACCGACCGCGCGCTCCCTCGTCCTCGTCACGCCCGACGCTCAGCGGACGATGAACACCTTCCTCGGCGCCGCCCAGCTTCTCACCCCCGACGCGATCGACTCGGTCCAGGTCGAGGCATCGGGCATTCTCTATCTCGAAGGCTATCTCTGGGACCCGGAGACTCCGCGCGCCGCGATGGAGCGGGCGATCGACCTCGCCCACGGCGCCGGCCGCAAGGTCGCCTTCACCCTCTCCGACGCCTTCTGCGTCGACCGTCATCGCGACGGCTTCAACGCGCTGATCGACAGCGGGCGTCTCGACATATTGTTCGCCAACGAAGCGGAGATCCTGTCGCTGACCGGCGAGACGGATGTCGATGCCGCGGTCGCCGCGGCCGCTGCGCGAGTGCCCTTGCTGGTCGTCACCCGCAGCGAGCAAGGCGCCTTGGCGGTCGAAGGCGGCGAGCGGGTCGATGTGCCGGCCGAGCCGGTCGCCGAGGTCATCGACACGACGGGCGCGGGCGACCTGTTCGCCGCCGGCTTCCTCACCGGCCTCAGCCAGGGCCGCCCAAATCGCGACAGCCTTAGAATGGGGGCGATCGCCGCGGCGGAAGTGATCTCCCACTACGGCGCCCGCCCGGAGGCGGACCTGAAAGCGCTGGTCGCCGAACGGCTGAAATAGAAAGGGGGGCTCAAGGCCCCCCCTTCCCGTTACGCCCTTTCCTCCGGCGAGCCCGGCTCCGGCGCGCCGGGCAGCGGGCCGATGCCGACCGACGGCGGCGCGTCGGGCGACAGCTCCGGAACCTCGACAACGCCGCGCGCCACGTGGCTGTGACGGTAGCCGTAGAGGAAGTAGAAGACGAGGCCGATCCCCGTCCACACCGCGAAGATGGTCTTCGATTCGATGTTGAGGCTGAAGAAGAGCAGCAGGCAGCCGAGGATCGAGAGCGGCGCGACGACGAACAGCAATGGCGTCCGGAACGGCCGCACCCGGCCGGGATCCGTGAACCGCAGCACCATCACGCCGATCGACACCGCCGCGAAGGCGAACAATGTCCCCGCGTTCGAATAATCGGCCAGCGTGCCGACCGGCAGGAAGGCGGCGGCGATGGCGACGAAGATGCCGGTGACGATGGTGACGATCCACGGCGTCCGGAAACGCGGGTGGACCTCGGCGAGCTTGTTGGGGAGCAGGCCGTCGCGCGCCATCACGAAGAAGATGCGGGTCTGTCCGAACATCATCAGCAGCACGACCGACGGCAGGGCGATGGTCGCGGCGAGGCCGATGATGTTGCCAAGCGTCGGGTTGGCGACCTGGCGCATCACGTAAGCCAAAGCTTCCTTCGAGCAGACCAGGGGCGCGTTGGCGGCGTGGCAGGCGGCCGAGGCGTAGAGCTCGGGCGATCCCTCCTTGAACGGGATGCCGTTCGGGTCGAGCAGCGGCTGAGCGCCGTAGGAGCCGATCACGCCGCCGGCGACGAGCAGATAGAAGACCGTGCAGATGAGCAGCGAAGCGATCAGCCCGATCGGCACGTTGCGCTGCGGATTCTTGGTCTCCTCGGCCGCGGTCGAAACCGCGTCGAAGCCGACATAGGCGAAGAAGATGGAGGCCGCCGCGCCGAGCACGCCGGTGCCGGTCGAGCTCAGCGGGCTGCCCCAGCCCCGCGGGGTGAACGGGTGGAAGTTCGCCGCGTGACCGCTGACCATCGGGAGCGTGACGGCGACGAACAGGCTGAGCGCGGCGACCTTGATGACCACCAGCACCGCATTGAAGGTCGCGCTTTCCTTGGTGCCGATGACCAGCAGCGAGGTGACGAAGGCGACGATCAGGACGGCCGGAAGGTTGACCAGGCCGCCGATCTCGCCGCCCTGGAGGAAGCCCCATTCTATCTTCGGGCCGACGGTGAGCGCATGGGGCAAGGTTATGCCGATGTCGTTCAGCAGGCCGACGATATGCCCCGACCAGCCGACCGCGACCGCGCTTGCGCCCAACGCATATTCGAGGATCAGCGCCCAGCCGACCAGCCAGGCGACGACCTCTCCCATCACCGCGTAGGAATAAGTGTAGGCCGATCCCGCGACCGGGACCATCGAGGCGAGCTCGGCATAGCAGAGCGCCGCTACCGCGCAGACCGCGCCGGCGATGATGAAGCTGATCATCATGCCCGGCCCGGCCTTCTGGGCGGCGGTGGCGGTCAGAACGAAGATTCCGGTGCCGATGACCGCGCCGATGCCGAGCAGGGTCAGCTGAAAAACGCCGAGCGAGCGCTTGAGCGATTTCTTCTCCGCCGTCGCGAGGATCGCGTCGAGCGACTTGATCCGTCCGCGGCCGACGCCGCGCGGTGCTGCAGTCGCCATCCTACTCCCCTTGTTACAATTGTTGCGGGGCGAACCTAACGGCTGCTCCACCGGGAGCAAGCGCTAATCGGCGCGGATCAGCGGGTCAGCATCGGTCCGAGCGGCCGGCCGCCGAACAGGTGGACGTGGAGGTGCGGCACTTCCTGGCCGCTGTCCGTGCCGACGTTGGCGAGCAGGCGATAGCCCGGCGCGACCAGATTCTCGTCGCGGGCCACCAGGCCCACGGCCCGCACGAAGCCGGCGATCCCGGCGTCGGTCGCCCTGGCCGAGAAATCGTCCCACGAGACGTAGGGGCCCTTCGGAATGACCAGGATATGGACCGGCGCCTGCGGGTTGATGTCGTGGAAGGCGAGCGCGTGATCGTCCTCATAAACCTTGTTGCACCCTATCTCGCCGCGCAGGATCCGGGCGAAGATGTTGGTCTCGTCGTAGGGCCGGGTGGCGTCGATCGGCATCTTTTCCTCCGTCTTCGCTTCCTCAACATGGGTTAGGCCGGAGCGCAAGCGGGTTGACCCGCGCGGGCCCCGCGCTACCACAAGGCCGATGCCGACCGACGCGCCAGACAGTCTGATTCCCTACGACGAGATCGTCCAGGAAGCCCTGCGCGCCGTCGTCGGCCGGGTGCTGGGCGAGGTGGAGACGACCGGCCGGCTGCCCGGCGAGCACCATTTCTACATCACCTTCAAGACCGGCGCGGCCGGCGTCGATATCCCCAGGCACCTGATCGAGCGCTTCCCCGACGAGATGACGATCGTCATCCAGAACCGCTTCTGGGATTTGAAGGTGGGCGAGGACGGGTTCGAAGTGGGGCTGAGCTTCAACCAGGCGCCGGCGCGGCTGGTCATCCCCTTCTCGGCGATCACCGGCTTCGTCGACCCGGCGGTCAACTTCGCCCTCCAGTTCCAGGCCCAGGCCGAGGAATCGGTGCAGGAGCATGACGAAGCCGAGAACGATCCGCCCGCCGCCGAGCCGGTCGAGGACGGCTCGAACGTCGTCTCGGTGGATTTCAGTAGGAAGAAGTAAGCCATCGAAGCGGCGCGGTGCTTCGATACGGCATTTCGCCCAGCTCAATGCCTCCTCAGCATGAGCGGTTCTGGGTTGGTTTTACCGCTCATCCTGAATGGTGGGTCTGGACCTGTCCCCCGGACAGGTCCTAAGCGATCCACCATCGGCTGAGCGAAGTCGAAGCCGCGTATCGAAGGACGCACCACGCACCCATGACCTCGCTCACCACCACCCGCACCGAGAGCGACAGCTTCGGGCCGATCGACGTCCCGTCCGATTCCTATTGGGGCGCCCAGACCCAGCGGTCGATCCGGAACTTCCCGTTCGGCCCGCGCGAGACGATGCCGCCGGAGATCGTCCATGCCCTGGGCTATGTGAAGCAGGCCGCGGCGCGGGTGAATGCGAAGGGCGGGAGCCTCGACGCCGAGGCGGCCGAGGCGATCCAGCAGGCCGCCGGCGAGGTCGCTCAGGGCATGCACGACGACCAGTTCCCGCTCGTCATCTGGCAGACCGGCTCCGGCACGCAGTCCAACATGAACGCCAACGAGGTGATCGCCGGCCGCGCCAACGAAATCCTCACCGGCACCCGCGGCGGCAAGAGCCCGGTCCACCCCAACGACCATGTCAACAAGGGCCAGTCGTCGAACGACTGCTTCCCGACCGCGATGCACATCGCCGCGGCGCGGGCGGTCGAGGGTCGGCTGATCCCGGCGCTGACCGGCATCCACCGCCGGCTCGCCGCCCAGGCGGCCGCCTGGGACCGGATCGTCAAGATCGGCCGCACCCACCTGCAGGACGCGACTCCGCTCACTCTCGGCCAGGAATTTTCCGGCTATGCCGCCCAGATCGAGGCCGACATCGAGCGGGTGAGAGGCGTCATGCCTCGGCTGCTCCAGCTCGCCCAGGGCGGCACCGCGGTCGGCACCGGGCTCAACGCGCCCAAGGGCTTCGCCGAGGCTTTCGCCATCGAAGTGGCGAAGCTGACCAAGCTGCCGTTCAGGAGCGCGCCCAACAAGTTCGCCGAGCTTGCCGCCCACGACACTTTGGTCGAGCTGTCGGGCGTGCTCAACGTGATCGCCGTCTCGGCGACCAAGATCGCCAACGACATCCGCCTGATGGGCTCCGGCCCGCGCTGCGGCCTCGGCGAGCTGAAGCTGCCGGAGAACGAGCCGGGCAGCTCGATCATGCCCGGCAAGGTCAACCCGACCCAGGCCGAGATGCTGACCATGGTCGCCGCCCAGGTGATGGGCAACCACGTCGCCGTCACCGTCGGCGGCCTCCAGGGCCATCTCGAGCTGAACGTGTTCAAACCCCTGATCGCCGCCAACGTGCTGCGCTCGATCGATCTGCTCTCGATCGGCCTCGAAAGCTTCTCGGAGCGCGCCCTCGATGGCCTCGAGGCGGACGAGCGGCGGATCTCCGAGCTGATGAACCGCTCGCTGATGCTGGTCACCGCGCTGGCCCCGGAGATCGGCTACGACAAGGCCGCCGCCATCGCCAAGCACGCCCACAAGACCGGCCAGACGCTGAAGGAAGCCGGCCTCGAGCTCGGCCTGGTCGACGAGGCGACCTTCGACCGGGTGGTCAAGCCGGAAGCGATGCTGGGGCGCTGAGGCGGAGTCGCTTCAGCCGCCCGCCTGCCAGGCACGGATGGCGTCGTTCGGAGCCACGAGCATCAGGACGTTCAGCGTCAGATTGTCGCGGATGACGATAAGGCAGAGCAATTCCAGTCCCAGCGCCAAGGCGATCGTCGCCGGGACCGGCAGGCGCCGGGCCAAGGCGAAACCGACGACCATCCAGCCGATGTCGCAGACCGAATTGAGCATGCTGTCGCCGGTATAGCCGAGCGCCATCGTCTCATGCCGGTAGCGGTCGATGATGAACGGGCTGTTCTCGAGCAGCTCCCAGGCGCTCTCGATCAGCACGGCGCCGATCAGCCGCTCGCCCGGCGGGTTGCGGCTGAGCACCCACCAGCCGAGCGCGTAGAACAGGAAGCCGTGGACGATGTGGCTCGGCGTGTACCAGTCGGCGATGTGCTGGCTGTTGTCGGGGCCGGTCACCGTGCCGACCCAGAGCTTCACCGTCCCGCAGGTGCAGATCGGCGGCCGGCCCATGGCGAGCAGCCCCGCCGCGGCAAGCGCGACGATGGCGAGCGCGATCCACCAGTAGCGACGGGGGATTGGGGGCGCGAGGGCGGCCATGGCCCATCCTGCGCGAACCGGGGTGAAAGAGAAAGGCCGCCCCGCTTGCGGCGGGACGGCCTTTCGCATTGTCAGCCGAAGCGGCCGATGCCGTCAGGCGCGAGCTCCATCGGAGGTCGCGCTCATCCGGTTCGCCGCGTGCGGCATATGACAATGAGACATCGGACCACCTCCTTTCGATTGTTGAAACGATGGCGGGGAGATGGGCGATCATAAGGATTATTCAAGGGCTGCAGATACTTACGCCGAAGCCGACTTTGATCCTCGGTCGTGCGCCGCGATCCACTCCTCCACGACCGGAGCGATCCGGTCGCGCCATTTGGAGCCGTTGAAGATGCCGTAATGGCCGACGCCCTTGGCCAGATGGTATTTCCTGAGCCGCGCGGGCAGCCGGGTCGAGATGTCGAGCGCGGCCTTGGTCTGGCCGACTCCCGAAATGTCGTCGCGTTCACCCTCGATGGCGAGGAGGCCCACGTCCGCGATCGCGGCCGGATCGACGCGGCGGCCGCGGTGCATCAGCTCGCCCCTCGGCAGGAGGTGGCGCTGGAACACGGCGTCGACCGTCTGGAGGTAGAATTCGGCGGTCATGTCGCAGACCGAGCGGTATTCCTCGTAGAAATGCTTGGTGGCGTCGGCGATCTCGCCGTCGCCTTCGACCAGGTGCTTGAACATCTCCCAGTGGCTGGTGAGGTGGTCGCCCAGATTCATCGCCATGAAGCCGGCGAGTTGAAGGAAGCCGGGATAGACCGCGCGGCCCGCGCCCGGATAGAGATAGGGGACGGTGGCGATGACGTTGCGCTGGAACCAGGCGTAGGGCCGCTGGGTGGCGAGGGTGTTGACCGCCGTCGGCGCTTCGCGCGTGTCGATCGGTCCGCCCATCATGGTGAGCGTGCGCGGACGGCACGGGTGCTTGTCCTCGCTCATCAGCGCCGCGGCCGCGAAGCAGGGCACCGACGGCTGGCAGACCGCCAGCATATGGGTCCCCGGCCCGATATGCTCCAGGAAGGCGATCAGATAGTCGATATAATCGTCGAGATCGAAGCGGCCGGCGTCGGTCGGGACCAGCTTCGCGTCGCGCCAGTCGGTGATGAAGACGTCGTGGCCCGGCAGCATCCGCTCGACGGTGCCGCGCAGCAGGGTCGCGTAATGGCCGGACATCGGCGCGACGATCAGCAATTTCGGCCCGCCGGCGACTCCCTCGCGGACGAAATGCTTGAGCTGCCCGAAGGGCCTCCGAAGCGCGATCTCCTCGCGGACTCGAACCGTCCTGCCTTCGACCTCGGTGGTGTCCAGCCCGAATTCGGGCTTGCCGCGCGGCGCCGAGGCATGGGCGAAGACGTCGAGCGCCGAGGCGACGATCGGGCCCATCGAGCTGTAGGCCATAGGGTTGGCGGGGTTCTGGAGCCAGCCCGCGCCGAAATTGGCGAGGGAGCTGGCGCCGGCGAGCAGCGAGCGCTGCATTTCGTACGCGTCGTAGAGCATTAGCTCTCCAAACTGGAGGCCGCGCGAGTTTTCGTCAACGGCCAGAGGGACTTGGGAAGGTGAACGGCCGTCGGGGCGGAAGGCTCCGCGCCGCGGCATTGAGCCTCATCTCATGCGCTGCTACGCCCCCTTCATGGCCCGATCGATCCCCGACGCCCCCGCCCCGGGGAAGATCGCGAACCTGCGCATCATCTGGGGTTTCGTGGCGCGATACAAGGGCCATGTCGCGGGCGCGCTCATATCCCTGCTGGTCGCGCTGGCCGCCACGCTCGCCATTCCCAACGCCTTCCGGCTGATCATCGACAAGGGCTTCGCGGCGTCCGGCGGCGACATCGCCCGCTGGTTCCAGTATCTGCTCGTCGTCGTCTTGGTGTTGGCGATCGCCACGGCATTCCGCTTCTACTTCGTCTCCTGGCTGGGCGAGCGGGTCGTCGCCGACGTGCGCGAGGCGGTGCAGACGAACCTGCTGCGTCTCGCCCCCTCCTACTTCGAGGAGAATCGACCGTCCGAGATCGCCTCGCGCCTCACCGCGGACACGACGATCATCGAGCAGGTGGTCGGCACCACGATGTCGGTCGCCTTGAGGAACCTGTTGATGGGGATCGGGGGAACGGCCTACCTCTTCGCTTTGGCGCCGAAGCTCGCGGCGATGCTTCTCATCGGCATTCCGGTCGTCGTCCTGCCGATCACCATCTTCGGGCGCCGGGTCCGCAGCATCTCGCGCCAGAGCCAGGACCGGGTCGCGGATGTCGGCGCCATGGTCGACGAGGTGCTCGGCGCGATGAAGATCGTCCAGGCGTTCGGCCAGCAGGCCCGCGAGGCGATCCGCTTCGAGGCGGCGGTGGAGGGCGTATTCCAGACGGCGCGGCGCCGGATCACCATCCGCGCCCTGCTCACCGCATCGATCATCGGCCTGATCTTCGGCGCGATCACGATGGTGATGTGGCAGGGCGCGGTCGACGTCCAGCACGGCCATATCAGCGGCGGCACGATCTTCGCCTTCGTCCTGGCCGGCGGCTTCGTCGCCGGCGCGTTCGGCGCCCTGACCGAAGTCTATGGCGATCTGCTGCGCGGCGCAGGCGCGGCGGGAAGGCTCGCCGAACTGCTCGCCGAGGAGCCCGAGATCCGCGCGCCCGATGTGCCGGCGGCGCTGCCCGATCCGTCGCGGGGCGAGCTCGAGTTCCGCGGCGTAACCTTCCGCTACCCGACCCGGCGCGAGATTTCGGCGCTGCACGATTTCTCGCTGAAGGTGCGCGCCGGCGAGACGCTCGCGGTGGTCGGGCCCTCGGGCGCCGGCAAGTCGACCCTGTTCCAGCTGGCGCTGCGCTTCTACGATCCGGAGGCGGGCGCGGTGCTGCTCGACGGCGTGCCTCTGCCGGACTCCGATCCTGACGACGTTCGGCAACGGATGGCGATCGTGCCGCAGGAGACGGTGATCTTCGCCGCCTCCGCCCGAGACAATCTGCGCTACGGCCGATGGGACGCCTCCGACGAGGAGCTGTGGCGCGCCGCGGAGGCGGCCAACGCCGCCGACTTCCTCCGCGCCCTGCCGCAGGGGCTCGACACGTTCATGGGCGAGGGCGGCGCCCGGCTCTCGGGCGGACAGCGCCAGCGCATCGCCATCGCCCGGGCGGTGCTGCGCGACGCGCCGCTGCTGCTCCTCGACGAGGCGACCTCGTCGCTCGACGCGGAAAGCGAGCGGCTGGTCCAGGCCTCGCTCGAGCGGCTGATGGCGAACCGCACGACGATCGTCATCGCCCACCGCCTGGCCACCGTCCGAGCCGCCGACCGGATCGTGGTGATGGACCAGGGCCGGATCGTCGAGGAAGGCAATCACGACAGCCTGAGCGCCGCCGGCGGGCTCTACGCCAAGCTCGCGCGCCTGCAGTTCGAAGGGCTGGCGACTTAGGACTCCCCTCCCTGCAAGGGAGGGGTCGGGGGTGGGTTCGAGCGAAGCGAGCCTTTGGCAACCGCCGCCACAGCGCCTCCGGCGCTACCCACCCCTCGCCCCTCCCTTCCAGGGAGGGGAATAAGAAAGGGCGGCCCCGAAGGACCGCCCTGAGAGAGGAAAGCTTTGGCCGCGAGCCGTCAGAAGTTGGCGTAGGCCTCGTTGCCGACGAAGCCCATCTTCTCGACATGGGCGCGCTTGGTGACCGCGAGCACCTCGTCGACCAGCTCGTAGCGGGCCTGGGGATCGGGCTGCAGGTGAAGCTCCGGGATCGGGTTCATCTGCTGAGTCTGGTCCAGATATTGCCGAAGCGTGATGAGGTCGATCGGGTTGCCGTTCCACAGCACCTGGCCGGCCGGCGTGATGACCACCTTGTTCTTCACCGGGTCGATCGGCGGCGGCTGCTGGTTCTGCTGGTCCTGCGGCAGGTCGAGCTTCACCGCGTGGGTCTGGATCGGGATGGTGATGATGAACATGATGAGCAGCACCAGCATGACGTCGATCAGCGGCGTCGTGTTGATGTCCATCATGGGCTCGCCTTCGGCGGCCGACATTGCCATTGCCATGCGTACTTACTCCTGAAACCTTGGCGAGCTCACAGCCGGGTCGTCGTCTCGCCCGGCGGGGGCTCGGAAATGAAGCCGACCCGGGCGAAGCCGGCCATCTGCATGGTGAAGACCGTTCCGCCGATGCAGCGATAGGGCGTGTTGATGTCGCCGCGGATATGCGCCTCGGGCATGTTCTCCTCGGTGACGTTCGCCGGCCCGCCGAGCTTCTTGACCTCGTCCTTGAGCTTGTTGACCGCGCGGTCGAGCAGCTCCTTCGAATTCACCTTCTGCATGTTCCAGTAGACTTCGCAGGCGCCGCCCGGGCCGGCGCGCACGGAGAGCGAGACGTTCTCCGGCTTGGTCGTCGTCGGCTCGTAGCGCACCTTGGGCAGAGTCATCGGCACGGTCTGGATCACGACCGGCACGGTGATGAGGAAGATGATCAGCAGCACCAGCATGACGTCGACGAGCGGCGTCGTGTTGATGTCGGACATCGGGGTTTCTTCGCCGCCGTCGCCTGGGCCGACACTCATGGCCATGTTCGGGTTCCTATCCTGATCTCTGTCTCAGCCTGGTCCTGGAGGCGGCGGGACGGACTCGAACGCCCGCCCCGCCGAAACCGGATCAGACCTTCTTCGGGCCGGCGTTGGGGCCGGTGGCGCTGCCGGTGGCCGTCGTGCCGCTCGGAGTCGCCGTGGTGGTGGCGCGGGCCGGACCGCCCTTGGCGCCGGCGGCGACGACCTGCGGCTTCACCGCGCCGCCCGACACCATGTAGCCGTGGAGGTCGTTGGCGAACTTGGCCAGCTCCTCGACGATCGCCTTGTTGCGGCGCATCAGCCAGTTGTAGGCGAGCACCGCCGGCACCGCCACGGCGAGGCCGAGCGCGGTCATGATCAGCGACTCGCCGACCGGGCCGGCGACGGTGTCGATCGACGCCTGCCCCGCGGCGCCGATCTTGATCAGCGCTCGGTAGATGCCGATCACGGTGCCGAACAGGCCGACGAACGGCGCCGTCGAACCGACGGTGGCGAGCAGGGCGAGACCCGACGACAGGCGCGAGGTGATCGCGCCCTGGCTGCGCGCGAGCGAGTTCAGCATCCAGTCGTGCTGGTCGATCGGATCGGTCAGCTTGTCGTGCTGCTCGAGGGCGAGGATGCCGTCGTCGACGATCTGGCGGTAGGCGCCGTTCTTCTCCAGCTTCTGGGCGCCGTCGCGCAGCGTGCCGGCCTGCCAGAAGGCGGTGCGGGCGCGGCGGCCCTCGCGGACGATCTTCTGCTGCTCGAAAAGCTTGACGAACAGAACGTACCAGGAGGCGGCCGACATGATGACCAGGATGGCGAACGTCGTCTGCGCAATCAGGCCGCCCTGTTGGAGCGCCTGCATGATGCCGTACGGATTATCGTGGTGCGGCGCTGCTGCTGCGGTGGTCATTGCTCTAACTTTCCTCTCAGTGAAGCGGTGAATTGACTGGGCTCGAGCGGATCACTCGGCCGGGAGGCGCCAGGTTATTCGGCCCCCATAGGTGTCGCTGGTCGGCTGGCCGCTGCTGTCGTGGGCCGGGGTGAAGCGGGCGCGCGAGGTCAGCAGCCGGCAGGTGGCCGCATCCAGCGCCGCCGAGCCGCTCGACGAGGTCACCTGGCAGCCGGTGACCCGGCCGTTGGAGCCGACTTCGAGGCGGAAGCCGGTGGTTCCGGATTCGCCGTTGCGCTGCGCCGAGGCGGGATAATCCTCGTCCGAGAAGAGCGAGGCGAGGTTCGCCTTGGCCTTGGCGGGCTGGACCTTGACCGGCGCGGGCGGCGGCGGCGGCGGCGCGGGCGGCATGGGCGGCGCGGGGGGCGCCGTCAGAGTGATCGGCGCAGGCGGCGCGTTCTGTACCACCGAGATCGGCGGCGGCGGGGTGTTCAGCCGCACAATCGACGGCGGCGCGACGATCGGCGGCGGGGTCTGAGGCTGGTTCGGGGGCGGCGGCGGCGGCGGCTTCTCGTCCGGCGGCGGCGGCTCGTCGACGTTGAAGGTCTTGAGGTCGGCGGCGACCTTCTTGACGACATTGTAGGCGAGGCCGGTGACGAACGCGTAGCCGAGGATCGCATGGATGATGGCGACGATGACGATCGCCGTAATCCGGCCCGAGCTCATCTTGTTGTCAGCATATGCCATTAATCAGCCACGCTCCCTCTGGTATGACGTGTGCCGGGATTGGCGCCGAGCAACAACGCAGCGAAACCCCAACGGCTCCATCGATGTGTCAACATATCATCGATAGGGCGGGACCCTCTATCGCGTCGCGTGACCCCGCGCAATCCTCCTGTAGGATACCGGGATTCCCGCCTGTCGGGGTCGTCATCCCCGGTAAATGTCCCTAACCCCATGTTTAACCGCAATTAAACTTTCACAGCCGGAACGACCCCGCCATGCGAAGAATTTCCCTTCCGCTGCTCGCCATGCTTGCCGCGGCCGCTCCGCCGCCGCCGGGCGATTCGCGGGCCGCGCCGGCGCTCACCTACGCCGATGCGGCGGACCTTGCCCTGGCCGCTCCAGTCGCGGCTCAGGTCAGGATCGCGGAGGCGGAAGCGCTCAAGGACGAGCAGGCGGCCGGAGTCCCGCCGGGCGTCGCCCGCTTCTACGTCGCCGCCGACATGGTGAGCCTGATCCGGGCGCCGCAGCCGCTGCCGGCGCGGGTCGCCTACCTGGTCGACCTGCCGCGCGACGCGAAAGGCAAGGCGGCGAAACTCAGGAAGGGCACCGAATTCCTGATTCTCGCGGCGCCGGTCCCGGGGCGGCCGAACGAGCTGCGCCTCATCGCTCCGGACGCGCAGCTCCCGTTCACGCCGGCCGAGGCCGAGCGGCTCAGGGCGATCGTCCGGGAGGCCGCCGGTAGCGCGGCGCCGCCGCGTATCACCGGCATCGGCAAGGCGTTCCACGTGCCGGGCGCGATTCCCGGCGAGAGCGAGACCCAGATCTTCCTCCAGACCGCCGACGGCCGGCCGGTGTCGCTCAGCGTGCTTCGCCGCCCCGGCCAGACGCCGCAATGGGCGGTGGCGCTTTCCGAGATCGTCGACGAGGCGGCCGCGCCCCCGGCGCCCAACACCCTGCTCTGGTACCGCCTCGCCTGCACCTTGCCCGCGCGCCTCCCGGCCCAGAGCCTCGGCGAAGCGGATGCGGACGGCGCCGCCGCGATCGAGGCCGACTATCGGCTGGTGCTCGAGCGGCTGGGCCCGTGCCTTCGCAACCGGCGGGCCCGCTAGAAGGAGGAGAGCTCGACTCCGACTCCGGCGCAATCGGGATAGATGTCGGGCTTGCGGGTCGCGACGCGCAGGCCGGTGACCCCGCGCCGCGCCGCGACCAGATCGTAGATCGCCCGGACCAGCGTCTCCTGGAGGTTGTAGCGGCGCGCGGCCGCGAGGGCGCCGATCTCGGTCCTCAGGAAATCGTAGTCCCAGGCTACCGCCACCTCGTCGGAACCCGCGAAGGCCTCCTCGTCGACCCAGACCTCGACGGTGACGAGCAGGCGTTGCGGCGCGCCGACCTCGTAATCGTGGAAGCCGATATCGGCCGACAGACAATAATCCTCGAGCACGATCTTGCGCGTCTTCGGGCGAAGGCGCTCGGGGACGAGGCCGTCGAGGCGGGGTTGCTCGGTCATCAAGGCTCCAGGAACTGCACGTCGCGGGCGAGCGAAAGGAAGCGCTGCCCGCCGTCGAGGACGATGGTCTGGCCGGTCAGCGTTGGAGTCGCAAGGATGAAGCGGAGCGCGCCGACGATCTCCTCGACCCGCACGCCCCGGCCGAGAGGGTTGAGATCGTGGACGGCGTCGAAATTGTCGCGGCTCTGCGGACCCGAGACCAGGGTCACCGACGGCGCGATGCCGCAGACTCGGATGCCCCGCGCCGCCCAGGCGCGGGCCTGGAGCTCGGTCAGAGCGGCGAGGCCGAACTTGGAGACGGTGTAGCTGAAGAAATCGGGGTTCGGCTGGGCGAGCTTGGCGTCGAGCAGGTTGACGATCGCAGCGGGGGCCTCGGCGATGCGGGAGAAGGCGCGCGACAGCAGAGCCGGGGCGCGCAGGTTCGCCGCCATGTGCGAGTCCCAGCTGTCGGCCGTGAAGTCGTCGGCGCCGTCATGGGCGAAGAGCGAGGCGTTGTTGACGAGCAGACGCGCCGGCGGCAGCGGCGCCAGCGCCGCCACGATCGCATCCGCGGCGGCCGGATCGGCGAGGTCTGCCGAGACGATGGCGGCGTTGCCGAGCTCGGCCGCGAGCGCTTCCGCCTCGGCGACCGACCGGCGGCAATGGATGAGCAGGTGCCAGCCGTCCTCGGCAAGCGCTCGTGCGAGCGCGGCGCCGATTCGGCGCGCACCGCCGGTGACGATCGCGGTCCTCGCTCCTTCGAATGCGCCGGCCATGGTTCGGCGCGATAAGCGGGCGGCACCGGGGCGGCAAGGGTTGCCGCGCGCCCTTCCCCTCGCCTAACTCGCAAGCATGCCCATGGCGCCCGCTCCCGAGGATCTCGCCGGCCTGTCGCTCGCCGACATCGCCCGCCTCGCCGCGGAGAAGAAGCTGCCGCCGGTCGAGAAGTGGAATCCCGGCCATTGCGGGCCGTCGGACATGCGGATCGCGCGCGACGGCACCTGGTTCCACCAGGGCAGCCCGATCGGCCGTCCGGCGATGGTGCGGCTCTTCTCCACCATTCTCAGGCGCGAGCCGGATGGGCGGCACGTCCTGGTCACTCCGGTCGAGAAGCTCGACATCGAAGTGGAGGACGCGCCGTTCGTCGCCGTCGAGCTGAAGAGCGAGGGCGAGGGCCGAGACCGCCGGCTCGCCTTCCGCCTCAACACCGGCGACATGGTCGTGGCCGGGCCCGAGCATCCACTTCGCTTCGCGGCCGGCGAGGATGGGCCGCACCCCTATCTGCGCGTCCGCGGCGGCCTTGAAGCCCTGGTCGCCCGGCCCGTCTATTACGAGCTGGCCGAGCTGGCGCTTGCCGAAGGCGCGGAGCCGCCGGGCCTGTGGAGCGACGGGGCCTTCTTCCCGATGGCGGCGGCATGAGCCTGGCCGAAACCCTTCGCCAGGCGCTGGAACGGGGGCGCCGCCGAACCCCCGAATTGCTGCCCGGCGACGCGTTCGACGAGGAGACGGGCGACCCTACTCCGGCCGCAGTGCTGGTGGGTGTCGTCGACCGGCCCCAGCCGACGGTGATCCTCACCGAGCGACCGAAGTCGATGCGCAAGCATCCCGGCCAGATCAGCTTTCCCGGCGGCCGCATCGACCCGGGCGATTCGGGACCGGAGGAGGCGGCCCTGCGCGAGGCGGACGAGGAGATCGGCCTCGCGCCGTCTTTCGTCGAAGTCGTCGGCACGACGGACCCATACCGAACGATCACCGGCTTCGAGGTGACCCCCGTCATCGCCGTCGTGCGCCCCGGCTTTACTTTGCGCTGCGAGCCGCGCGAGGTCGCCGACGCCTTCGAGGCGCCGCTCCACTATCTGCTCGACCCGACTCGGCAGCAGGTCCGCACCGTGGAGTGGCGCGGGCGCGAGCGGACCTATTACGAGATAATGTGGGAGGGCCGGCGAATCTGGGGCGCGACGGCGGCGATGCTGGTCAATTTGTCGCGCCGGCTGGAGCTGGCGCTGTGAGGCTGCCGCGGGCCGCCTGGCAGACCCGCAAGGGCATGGCCGCCCTGCTTCGCGCGCTCGGCGCCGGCGAAGGCGAGACCCGCTATGTCGGCGGCTGCGTGCGCGACACCCTGCTCGGCCTTCCGGTGAGCGACGTCGACTTCGCCACCCGCCTCGCGCCCGAGGAGGTGATGCGCCGCCTGAAGGCGGCTCGGATCAAGACGGTTCCGACCGGGCTCGCCCACGGCACCGTCACCGCGATCGTCGAGGGCGTGCCGTTCGAGGTGACCACTTTGCGCCGCGACGTCGCCACCGACGGCCGGAGGGCGACGATCGCCTACACGGAGGATTGGCGCGAGGACGCCGCCCGGCGCGACTTCACGATCAACGCCCTGTCGGCGGACCCGGCCCGCTTGGACGTGTTTGACTATTTCGACGGCGAAGCCGACCTCGCGGCCCGCCGGGTCCGCTTCATCGGCGACCCTCTGACCCGGATCGCCGAGGACCATCTGCGCATCCTTCGCTTCTTCCGCTTCCACGCCCGGTTCGGCCGCGGCGGGCCGGATCCGGAAGGGCTGGAGGCCTGCGCCGCGCGCGCCAACGACCTGATGGCGCTGTCGCGCGAGCGGATCGCCGACGAGCTGACCAAGCTCCTCGCTCTGCCCGAGCCGGCGGCGACGCTGCGGCTGATGGTCGATCGCGACATCCTGTCCCCGGTGCTGCCGGAAATCGACGAAGCCGGAACGGCGCGCCTCGAGCGGCTGGTGGAACGCGAGAAAGCGGTCGGAGCGCCTCCCGATCCTTTCCGTCGGCTCGCCGCCCTGCTTCCGCCCGAGCCCGAGGTCGCCGGAGCTGTGGCGGCAAGGCTGCGGCTGTCGAACAAGGCGCAGCGGCGGCTGAGGACGGCCGCGCGGCGCGACGAACCCACGCCGGCGCCGGAGGTGCTCGCCTACCGGCTGGGCCGGGACGAGGCGATGGACAGGATCCTGCTCGGCGATGCCGATCCGACGAGCCTCAAGGCTCTCGACGGGTGGAAACGGCCGCGATTCGCCGTCCGCGGGGGCGACCTTATCGCCTTGGGTCTCGATGCCGGACCGCTGGTCGCCAGGACGCTGCAGGCTATCGAGCGCGAGTGGTCGGAGACCGGCTTTGCCGGCGAGGCGGAGCAGCGGGCGATCGCCCGCCGCCACGTCGATCAGGCGTTGGCCGAGCGCCAGTAACCGAAGGCCGCGTCCGCCGCGAGCGGCCGGGCGAAGTGGAAGCCCTGGCCGTGGGTGCAGCCGAGATCGCGAAGCGCGACAGCCAGGCCCGGCGAGTCGATCCCCTCCGCGGTCGTTTCCATGCCGAGCGCTGCGGCGAGCGAGAGGATGGCGCGGACGATCGCGACCGAATCCGAATCCGCCAGCATGCCGCTGACGAAGCTTCGGTCGATCTTGAGGACGTCGATCGGCAGGCGCTGCAAATAGGCCAATGACGTATATCCCGTGCCGAAATCGTCCATCGCCACCCGAACCTTCAGCCCCTGAAGCGCCTCGAGCACCGCAGTGGCGCGGGCGGGATCGTTGATGATCGCGCTCTCGGTCAGCTCGAGGGTGAGCCGCTCGCCGCCGAGGCCGTGCCGGGCGAGCGCCTCCTCGACCAGGCGCGGTACTTCGTCGCGGGCGATCTGGATCGCCGAGAGATTGACGCTGACCGGGAACGGCAAGGGGGTCCCGGCCTGCTCGTCCCAGGCCTTGAGGGTGGCCAGCGCCCGCTCGATCGCCCACCGGCCGAGCGGAACGATCAGGCCCGATTCCTCGGCGACCGGGATGAATTCGGTCGGCGAGATCGGCCCGCGGCTGGGATGGCTCCAGCGGGCGAGGGCCTCGAAGCCGCAGACCGCGCCGGTGCGAAGGTCGACGAGCGGCTGGAAGGCGAGGTCGAGCGCTTCCGCCTCGATCGAGCGCCTGAGCTCGGTCTCGATCGAAAAGCGCCGGCGCGCGGCGCGGGCCTGGTTGGGCTCGTAGATCTGGATGTCGCCGCCGGACTTGGCTCGCTTCAGCGCGAACTGGGCGTTGCGAAGAACCTCCTCCGGCAATTCCTCGTGACCGCCGAGCAAGGCGCAGCCGATGGCGCAGTCGACCCGGATCTCGAGCTCCGAAAGCCGGAACGGCAGGGCGAGCGCGGCGCGGATTCGCTCCGCCGCCTGGAGCGCATCCTCGAGCCCGCGCTCGAGACGCAGCAGGATTCCGAACTCGTCGCCGCCGGTCCGGGCGAGAAGATCGTGCGCGCGCAGCGCCGAGAACAGGCGCCGGGCGAAGGCGATGAGCAGCTCGTCGCCGGCGAGGGCGCCGACGCACTCGTTGACCCGGCTGAATCGGCGCATGTCGACCACCAGGACGGCATGGCTGCCGGGCAGGAATCCCGGATCTTCCAGCGCAGCTTCGACCCGCTCGTTGAAGGCGGCGCGGTTTGGGAGGCCGGTAAGGCTGTCGCGCAGCATCTCGGCCCGGAGGCTCCGCTCGGTCTCCACTTCCGCGGTGCGGTCGATCAAAGTGACGAGGCAGCGGCGGCCGAGCGCAGGGAGGATTCCAAGGCGGGTCAGCCGGACCGCGAAATGGCGCCCGCCGATCTCGGAGCCGACAAGGGTCTGGAATTCCAGCGTCGTGTCGGCGGCGGGCAGGAAAGCCTCGGCGCGGTCGGCAACGCCGCTCGCCTGGAGAAAGGCAAAGTCACCGGCCTCGCGGTCGACGCATGGATCGCCGACGAGCTCGACGAACCGGGCGTTGGCGAGGTCGATGGCGACCTTCCCGTTCTCGTCCAGTCGGAACAGGGCCGCGGCGATCGGCAGGGCTTCGAGAAAGGCCTGGCGGCCGGCGCGGACGATATGCTCGGCCACGGCGAGGTCGGCGGCTGAGGCCTCCCGCCTTTCACCCTTCTTCGATCCAGCGCGAGTGGCTGCCGCCTCCATTCCGGCGGCTTAGCCGAACAGGGTTAACGCGGCGTTTAGAAGCGGTTCGCGCGGGGGAAGCCGAGCGGCGGCATCCGCCCCGCGGCGCCGCGGGCGGCGCGCCACGGATTGAGGTCGGTCTCGGTCCGCCGGCGGCCGCTCTCGCCGCCCATGTCCCAGCTCAGCCCGTCGGCGAAGACGAGGGTGGTGGCGTCGGCGAGCCCGCCGTCGCGGTAGCGCTGCAGCTGGACGCCCTGGCCCCGGCCCATCTCCGGCAGCTCGGCCAGCGGAAAGAAGACCATCTTCCGGTTCTCGCCGATCACCCCGACATAATCGTCGCCGGGTCCGATTTGCTTCACGACCGCCAGGCGGGCGCCGGGGCGCAGGTTGACCACCTGCTTGCCCTTGCGGGTCTCGGCGAGCGCCTGGTCGACCGGGGTGACGAAGCCGCGCCCGTCGGACGAGGCGACCAGCACTTTGGTGTCCGCGACGGCGGCGAACAAGGCCGCGATCTCTCCCTCCCCCTCGATGTCGACCATCAGCCGCACCGGCTCGCCGAACCCGCGCCCGCCGGGCAGCTTGTCGGCGGCGAGCGTGTAGAACCGGCCGTTCGACGCGGCGAGCAGCAGCCGGTCGGTGGTCAAGGCGTGGAAGAAGAAGCGCGGACCGTCGCCTTCCTTGAACTTCAGCGCCTCGGGGCTGGAGAGCTCGACATGCCCCTTCATCGCCCTGATCCACCCCCTCTGCGACATAATCACAGTGATCGGCTCCTTCTCGATCATCGCGGCGAGGGGGATCTCGCGGGCCGGCGCGGCCTCCTCGATCAGGGTGCGGCGGCGGCCGAGCTCGGTCTCCGGGCCGTAGCGCTCGCGAAGCGCGGCGAGGTCCTTCTTGAGCCGGGTGCGCTGGCGGGCGTTCGAATCGACCAGCTTCGCCAGCTCCTCGCGCTCCTTGATAAGCGAGTCGCGTTCGCCCTTCAGCTCCATCTCCTCGAGCTTGCGCAGCGAGCGCAGGCGCATGTTGAGGATGGCCTCGGCCTGGCGGTCGGTCAGGCTGAACTCGGCGACCATCACCGGCTTGGGCTCGTCCTCGGTGCGGATGATCTGGATCACCCGGTCGAGGTTCAAAAAGGCGACGAGATAGCCTTCTAGCAGCTCCAGCCGGTCGTCGATCCTGGCGATGCGGTGGGTGGCGCGGCGGACCAGCACTTCGAACTGGTGGGCGAGCCAGGCCTGGAGCACCTCCTTGAGGCCCATCACCTTGGGGGTGTGGCGGGCGTCGAGGACGTTCATGTTGAGCGGCACCCTGACCTCGAGGTCGGTGAGGCGGAACAGGCTCTCCATCAGCAGGTCGGCGTCGACGGTGCGGCTGCGTGGCTCGAGCACGATGCGGATCTCGGCGTCCGATTCGTCGCGAATGTCGGCGAGGATCGGCAGCTTCCGGTCGGCGATCAGGGCGGCGATCTGCTCGATCAGCTTGCCCTTGGGCACCTGGTAGGGGATCTCCGAGACCACCGCGACCCAGGTGCCGCGGCCCTGGTCCTCCACCGACCAGCGGGCGCGGACCCGGAACGAGCCGCGGCCGGTCATGTAGGCGGCGGCGATCGCCTGCTCGGGATCGACCAGCACGCCGCCGGTCGGGAAGTCCGGGCCGCGCACGAACTGCATCAGCTCGGCGGTGGTCGCCTTCTCGTGGTCGATGAGGTGGATGGCGGCGTCGATTATCTCGGCGAGGTTGTGGGGCGGGATCGAGGTCGCCATGCCGACGGCGATTCCACTGGCGCCGTTGGCGAGAAGGTTGGGGAACAGGCCGGGGAAGACCTCCGGCTCTTCCTCCTCGCCATTGTAGGTCGGCCGGAACTCGACCGTGCCCTCGTCGAGCCCGGCCATCAGATCGTTCGCGGCGCGGGTGAGGCGCGCCTCGGTGTAGCGCATCGCCGCGGCGTTATCGCCGTCGACATTGCCGAAATTGCCCTGCCCGTCGACGAGCGGATAGCGAAGCGAGAAGGTCTGGGCGAGGCGGACCATTGCGTCGTAGACCGACTGGTCGCCGTGCGGGTGGTATTTGCCGATGACGTCGCCGACCACGCGGGCGCATTTCTTGTAGCCCGCCGCCGGATCGAGCCGCAGCAGCCGCATCGCCCACAGGAGACGGCGGTGGACCGGCTTCAGCCCGTCGCGCACGTCGGGCAGCGAGCGGGCGGTGATCGTCGACAAAGCGTAGACCAGATAGCGCTGGGACAGCGCCGAATCGAAGGGCTGGTCCTGGATCGGATCGATGTCGTTCAAGCTGCTGGCCATCGCCCGCGATTAGCAGGCCGACTCGGCGGAAGCGAGCGCCGCGGAAGGTCCGGAAGTTCGCAAAAGTCCCGCGCATCGCATTTTTCTTGCGCTTGTCTACTGATTTGGTAGAGTATTGCCCTGACAGAGGGAGGACAGAAGATGCGCAAGGCGTTCGGACTGGGTCTCATTCTTCTCGCGGCGGGGTGCGGACAGGCGCCGAATCGGGGCGGCGAGAGCGTTACCGCCACGCGTACTGGCGGCAATGCCGCGGCGGACGAGGAGCTGGCCGCGCCGGGCATTGCGCCGACCGCCGCGCCGGGCGTCGCGTTCAACTACAAATATGCGTTTCGGCTGCCCGCCGAGCGGATCTCCGCGGTCCAGGAGCAGCACGCTTCGGCCTGCGAGAAGCTCGGCCTCGCGCGCTGCCGGATCACCGGCATGTACTACCATCTGACCGGCGACCGCGACATCGAGGCGCGGCTCGACTTCAAGCTCGACCCGGCGATCGCCCGCGCCTTCGGCAGGCAGGGGATCGAAT
>JAXDPA010000121.1:0-16028 GCA_034668685.1 Sphingomonadales bacterium | reverse complement strand
TCTCGCCGGCGATGGGCGGGATCATCATCGGCCATGAGATGGGCCGCTCGCTCGGGCTCGAGGCGATCTTCCTCGAGCGTCCGGAGGGCCGGTTCGAGTTGCGCCGCGGCTTCCGGATCGAGCCGGGGCAGAAGGCGCTGCTCGTCGAGGACGTGGTGACGACCGGCCTCAGCTCGCGCGAGGCGATCGCGGCGGTGGCGGAGGCCGGCGGCCGGGTGGTGGCCGGGGCGGCTCTGGTCGACCGCTCCAACGGGCTTGCCGACCTCGGCGTGCCCTTCTTCCCGCTGATCCGCCTCGACGTGCCGGTCTACGAGCCGAAGGCCCTGCCGCCCGAGCTTGCCGCGCTGCCGGCCGAGAAGCCGGGCAGCCGGAAGCCTGTCCCGAGCAGAGCCGAAGGAGCGGCATGACCTCGGCGCTCCGCCTCGGAGTCAATATCGACCATGTCGCCACCATCCGCAACGCGCGCGGCGGCGACCATCCGGATCCGGTCACGGCCGCGCTCGGCGCGGCGCAAGCGGGCGCCGACGGGATCACCGCCCACCTGCGCGAAGACCGCCGCCACATACGCGACGAGGACATCGCCGCGCTGATCGAGCGGCTCACCATTCCCCTCAACCTCGAAATGGCCGCGACGGAGGAGATGCTCGAGATCGCTCTTCGCCACCGGCCGAACGCCGCCTGCCTCGTCCCCGAGCGCCGCGAGGAGCGCACCACCGAAGGCGGGCTCGACGCCGCCGGCCAGGACAATCACCTGATGCCGTTCGTCGAGCGGCTGGCCGGCGCCAACATCCGGGTCAGCCTGTTCATCGAGCCCGATCCTCGCCAGATCGAGGCGGCGATCCGGCTGAAGGCGCCCGTCGTCGAGTTCCACACCGGCCGTTACGCCCACCTGGAAGGCGAGGCCCGCGCCGCCGAGCTGCGCCGCCTCGCCGACGCCGCCGCGCTCGCCGTCAAGAACGGAATCGAGCCCCATGCCGGGCACGGCCTCACCTTCGCCAACGTCCAGCCGGTCGCCGCCATCCCGCAGCTCATGGAGCTCAACATCGGCCATTTCCTCGTCGGCGAGGCGATCTTCTGCGGCCTCGAGGCGAGCGTGGGCGAGATGCGACGGCTGATGGACGAGGCGAGAGGGTGAGGAATCTTGTTCCTCGTCATGCCAGCGAAGGCTGGCATCCATGCAGAGTCCGCATGGACCCCAGCCTTCGCTGGGGTGACGGCCTGTTGGGGCCGTCATGATCCTCGGCCTCGGCTCGGACCTGTGCAACATCGAGCGCATCCAGGCCTCGCTGGACCGGTTCGGCGAGCGGTTCGTCGCCCGGGTGTTCACCGAGACGGAGCGCTCCAGGGCGGAGAGCCGCCCCTTCACCCGCGCCGGCACCTACGCCAAGCGCTTCGCCGCCAAGGAGGCCTTCGCCAAGGCGGTCGGCACCGGCTTCAGGCGCGGCGTGTTCATGAAGGACATCGGGGTCGTCAACGCGGCCTCGGGGGCGCCGACCCTGGCGCTGACCGGCGGCGCCAAGGCCCGGCTCGACGCGATCACTCCGAACGGGCACAAGGCCGAGGTGCATTTGACCATGACCGACGACCATCCCTTCGCTTTGGCCTTCGTGATCATCACGGCCGCTCGGCTGTGAGCGAGGTCGAGATCGCGCCCGCGCCGACCCCGCCGGCGGACAAGCCGCCGTTCGACTGGTGGGCGGAGCTGAAGGCGATCCTGCTGCTCGCGCTCGGCGTGCTCGCCCTCCACACGTTCATCGCCAAGCCCTTCTACATTCCTTCGGAATCGATGATGCCGGGGCTGATCAAGGGCGACCGGCTGATCGTCACCAAATATCCCTACGGCTGGTCGTGGGTGTCGCCGACCTTCCACGTCCTGCCCAAGATGCGCGGGCGCCTGTTCGGGCGGATGCCGGAGCGCGGCGACATCGTCATCCTGTTGCCGGACGGCGCCAAGGACGACTGGATCAAGCGGGTGATCGGAATACCCGGCGACACCGTCGAGATGCGGGCGGGCCAGCTCATCCTCAACGGCCGGCCGGTGAAGCGGGAGCGCCGGCCCGACACGATGCTGCCGGTCGACGCCAATCTCCCCTGCGGTCCCGACGGTTTCGGAGAGCATCGCTCGGCCGGCCCGGACGGGCAGATGCTGTGCCGCCTTCCCGTCTACCGCGAGACGCTTCCGAATGGCCGCGCCTACGACACGATCGACGAGGGACCGACGCCGGCCGACGATTACGGGCCGGTGACGGTGCCGGCCGGCCAGGTCTTCCTGATGGGCGACAATCGCGACAACAGCGCCGACAGCCGGGTGCCGGCGTTCGAGGGCGGCCTCGGCGGGCCGGTGGCATGGGAGAATGTCGGCGGCCGCGCCGAGTTCATCCTCTTTTCCTACGACGGCTCGTTCCGCTGGTACAATCCGCTGAGCTGGTTCACCGCGCTGCGGGGCGGACGGGCGGGAACGACGCTGCGCGCCGGCCAGGCTTCCTGAGCCCCCAATCATTAGTCATCCCGGCCAAGGCCGGGATCCACGAACACTGCGTTCCCAAGAAAGGCGACACCGCCCTCGCGAGCCGGCTCTCTCTATGTTCATGGTTCCCGGCTTCCGCCGGGATGACTCTGGAGGGGCGAGGCTTGACGCGCCCGTCCCTGCGGGCCACTTCGCGGCCCACATTTCCTTCGAGGAGCCCAGGGTGAGCCCCAGCGATCCCGCCGCCGCCATGACCGACCATCTTCCAGAGGCCGTGACGGCCGACGATCCGCCCGCTCCGGCGGAGAAGAAGCCGACCGACTGGTGGGGCGAGATCAAGGCGATCTTCTGGCTGATCCTCGCCGTGCTCGCCTTCCACAGCTTCGTCGCCAAGCCTTTCTACATCCCGTCCGAATCGATGATGCCGATCCTCTTGAAGGGGGACCGGCTGGTGGTCAGCAAATATCCCTTCGGATGGTCCTGGGTGTCGCCCAGCTTCCACGTCTTCCCGCGAGTCTCCGGCCGGCTGTTCGGCCGGCTGCCGGCGCGGGGCGACATCGTCATCCTGACCCCGCGCGGCGAGACGTCGGACTATATCAAGCGGGTCATCGGGCTGCCCGGCGACACGATCAAGCTGGTCGGCGGCCAGCTCTACCTCAACGGCGTGCCGGTGAAGCGCGAGCGGCGTCCCGACACGATGATCCCCATCGATCCCAACATCGCGTGCAACGACAATTTCATCCAGGCCGGGCCGGACGGCGGGCGTTATTGCCGCCTCCCCGTCTATCGCGAGACCCTGCCTGGCGGCCGCAGCTACGACACGATCGACACCGGCCGCACGCTCGAGGACGATTACGGCCCGATCACCGTCCCCGCGGGCGAGGTCTTCCTGATGGGCGACAATCGCGACAATTCGGCCGACAGCCGGGTGAGCCCGGCCGAGAACGGCCTCGGCGGTCCGGTCCCCTGGGAGAATATCGGCGGCCGCGCCGAGTTCATCACCTTCTCCTACGACGGCTCTTCGAAATGGCTGAACCCGATCACCTGGTTCAGCGCGCTGAGGGGCGGCCGCGCGGGCACCTCGCTCCATCCGGCCGAGGCCCCGAAGAAGTGACCGAGGGCCCGGGCGGCCATATCGAGCAGGTCGGCCCGACCGAGGTCCGCGATCCGCTCGTCCGCCAGGAGCTGAAGAAGGCCAGCGTCTGGTTCGGGCTCGGCCTTGCCATTCTCGGCCTCATCTTCCTCGCCCAGCCCCTGCTGCTCATCTTCGCGGGGATCGTCCTCGCCTCGATGCTCGACGGCGGGGCCCGGCTGCTCGGCCGGTTCCTGCCGATCCGCCGCGGACTTCGGCTCGCTCTCGTCACGCTGCTCGCCGTCGCCTTCGTCGTCTGGACCTTCTATTATGCCGGGGCGACGCTGGTCGGCCAGGCCGAGATCCTCAGGATCGCGGTCACCAACCAGGTCAACCGGATCCTCGCCTGGGCCAACGGCGTCGGCCTCGTCCAGGGCGGAGTGCAGCTCGACCAGCTTTCCGGCCAGCTGATGGGCACGCTCGGCCGGCTCGGATCGGCCGTCTCGACCGCGGTGGGCGCGATCACCAGCGTCGTCATGATCCTCGTCATCGGAATCTTCTTCGCCACCGAGCCGAGGCTCTACCAGCGCGGGGTCGCCTGGATGCTGCCGATGGGCTCGCGCGCGGCCTTCTACCGGACCGCCGAGACGATGGGCTTCACGCTTCGGCGGCTGATGGCCGGACGCCTGGTCGGAATGCTCTTCGAAGGGATCGGCACCGGCATCCTGCTCGCTCTGGGCGGGATCCCGATGGCCGCCCTGCTCGGAATCATCACCGGCCTGCTCGCCTTCCTGCCCAATATCGGCGCCCCCATCTCCGGCGTGCTGATGGTCCTCGCCGGCTTCAGCGTGGGTACCGGCTCGGGGATTTGGGCGATCGTCGTCTATTTCGTCATCCAGAATGTCGACGGCTACCTGGTCGTCCCCTACGTCGCCCGGCGCACCGTCGACCTCGCCCCCGCGGTGGTGCTGAGCGCCCAGCTGCTGTTCGGCGCGCTGTTCGGGATCCTCGGACTGATGCTCGCCGATCCGATCGTGGCGATGATCAAGGTCGCGCTCGAGCAGCGCTCGGCCACCGAGTCCGACCCGGCGAGCTAGCGCGCCGGCTGGCCCTGCGGCGGGGGCGCTTCAGAGGGCGCGCCGCCGGGAGGGCCGCCCGGCGCGCCTCCGGCGCCCCCTTGCTGCTGCATCTGCTGCATCATCTGCTGCTGCATCAGCGCCCGGTAGGTGGATAGCGGGATGTATTCGAGCAGCTTGACGTCGAACTCGAGAGTCGCGTTGGGCGGGATGGCCGGCGGCTGGCCGCTCGCGCCGTAGCCGAGCTCGGGCGGGATGCGCAGGCGATAGGTGCCGCCCTTCTTCATCATCCTCAGGCCCTCGGTGAAGCCCTTGATCGCCGCGCCGTCCGCCGCGGGCATGGGCAAAGGCTGGCCATTCATGTTGCTGTCGAACACGGTGCCGTCTTCGAGCCGCCCGGTATATTGGATGAGAGTCACGTCGCTCGCCGTCGGCGGGGCGCCCTCGCCGTCCTTGATCACCTTGAAGCCGAGGCCCGACGGCGTGCGCTGGAAGACGTGCGCCGAAGTTCCGGCCCAGGCCACCGCAACGCCGATCGCGACCAGGAGCAGCAAGGCCAGCCAGAGCTTGACCACCGCGCCTTTCGGCAGCGGGCGGAGCGGAACGGCGGTCACGGACATCGGTCATCCCCGAAAAAGCGAAGGGCGGCGATACATATCGCCGCCCCGCCAGGAAGCAAGGTTAGTCGAGGACGGTGGATTACCGGCCCCGCGGCCACTCAGCGCGTGGCGCCGCCGCCGTCGCGCTCGGCGCGCTTGCGCTCGAGCTTGCGGGCGCGGCGGATCGCCGCCGCGCGCTCGCGGGCACGCTTCTCCGACGGCTTCTCATAGTGACGGCGCAGCTTCATCTCGCGATAGACGCCCTCACGCTGCAGCTTCTTCTTGAGCGCCCGCAGCGCCTGGTCGACATTGTTGTCGCGAACGATGATCTGCATAAAGTCCCGTCACTCTCCGTTCGAAAAGCATTTCCCGGCAACCCTTTGCGGGCCGCCCGCGCGGAAACGCCGATAGCATAAAAATCTCGTCGTCGCGAGACGTGTCCCGCGCCGTGGCGAGGGGGCCGCTAGCAGAGGGAGAGGGAAGTGACAAGGCATTCCACACTTAGGAGGAGAGACCCTCGCCGCCAATCCGTCCAAGGTGTAGGGTGCAATGCTCCTACCCCCTTCCCATTGAACCCATTAGACTTCTCGGATGAGATGCATCTTCTGCAAGACAGGTACGGTTAGCGAATCAACTCGGGAGCACATCATTCCTGAGTCCATCGGCAACACAAGGCACGTTCTGCCGGCCGGATTCGTTTGCGGCCGCTGCAACAACTACTTTGCCCGAGAGATCGAAGGCCCGTTGCTGCGGCATGAGTCCTTTCGTAACCTTCGGGCACGGTTTCAGGTCCCTACGAAAAAAGGTCGTATCCCCTCCATGCGAGGGTTCTTGCTCGATACTGAACTCTCGGTGGGGATGCGTGTCGCCGCGGATGGTAGCGTCGAACTCCGGCCCGAACGACACAGCGAGACCGACGAAATTCATGCCAGATTGTACGGGAAAGCTGACGATCCCTCGATAATAATTTTCCCATGTGACATGAATCCGCCCAAGCGCGAGATGTCGCGTCTCCTAGCAAAGATGGCGCTTGAAACAGTAGCTCGCCGCCTTGCCGTTCGAGGCTCGCTAGACAGATTCATCGATGAGTCTCACTATGATTTGATTCGACGGTGGACCCGACATGGAGACAACCTGAGAGATTGGCCTTTCCATCAGCGGCAGATCCATCCCGAAGAAACCTATATGCGCCACCCGACGACAGGGCTTTGGGTGCGAGCTGGCTATTCTCATGATCTGTTCATTACCAAACGCTGGGAGACCTTTTTTGTGTTCTGCCTGTATGGACATGAGTTTGTGATCAATGTCGGTGGCCCTTCGATCAAGGGGTACGAGGAATGGCTTGAAGATCACAATGGCATCAGCCCGGTAATTGAACGAGTAGGGTTCCAGCTTCAGCAGGGGCTGGAATGCGGAGAGTATTACCTGGTGGGCGACTGTGAGTCTGGCGACGGAGCGAAATTCGATCGTGAGCTATCCGCACATTGGCCAACAGATAGATAGAACTACAGACGTCCGGTTTGGCGCATGATCGGGATAGCCTGTCGCACGCCCTTCTGCCGCTCTTGCCGTCACGGCTTGCCGATCACGGCTCCGACCGCGGCGATTCGCTCGACCCGCTCGTAGCCGGGCTCGCCCAGCAGCTCGCCGAATATGTCCGGATCGATCTCGGCGTAGCGCAGCGTGCAGCCGAGGTCCGGAAGGGCGGCCGCCAGCGCCTCCCGCAGGGCGTCGCGGCCGGCAACGATCGCGCTTCCGGTGTAGAGGAGCACCGTGCCGCCGGGCTCGATCCGGCGGGCGCCGGCGAGCGCCCAGTCGAGCGAGACGCGGGCGCCGCGCATGCCGCCGCCGTCGCGGTAGAGGCGCCCGGCCGGATCGGCGACGAAGGGCGGGTTGGCGATGACGAGGTCGACCGGTCCCTCCACGGAGTCGAGGCCCGGCGTTTCGACCGTCTCCAGTTCCACCCCAGCGTGGCGGGCGTTGACGCGGGCGAAGCGCAGGGCGAGCGGGTTGAGGTCGGTGGCGGTGAGCTTCGCGCCGGGGACGAGAGCCGCCGCCATGATCGCCCCGACGCCGCTGCCGGCGCCGACATCGACGAGATGCCGGACGCCGTCGAGGCGGGGGAGCTCGGCCTGGAGGAAGCGGACGAAACGGTAGCTGTCCGGGCCGAAGAAGACCGAATCGGGCGCGTCGGTGGGATAGGCGGAATGGAGGAACAGGCGGTCGTCCAGCGAGGCGACCCGCACCCGGCTCTTCCAGCGCTCGCCGTCGCGCTCGACCTCGCCGCTGGCGACGAGCGCCCGCCGAATGGGCGGCGGCAGCAGGACCGGGTCGAAGGGCAGGCTCCAGCCGAAAAGGTCACAAAGGTCACACGCAAACGCTTTTTTCCGGCGCGCCAACATCCGGCGATGGGTCTCGGGCGTTACGGAGACGAAACGATATCCGGCTTCGGCCAGCCCGTCGAACAAGGCGAGGAGAGCGCAGTCCGGATCGGTCACCAGAGCTCGGCGCGGTAGCGCTCGAAGCAGCGGGCGCCGCAGCGCAGGCGGATCAGGGCGCCCTCTGCAAGGGCGGTGGCGCGGCGCGGCTCCTCCTCGACCAGCGGACGGAGCGCCTCGGCGTTCCAGGCCTCGCTATGCTTGACGTCGAGCACCGCGTGGAGATCGAAATAGCGCCGCTCGGCGGCGGAGAAACCGAGGCGGCGCAGTCCGGCGGCGACGGAAGCCGAGCGCCCGGGCGCGGTCAGCTCGATCACGCCCAAGGCGCCGACCGAGTGCCAGGCGTAGCGGCGGGTCGAGGCCATCGCCGTCATCGCGTTGGCGAGGGCGAGGCTTTCCCACACCGTCTTGTCGATCTCCGCCTCGAGCCCCAGCCGGTCGATGAGCACAGCGAGCATCGGGCCGTGCATGCCCTTGGGATTGCCGCGCCCCATCTCGTCCCAATAATTGCGGGCGAATTCGAGCTTGGCGCGGCGCGGCATGCGCACCTGGGTCAGCGCCAGCAGGTCTTCGAAGCCGGCCTCGCCCGCCGCCTCCTGGCCGAGGAACCAGCGCATCTCGTCACGGTCCGCCGCCTCGGCCAGCCACGGGAAAAGCGGATCGCCCTGGCCCGGGCCAGTCTCGCGGAGCGCCTCGAACCAGGCGAGGAAGCCATCCGGATCGGTCGGGACCTGCGCCGCTTCGCCCGCGACCTCGGCGCGGAGCGCGTCGAGAAACTCGCCTTCGTGGCGGCGCATGCGGGCATCGTGGGCCTCGGCGGCCGGCCAGCCCTCGTCCGGAAAGCCGGGGACGAGCCGGATCCGGTTCCAGCGGGCGAGGCCGCGCTGGAAGGCGTCGGTGAAGAATTGCGACGAGACCTGGTCGACGGGCGCGGACGTGGCCAAGCGGGTGCCCCTGCAGCATGAGGAATGTGCGTGGCGGTCAACCATTCCGGCGCGGCAATGTTCCGGCTTTAACCTATGTCAAGCAGGCACTTAGGCGCGGAACGGCGGCGCTTCGGGCGCGTTGGCGGGGCGACGATTGCGGAGGAAGAACGATCTCATGCTGATGGTGGAAACCGAGCTTCGCCAGAGTCCCATCCACGGCACCGGCGTCTTCCTGCTGGAGCCGGTCCACAAGGGCGACCTGATCTGGCGGTTCGATTCGCGCATCGACCGGGTCTATAGCGAGGACGATTTCGCCAGCCTGCCGGAGCGGATGCAGCGCTTCCTCAGGACCTACTCGACCTGGCACGAAGCCTCGCGCCTGTGGATCCTGTGCGGCGACAACGGCCGCCACTTCAACCATTCCGACAATCCGAACACCTTGTCGCTCGGCGTCGGCTTCGGCGACGACATCGCCGCGCAGGACCTTCCGGCCGGGGCGGAGCTCACCACCAATTACGCTTTGATCTGCGACAATGTCCGGATGAACGGGGCGAGCTACCTGTCGGCCGCGGCGCTCGGCGCCGCCGCTTCGGAGAAGAGGCCGAGCCCCGCGACCGTGTCGTAATCGCCGGCGATCAGCCGGTCGCCGATGTCGAGCCGATAGCGGCCGTTGGGCACGAAGACGCGAGCGGCCCGCGCGTAGGCGGCCTCGCGCGCCGCCGAGATCGTCGGGCCGACTCCCGTCACGACCATCGTCCAGCCGTAGAGCCCGCTCGTCACCAGCTGGCCGCCCTCCAGGCCGACCTCGCCGTAATGGAGGTTGCGCCGGTCCTCGTCGTCGAGATCCCACTCGAACAGCACCGGCAGGCCGACCGGCTCGCCGACCTGCTTGCGGCTATAAGGGAAAGGCGGCGTGGTCAGGACGATTCCGGCCGAGAAGCCCGGCCGCGCCGGGAAGGAGACGGCCGCCCGCCCGGCCATCGCCCGAAACAGCTCACCCCATCCGACGGCCTGCAGCGGCTCGAGGATGGCGAAGCCGGGATAGCCGAACCGGCAGGTGAACTCGAGCGGCCAGATGCCCGCCTGGTTCACGATCGTGTTCAAATTGACGTAGCCGACATGGCCGTGCTCGCGCAGAAGCGGCGCGACCCTGCCTAGCGTGAGATCGAAGAACCGGCCGCTGCCCTCGAAGGTGGCGACCGTGCCCATCTCTCCGGTCAGCTCGCCCATGTCGCCGGCGAAGAAGCGCTTGTGCTCCCAGTCGAGGCAGGCCGGCGCGAGGAATTTCTCGCCGTCGAAATAGGCGCCGACGCCCATCTCGACGCCCTCGATATGCTCCATCAGGATGTAGCGCGCCGGCGCTCCGGCGCGGAGCGCGAACCGACTCGCCAGCACGGCGCGCACGTCCGCCCCGTCCGGCCGCTGCCCGACATAATTGTCGTGCGAAGCAAAGTCGGGGCCGCTGAACTTCAAGACGTAGCGGCCCGGATGGGCGCCCAGGAAAGCGTCGCCCGACGCCGCGTCCTCGAACCGGTGAACGGCCGCGGTCTTCAGCCCGAGCCCGGCGAGCAGCTCCTGCGCGAAGGCCCGGTCATTCTCGAGCCGGTCGCCGAACGCGCTTCCGCCGATCACCTGGTACCCGTCGCGGCGAAGCGAGTCCTGCAGGGCGCCGTAACCCTCCGAGACGGCCTCTAAGAGGACGATGCCGTCCCGTCCGACCCATCCGAGCTCGCCGCGCCAGTCCTCGACGCGCGGGACGAGGCCGGCCATCGTTCCCCGAGCGCCTTCCTCGTCGATCGAGACCCGGACCTCGTGGCCCTCGGCGATGAGCCGCCGGTAGAGGCTGCCGAGGTCGCAGGTCTCGGTCACGCCGAGGAAGCGCATCAGCCGGCGAGATCCTTGAACTCCGGGACGCTCTTGCTCAGGCGGCCCTGCACCGCCGCCGTGAGGTCGGCGCTGACCAGCGCGCCGGCGTTCCACAGGGCGACGTGCCTCAGCCCCTCCTCGACGGTCCGGCCGCGGCTGTAGTTGAGGCTCATCTTGGCGCCGGCCACGGCGAGCGGCGACTTGGCGGCGATAGTCCGGGCGAGATCCAGCCCCGCTGCGATCACGGCTTCGCGGTCCGGCTCGACCCGGTTGACGAGGCCGAGGCGGAGCGCCTCGTCCGCCGCCATCCGCCGCCCGGTATAAGCGAGCTCGCGCACCAGTCCTTCCGGGATCAGCCGGGTGAGGCGCTGGAGGGTGCCGAGATCGGCGGTGATGGCGACGTCGACCTCCGCCACCTGGAAATAGGCATCGGCCGAAGCGAGGCGGATGTCGCAGGCGGTGGCGAGGTCGACCCCGGCGCCGATACAGCCGCCGTGGATCGCCGCGATCACCGGCGGCCGCGCTTCCTCGGCCGCGGTGAAGCAATCCTGAAGCCACCTGATGTGCCGGAGTCGCGCTTCCGTGGCCCGTCCGGGATCGTCGGTCGGCGGGAACTGGCTGGCGGCATATTGGAGGTCGAGCCCGGCCGAGAAATGGCGGCCGCGCCCGCTGAGCAGGATGGCGCGTACCGAAGGATCGCTTCCGAGGCTTCGGAAGGCCTCCCCGATCGCCCCGAACATGTCGCCGTCCATCGCATTCAATTTGTCCTCGCGGGACAGCTCGACATGGGCGATTCCGCCCTCGCGGCCGATCTCGATCCGGGTCATGGGCTTCCTTCCTTGGCCTAACCTTTCCCTAACCTTTCCGGCCAGTTCAGCAACGGCTCATCGGCCCTGGTCCACATGTCGTCCCACTGGGGCGGCCTCGCGCCGACCCAAGGGCGAAAGGACGATTTCCATGCGTAAGGCGATTCTGGCGATTTTGATGGCGGCGACGGCGGCAGCGCCCGCGCTCGCCCAGGACAATGACGGCGGCTGGCGCGGCCGCGGCCATCGCGACGGCGGCAGCCAGTCGAGCGAGCAGCGCTCCGAGGCGCGGGCCGAGCGGGTGCAGCAGCGCGAGCAGGCCCAGCAGCAGCCCCGCGCCGAGCGCCAGCAGGCGCCGCAGCCGCAGCAGCAGACCGAGGCGCGCAGCTGGCAGGGCCGTTCCGGCGGCACCTGGCAGCGCGGCGAGAGCCAGCAGCAGGCGGTCCAGGTCCAGCAGCAGGAGCAGGTCCGCACCGAGGCCTATCGCGGCTCGCGCGGCGGCAACTGGAACGGCGGCGGCGACCGCAACGCCCAGCGCTTCCAGGCGGAGCGCGAGGCCTCGCAGCGCAGCGCCGAGCAGACGATCGGCGGCAATTACGCCCGCCGCGCGGCCGAGAACGAGCGTAATTACGAGCAGCAGACCCTGCGCCGCGAGGGCCAGCGGAACGACCGCCGCTGGGACGGCAACCGCGGCAATTACGGCCGCGACAGCTACCTCAACAACGATCGCGGCCGCCGCGGCAGCTACAATTGGAGCCGCGACTGGCGCAACGACAACCGCTACGACTGGCAGCGCTACCGCTATTCCAACCGGTCGATCTTCAGCCCGGGCCGCTATTACGCCCCCTATCGCGGCTACGGCTACAACCGGCTGAGCATCGGCCTCGTCCTCGACGAGCTGTTCTTCGGTCGCGATTACTGGATCGACCCCATCTATTACCACTTGCCGCCGGCGCCTCCGGGCACCGAGTGGGTCCGCTATTACAACGACGTCGTTCTGGTCGACGTCTATAGCGGCGAGGTGGTCGACGTGATCTACGACTTCTTCTACTGACGCCGGATCGAATGAAGGGAAGCCCGGGGCGCGAGAGCGCTCCGGGCTTTTCTCTTGTCAAACCGCCCCCCGCCGCAGCATGGAAAGCGCGTCCTCATAAGGCTCGCCCGCGATGCTGAAACGCCTGCTCTTCCTCCTCGCCCTGATGGTTGCCGGGCCGGCCGCGGCCGAGACCCTCGTCGTCCATGCCGGCCACCTGATCACCGATCCGGCCCGTCCCGAATCCGGCCCCTCGACCATCACCATCGTCGACGGCCGGATCCAGGCGATCGCGCCAGGCCTCAACCCCGCTCCGCCGGGCGCCCGGCTGATCGACCTCTCGACCAAGACGGTGCTTCCCGGCCTGATCGACGCCCACGTCCATCTGACCAGCGTCCCCGGCGAGCCCTTCTGGCAGGAGGCGGTCAACCCGCCCGAATATTACGCCCTGGTCGGCGCGCATAACGCGCTGGTGACGGCGCGGGCCGGCTTCACCACGGTGCGCGACCTGGGCTCGGGCCGGCTCACCGGCTTCGCGCTTCGCCGGGCGATCAACGAGGGGCTGGTTCCCGGCCCGCGCATGCTCGCCGCCGGCGAGGCGCTGTCGACCATCGGCGGCCACGGCGACGTCTCCGGTTTCCTCCCCGAGGTCGCCGTCGCGCTCGACGGCCACAATACCTGCACCGGCGTCGACGAATGCGCCGCGCGGGTCCGCGAGACGGCCAAGCTCGGCGCCGACGTGATCAAGTTCCACGCCACCGGCGGAGTCCTCAGCCAGGGCGACAAGAGCCTCGGCCAGGCCTTCACCGACGCCGAGATGAAGGCGATCGTCGACACCGCCCACTCGCTCGGCCTCAAGGCCGCCGCCCACGCCCATTCCGATGCCGGGATCGCCGCGGCGGTCAGGGCCGGAGTCGATTCGATCGAGCACGGCACCTTCGCCAGCGCCGCCACCATCCAGCTGATGAAGCAGCACGGCACCGTTCTGGTGCCGACTTTGATGGCCTTCACCGGAATCCGCGAGCGGCTCGGCAAGGGCATCTACACGCCGATCGTCGAGGACAAGGTGCGCATGACCCTGAACGAGGTCGGCAAGGCCGCCCGGCTCGCCCGTCAGGCCGGCGTCCCGATCGTCTTCGGCACCGACGCCGGAGTCTACGAGCACGGCCGCAACGCCGGCGAGTTCGCCCAATATGTCGAGCTGGTCGGGATGAGCCCTGCCGAGGCGCTCGCCACCGCCACGACCGGCGCCGCCCGCCTGCTCGGGATGGAGAACGAGATCGGACGGATCGCGCCGGGCTATTCGGCCGACCTCATCGCCGTCAGCGGCGATCCGCTGAAGGACGTGCGCGTGCTCGAGCATGTCGACTTCGTCATGGTGAAAGGCCACATCATCCCGTGAGCACCAATCCCGCCACCGCCTCCGCCCTGTACCGCGCCCAGATCGGCCCCTGGGTCCGCTACCGGCTGCAGCACACGCCCGGCGCGTTCAAGATACCGGCCGTCGGCCTCGACATCTTCGTGGTGCGCGAGTTCCTGAACGCCGAGGAATGCCGCCAGGTGATCGAGCTGATCGACAAGGACCGCGTCCCCTCGGGCCTGCTCGCCCCCACGGACGATCCCGAGTTCCGCACCAGCGAGAGCTGCAACCTCCGGCTCACCGATCCGATCAACATCCGGGTCGAAGAGAAGATCAACGGCCTGATGGGCATCGACCCTCGCCACGGCGAGACCATCCAGGGCCAGCGCTACGCGGTCGGCCAGCAGTTCAAGGAGCATCACGACTTCTTCTACCCCTCCGAGCCCTATTGGCCCGAGCAGGAGCGGCAGGGCGGCCAGCGCACCTGGACGGCGATGATCTTCCTGAACGAGCCCGAAGGGGGCGGCCAGACCGCCTTCCCCAAGGCCAACGTCCGGGTCACCCCCCGCACCGGCAACCTCCTCGCCTGGAACAATCTCAACGAGACGGGCGATCCCAACATGTATTCGCTCCACACCGGAATGCCGGTCGAGGGCGGAGTCAAATACGTCATCACCAAATGGTATCGCGAGCGGCCCTGGGGCTGGTACGCCCAGCAGGGCGTCGAGCCGGCCCGGCTTTATTAGGAAAAATCATGAAAAAGACCCTCCTCCTCCTCGCTGGCGCGGCGACCGCCGCCGCGGCCCTTGCCACCGTCGCCTACGGCAAGCCCGCCGACGCCTCGTCCGCTACGGCGCGGCAATCCGAGGGGGCGAAGCTCGCCGCCTTGTTCCGCGACAGCGACGAGGCGTCGCTGCGCCGCAACCCGATCCAGGCCCTGTTCCGCGGCGACATGCGCTACGCGCCCGAGTTCGGGGACTATATCACCGACCGCTACATCGCCGGCGAGAAGGCGGCCGCGCAGGCCGATCTCGCCGCCCTCGCCCGGATCGACCGCGCCAGGCTGACGCCCGACGAGCGCATCTCCTACGACGTCTTCAAGTGGCAGACCGACCTGACCCTGCGCGGCTACGCGCCGAACCTCGTCAAGGCGACGATCGAGCGGCCGATCGACCATTTCTCGGGCTTCCAGGTGTTCGTGCCGGATTTGAGCTCGGGCGAGGGCGCCGCCCCGTTCAAGACGGTCGCCGACTATGAGAACAATTTGAAGCGGCTCGGCGGCTACATCGTCTATCTCGACCGTTCGATCGCCCGGATGCGGCAGGGCATGGCCGACGGGATCGTCAACCCGAAGCTGGTGATGAAGAACGTCGTCGACCAGCTCGACGCGATCATCGGCACCGGAGTCGAGGGCTCGACCTTCTACAAGCCGGTGACCAACTTCCCCGCGACCATCCCCGCCGCCGAGCAGGCGCGGATCAGGGCCGAATATGCCGCCTTCATCCGCGACCGGCTGAACCCGGCGCACGCTCGGCTCCGGGACTTCATCAAGACCGAATACCTCCCCAAGGCGCGCGATTCGGTCGGGCTCGTCGGCATGCCCGGCGGGCCGGCGCTCTACCGCTATCTGGTCGAGGCCAACACCACGACGACGATGACCCCGGAGGAGATCCACCAGCTCGGCCTCAGGGAGGTCGACCGCATCCACGGCGAGATGGAGAAGGTCAAGAACGCGGTCGGATTCAAGGGCGACCTCCACCAGTTCGCCGATTTCCTGCGCACCGATCCGCGCTTCAAGCCGGCGACGGCGGCGGCGATGCGCGACGCCTTCCTCGCCATCGACCGCAGGGTCGGCGAGGTGGTCGGGCGCGACTTCAACACCATCCTCAAGACCCCGCTCGAGATCCGCCCCGACCCGCCCTATCGCGAGAAGACCTCGGCCGGCGGCGAGTACAACCAGGGGACTCCCGACGGCTCGCGCCCCGGCATCTTCTACTACAACAGCTACGATTTGCCCTCGCGCTACACCTGGGGCTACGAGACCCTGTTCCTCCACGAGGGGCGGCCCGGCCACCATTTCCAGATCAGCCTGGCGCAGGAGAATGTGAAGCTCCCCGCCTTCCAGCGCTTCGGCGGCAACACCGCTTATGTCGAAGGCTGGGCGCTCTATTCGGAAAGCCTCGGCTATGAGCTCGGCTTCTACACCGACCCGTACCAGAATTACGGGCATTTGAACGACGAGATCCTGCGCGCGATGCGGCTGGTCGTCGACACCGGAATCCACGCCAAGGGCTGGACCCGCGACCAGGCGATCAAATACATGCTCGACAACAGCGCGATGAGCCCGACCGACGCCACCGCCGAGGTCGAGCGCTACATCGCCAT
>JAXDPA010000120.1:0-4576 GCA_034668685.1 Sphingomonadales bacterium | reverse complement strand
CGAAGTGCGGTGGAGGGGCTAAAAGGACTCCGTAGTGCCCCTCCACCATGCTTCGCATGGTCCCCCTCCCCATGCGCTTCGCGCACAGGGAGGACTTGGGACGGCGTGGCCGGGAAGCCACAGCGATCGGTCCGCCTGACGTTACGAAGGCAAAATGAATTGACGGCGCGCCCCCGCCGGGGTCACGCTCCGCCCCGACGCAGCTTCTGGGGGAATGTATGCGCTCCACCGCCCTTCGCTCCGCGCTTCTCGGCTTCCTCGCGACGACGGTCCTCGCCGGAACGGCCCAGGCCCAGGGCGGCCCTGCGCCGGCGCCGGCCCCCGCGCCAACGCCGCCCGCCGCCGCTTCCGATCAGGACGAGATCGTCGTCACCGCGCAGAAGCGCGAGGAGAATCTCCAGGACGTGCCGATCAGCATCCAGGCGCTGAGCACGCGCCGGCTGGAGGAGCTCAACGTCTCCAACTTCAACGATTACACCAAGCTGACCCCGAGCGTCTCGTTCCAGACCGCGACCCCGGGCAGCACCAACGTCTACATCCGCGGCGTCGCCTCGGGCGGCGACGGCAACCATTCGGGCTCGCTCCCTTCCGTCGGCGTCTATCTCGACGAGCAGCCGGTGACCACGATCGGCGGAACGATCGACGTCCACATCTACGACATCGCGCGCATTGAAGTTCTGCGCGGCCCACAAGGGACCCTCTACGGCGCCTCGTCGGAAGCCGGGACGATCCGCATCATCACCAACAAGCCCGACAAGAACAGCTTCTACGGAGGCGCGGACGGCGAGATCAACACGGTCCGGCACGGCGGAGTCGGCGGCAAGCTGGAGGGCTTCTTCAACGCTCCGCTCGGCACCGGCGCGGCGCTGCGCGTCGTCGGCTGGTACGAGCATGACGCCGGCTATATCGACAACATCCCCGGCACCCGATCCTTCCTGCCCCACCCGGGCGGGATCACCGTCAACAATTCGTCGCTGGTCAAGAAGGACTTCAACGACGTCGACGTCGCCGGCGGCCGCGCCGCGCTCGGCATCGACCTCGCCGACAATTGGACGGCGACCCTGTCGGTGCTGGGCCAGGACCAGCACGCCAACGGCTCGTTCGGCTACGATCCGACCCTCGGCGACCTCAAGGTCCAGCATTTCTACCCCGACCGCAGCCACGACCGCTTCGGCCAGGCGGCGCTGACCATCGAGGGCAAGGTCTCCAACTGGGACCTGACCTATGCCGGCGCCTATTTCCTGAGGAAGATCAACACCTCGAACGATTACACCGATTACGCCGAGGCCTATGACAACCTCTATTCGAGCTACGGCGGCCTCGCCGGCTATTTCTACTTCCTCGACAATGGCGGCAATACGATCAACCCGTCGCAGCACATCATCGGCCGCGACAAGTTCACCAAGATGAGCCACGAGCTGCGCATCGCCTCGCCGGCGGACAAGCGCCTGCGCTTCGTCGGCGGCCTGTTCTACCAGCGCCAATATCACCGCATCCACCAGGATTATCAGGTGACCGGCCTCGGCAGCGCCGTCTCGGTCAACGGCTTCCCCGGCACGCTCTGGCTGACCCAGCAGGACCGCGTCGACAAGGATTATGCCGCGTTCGGCGAGGCGAGCTTCGACATCCTCCAGAACCTCACCTTCACCGGCGGAATCCGCGCCTACAAATACGACAATTCGCTGATCGGCTTCTTCGGCTTCGGCCGCAATCCCGGCGCCGGCTTCACCGCCCATCCGTTCAACGGCGCGGGCAGCTCGCGCACCGGCGTCATCCAGTGCTTCACCACCACCGGCGCGACCTTGCGCAACAACATCACCGGCACGCTTCTGCCGCCGGCCGTGCCGGGTTCGCCCTGCACCGACCTCGGCGTCTTCACCAACGGCAAGGTGGTGCCCAAGGCGACCAAGGGCGACGGCTTCACCCACCGCCTCAACCTCACCTGGAAGATCACGCCCGACCATATGGTCTACGCGACCTGGTCGAAGGGCTTCCGGCCCGGCGGCATCAACCGGCGCGGCGACATCGCCCCCTATTCCGAGGATACGCTGACCAATTACGAGCTTGGCTTCAAGTCGACGATCGGCACCCTGCGCCTCAACGGCGCGGTCTTCCTCCAGGACTGGAAGAAGTTCCAATTCTCCTTCCTCGGCGCCAACAGCTTCACCGAGATCCACAACGGTCCGGACGCCCGCATCAAGGGCGCCGAGCTCGACCTCAGCTGGCGGCCCATAGTCGGCCTCTATCTGTCGGGAAGCGCCGCCTATACCGACGCCAAGACGAAGCGGAACCTCTGCGGCTTCGACGATCCGACCTTCACCTGCACGGCGCCGGGGCCGCAGGGCCAGACCAATTACATCTCGGCCCCCAAGGGCATTCGCCTGCCGGTCACGCCGAGGTTCAAGGCCAGCCTCCAGGCGCGCTACGAATTCCCGGTCATGGAAGGGGCGAAGGCGCATTTGCAGGGGGTCCTGTCGCACCAGAGCTCGGCTTCGGCCGATATCCGCACCCTGATCTTCGACCCGCTCGGCAACGCCGTGAACCCTGCGGCCGGGCTCGGAAGGCTCAAGGCCTATACGATGGCGGACTTCGCAATCGGCATCGACTGGAAGAAGTTCAACGTCGAGCTCTACGTCGAGAACGCCTTCGACGAGCGCGCCCAGCTGACCCGCTACCAGGAATGCGGCCAATGCGCGCAGCGGCCCTACATCGTCCCCTACGCCCCGCGGACCATCGGGCTGAGGGTCGGGACGAAGTTCTAGGCTCCTAATCCTCCCCGTCCGCGAAGCCGATGGGGACGTTCGTGGTTTGGTTATCACTCAGTCCGTTCGGGCTGAGCCTGTCGAAGCCCTTTCTTTTTCGTTGTCAGAACTAGAAGGAAGGCCCTTCGACAAGCTCAGGGCGAACGGTTGCGGGGGTTCAACGACGCTCGGCCACGAGCACCGTCCCTTTTCCCTCTTCCCCCTCCCGTGGAACGCGTGCATGCGGCGCGGCGTTGGGCGCGCGTGCGGGGAGTCCTGGGATAATCGTGACTATCGGAAAGCTGTTCATCTTCGAGCAAGCCGGCGGCTCCCATCGCGCCCGCGACGTGACCGCCTCTCCACTGCCGAAGCTCGGATTGACCGCTGCCCTGCTGCTCGCGCTCGCCGCCTGCGGCTCGGGGAGCGCCGACGATAGCGGCGGCGCCGCCGGCAAGGGCGGCCGCGGCGGCCGGGGCGGCGGCGGCATTCCGGAAGCCGGCTACGTCGTCGTCCAGCCGACCAACGTCCCGATCACCGCCGAGCTCGCCGGCCGGACCAGCGCCTACCAGGTCTCCGAGGTGCGGCCGCAGGTCTCAGGCGTGATCCGAGCGCGCCTGTTCACCGAGGGCTCGATCGTCCGCGCCGGCCAGACGCTCTACCAGATCGACCCCTCGCTCTATCAGGCCTCGGCCGCCCAGGCGCGCGCCAACCTCGCCAGCGCCCAGGCGAACCGCGCCGCCGCCCAGGCGCGGGCCAACCGCTACGCGCCGCTCGCCCGCATGCAGGCGGTGAGCCAGCAGGAATATACCGACGCGCGCGCCCAGGCCCAGCAGGCCAACGCCGCCGTCGCCCAGAACCGCGCTTCGCTCGAGACCGCCTCGATCAACCTTCGCTACACGCGCGTCCCGGCGCCGATCACCGGGCGGATCGGCCGCTCGCTGTTCACCACCGGCGCCCTCGTCACCGCCAACCAGGCCGATCCGCTGACCACCATCCAGCGGCTCGACCCGATGTTCGTCGACATCCAGCAGTCGAGCGCCGAGTTGCTCGCCCTCCGGCGCGCGATCGCCGCCGGCGGAGTCACCCCCGCCCGCGCCAAGGTGACCCTCACCCTCGAGGACGGAAGCGAATACGGCTTCACCGGGACGCTCGAATTCGCCGAGGCGATGGTCGACCCGGCGACCGGAAGCGTGACCCTTCGCGCCACCTTCCCCAACCCGCAGGGCCTGCTCCTGCCCGGAATGTACGTCCGGGCGAAGCTCGTCCAGGAAACGATCGCCAACGCCTTCCTCGTCCCGCAGTCCGGCGTGTCGCGCGATCCCAAGGGCAATGCGACGGTGATCGTCGTCGGCCCCGGCAACGTCGCCATGACCCGGCTGGTGACGGCCGAGCGGACGGTCGGCGACAAATGGGTGGTCACCGCCGGCCTGAAGCCGGGCGACCGGATCATCGTCGAGGGCCTGATCAAGGTGAAGCCGGGCCAGAAGTTGAAGCCCGTGCCCGCCGGCTCGCCGCAGCGCCAGCCCGGCGCGGGCCGCGGCGGCGCGGGCGGCTATGGCGGCGGGGGCCGCGGCGGACGGGGCGCGGCCGGCGGCGCGCAGGGTTAGCGGGCGCCGATGATCTCCCGAATCTTCATCGATCGCCCGATCTTCGCGTGGGTGATCGCGATCGTGATCATGCTCGGCGGGATCGGCGGCATATTGTCGCTTCCGGTCGAGCAATATCCCGACATCGCGCCGCCTTCTGTGAACATCCGCGCCAACTACCCCGGCGCGTCGGCGGAGACGGTCGAGACCAGCGTCACCCAGGTGATCGAGCAGCAGCTGACCGGGATC
>JAXDPA010000119.1:0-13955 GCA_034668685.1 Sphingomonadales bacterium | reverse complement strand
AGCTTGTCGAAGCCCTCACCTTATTCCGCGCGACGTAGCCGAAAGGAAGGGCTTCGACAGGCTCAGCCCGAACGGCCCTGGGATGGACTTCCCTATTTCAGTCAGGCCGCGGCGCGTCCCCGCAGCGGCGTCACCGCAGGGGCGCCGAGAGCCGCGGCCGCGGCGGCGTGGAGCGGCGGCGACAGGATGAAGCCCTGGCCGTCGCGGCAGCCGAGCTCGCGCAGGATGGCGAGCTGCTCCTCGGTCTCGATATGCTCGGCGACGCAGGGCAGGCCGATCGAGGTGCACAGGTCGAGGACGCCCTTCAGGAGCCGGCGGCCACGCAGCGAATCGGCGATCGGCGAGACCAAAGAGCCGTCGAGCTTGATCCCGTCGAACTGCATCTCGCGGAGGTACGAAATCGAGGCGTGGCCGGCGCCGAAATCGTCGAGGACGATGCGTGCGCCGGCGGCGCGAAGGTCCTGGAGGTTGCGCCGGGCGACCTCGAAATCGACCAGCAAAGCGGTCTCGGTCACTTCGACCTGGAGCCGGGCGGGGTCCATTCCCGCCTTGGCGAGGACGGCGAGGATCCGCTCCGAAGACCCTGCGGTGCAGAGCTGGACGGCGCTGACGTTGAACGAGAGGCGGATCGACGATGCCCAGCGGCACGCCTCGCCGGCCGCCTTGCACAGCAATTTGTCGCTGATCTCCTCGATCACGTTGATCTGCTCGGCGACCGGCACGAACTGGTCGGGAGGTATCCGGCCGAGCTCGGGATGGTCCCAGCGGGCCAGCGCTTCGAACGAGCGCAGCTCGCCGGTCGCGAGGTCGCGGATCGGCTGGTAGACGAGGCCGATCTGGTCCTGCATCGCGGGGATTCGAAGAGCGCTCTCGACCCGTTTGCGGCGTCGATGCATCTCGTCCATGTCGGTGGAGAAGACGGCGACTCCGGCCCGGCCGTTCTGCTTGGCGCGGTAGAGGGCGGTGTCGGCGCGGATCAGGGCCTCTTCCACCTGGCAGTCGTCGCGGGTCAGAAGGGCGAGGCCGCAGCAACCGGAAATCCGGAACTCGCGTCCCTCGACGACGAACTTCTCCTGCAGCGCCGCGCACACTCCCGCGCCGACCGACTTGGCCGTGCTTTCGCTGCGAACGCCGGGGAGGAGGATGGCGAATTCGTCGCCGCCCGTCCGGGCGATGAAGGCGGGCTCTCCCGCCGCCCCCTGCAGACGGCGGCCGACTTCCTGGAGGACGAGGTCGCCGGCGGCATGACCGAACGTGTCGTTGATCGGCTTGAAACCGTCGAGGTCGACCATCGCCAGGGCGAAGCCGCCGCCAGCCTTGGCGATCGAGCCGCACTTTCGGGAGAGCGCGCGAAGGAAGGCGCGGCGGTTGGCGAGGCCGGTCAAGGGGTCGGTATCGGCGATCAGCTTGGCCTTGGCCTTCTCCGCCTTGGCCAGACGCTCAGCCCGGCGAGCGCGCTCGCGCTCCTCCTCGATCGCGGTGTGGGATTCGACGAGGCGATCGAAGCCCCGATTGTGGATCCCGAGCAGGCGCAGGATGAGCAGGATGACGAGGGCGATCGAGACGCCCATGCCGATATGGGCCGGATCGCCGTAGAGGACGAGCCGGGCGGCGAGCGGCAAACCGAGCAGCAGCAAGGGCAGGCGCGCCGCGCCGGCATAGCTGCTGACCCCGTAAGCGCAGCCGACCGCGGCGAGGCTCCCGAACAGGATCACGTAGGTGTGGTCCGAACTCGGCACGGTATCGAGCAGGTGCAGAGCGTAAACGGCGAAGCCGACGCTGATGACGAGGGCATACAGCCAGGTCTTGGTCAGCTCGCGAAGGATCGTCTCAGGCGGAAGGCTGCGGTTGCGGACCTTGAGCCAGTAGCCGAGCCGAAGGATGACCAGGGCGACGAGCAGGGTCGAGACGCTGTAGGGATTGGTGATGCTTCCGCCGGTGGCGAGGTGGAGGCCGAGCATGTTGGTAAGCGCGACCGTGTAGAGCAGGGGGATCTGGCGCTGCAGCGCGCGATAGCGCTGCTCGAGCAGGGCGCGGCCGGCATGGCTGTCGGCTTCGCCGGCATCCACGACCCGCTGGAAGACCGTCTTTCCCCACCCCATGGCGAGCGGCATACGCCGGGAAGATTAAGACAGTCTTTGCGAGGGCCTCAGGCGCCCAGCGGAAGCTCGCGCTGGTCGGGCTCGAAGCGGTACCAGCCGTTGGGGCCGAGCCGCTCGAGCGGGCGGAAGCGGGCCTTGTAGGCCATGCGGCGCGAATTCTCGACCCAATAGCCGAGATAGACGTAGGGGAGCCCGGCCTTGGCGGCCCTGACGATATGGTCGAGGATGATGTAGGTGCCGAGCCCGGAGCGGGCCGGTTCGTCGGGCTCGAAGAAAGAGTAGATCATCGACAGGCCGTCGCCCTGCTGGTCGGTGAGGCAGGCGCCGACCAGGCGGCCCTGGCGGCCGTCGCGGGGCCGCTCGCGATATTCGATGACGTAGGTCCGGACCGGGCTCTGCTCGACCATGTCGGCGAAGTCGCTCTCGTCCATGCCGACCATGCCGCCGTCGGGGTGGCGGTGCTTCAGGTAGCGGCGGAGCAAGGCATATTGCTCTTCGGTCGCCCACGGCTTGCAGGCGGTGACCTCGAGATCGGCATGGCGCTTGAGCATGCGCCGCTGCGACGCGTTCGGCTGGAACTCCGCGGCCACGACCCGCACCGAGACGCAGGCGGCGCAGTCCATGCAGCTCGGGCGGTAGGCGACGGCCTGGCTTCGGCGGAAGCCGATTCGGCCGAGCGCGTCGTTCAGCTCGCCCGCATGCTGGCCGCTCAGCTCCGTGAACACCTTCCTCTCCGTCTTGCCCGGCAGATAGGGGCAGGGGGCGGGGCTGGTCACGAAGAAACGGGGAAAGCGGAACGGTGCGCTCAACGGGACTCCGAAGGCTAGGGGTTGCAGGATGGTTATGCGACCTGGAGGCCCGGATGAAAAGGGCGGCTCGGCGCAAAAACCGGGTCGACGGTCGAGCGTTCCAGCCCGGGACGGGCAGCTTAGTGAATCTCTACGGGATGGACGCTGAATCCGGCCTCGTGGAGCGCGTCGACCAGGGCTTGCAGGTGGGCGGCGTCGCGCGCCTCGCATTCGATGTCGATGAAGGCGTCCTTGGCGGGCAAAGTGGTGAAGACGCGCTGATGATAGACTTCGATCACGTTGACGCCGTGCGCGTCGAACAATTTCACCACCGAATAGAGCGCCCCCGGCCGGTCCTGGAGCTGGATCCGCAGCCGCGCCATCCGGCCGGAGCGGGCGAGGTCGCGCAGCAGCACGGTGGCGAGCAGCCGGGTGTCTATGTTGCCGCCGGTGAGGACGAGGCCGACCTTGCGGCCCTCGAACCGCTCGCGATGGGAGAGTAGAGCCGCGAGCCCGGCGGCGCCGGCGCCTTCAGCCACGGTCTTCTCGATTTGAAGGTAGAGGCTGACGGCGGTCTCGATCGCCCGTTCTCCGACCAGCAGGATCTCGTCGACGAGGCGGCTGATGATGGCGCGCGTGCCTTCCGCCGGACTCTTGACCGCGATCCCCTCGGCGATCGTGTCGCCCGCGGACGGCATCGCTTTGCCGGTGATCGCGCAATACATCGACGGATAGAGCTCGGCCTGAACGCCGACGATCTCGATGTCCGGGCGTAGTGCCTTCGCCGCGGTGGCCATGCCGGAGATGAGGCCGCCGCCGCCGATCGGCACCACCAGGGTCTCGAGGTCCGGGGCCTGGCCGAGGAATTCGAGGGCGACCGTGCCTTGGCCCGCCATGATCTCGGGATCGTCGAACGGATGGATGAAGGTGAGACCTTGCGCCGCTTCCATGCGGCGCGCTTCCGCATAGGCCTCGTCGTAAATCTCGCCGTGCAGCACGACCTTGGCGCCGTGCCCTTCGGTCTGGGACACCTTGATGGAAGGGGTGGAGCGCGGCATCACGATCGTCACCGGAACGCCGAGCCGGGCGCCGTGATAGGCGACCGCCTGGGCGTGGTTGCCGGCCGACGCCGCGATCACCCCGCGCCGCCGCGTCGCCGCGTCCATCAGCAGCAATTTGTTGAGGGCGCCGCGCTCCTTGTAGGCGGCGGTGAACTGGAGATTCTCGAACTTAACCCATACTTCGGCGCCGGTGACGAGGGAGAGGGTGCGGCTGTAAAGGGCGGGAGTCCGGACGACCTGCCCCTCGATGCGGCGGGCGGCTGCCTCGATGTCGGCCAGGGTCACCTGAAGAGCTTCGACGGGCGCGGGGCTGGCCATTGGCCCGGCCTCTACTCCATCTAGCGCCCGCGCGGAACAAGGCTTATCGCCCGAGCCATGTTGTTCAAAAAGCTGCTCGCGGCGCTCGCCGCCCTGCTCCTCGCCCTTCCCGCCTTCGCCGACGTCCTTATCGATAACGTCAACGGCTATACGATCGATCGCGAGGGGCATGTCGAGCGCTTCGCGGCCTTGCTGGTCGGCGACGACGGCAAGGTCCAGCAACTCTTCCGGCAGGGGGAGCGCAAGCCCGACCGCACCCGCTTCCGCTTCGACGCCAAGGGGCGGACGCTGCTGCCGGGCCTGATCGACGCGCACGGCCATGTCATGGAGCTCGGCCTCGGCGCGCTGCAGCTCGATCTCAGCGACACGCACAGCTTGCAGGAGGCGCAGGCTAAGATCCGCGCTTATGCCGCCGCCAACCCGCTGCCGCGCTGGATCGTCGGCCGCGGCTGGAACCAGGAGATCTGGGGCCTCGGCCGCTTCCCGACCGCCGCCGAGATCGACTCCGCGGTCGCCGACCGCCCGGTCTGGCTGAGCCGCGTCGACGGCCATGCCGGCTGGGCCAACAGCCTTGCGATGCAGGAGGCGAAGGTCACCCCCCGCACCGCCTCCCCCGCCGGCGGCCGGATCGAGACCGTGGCGGGGAGGCCCACCGGGATCTTCGTCGACGCGGCCCAGCAGCTGATCGAGAAAGCCGTGCCGCCGCCGCTGCCGCGGGTGCGCGACCTCGCCTTCCAGAAGGCGCAGGACATATTGCTCGGCTACGGAGTCACCGCCACCTCCGACATGGGCACCTCGCCCGAGGACTGGCTGGTGATGCGCCGGGCGGGCGACATCGGCCATCTGCGGGTGCGGATCATGTCCTATGGCTCCGGCGTCGACTCCGCCCTCGCCATCGCCGGCACCGGGCCGACGCCGTGGCTCTACGGCGACCGGCTGCGCATGGTGGGCGTGAAGCTCTACGCGGACGGCGCGCTCGGCTCGCGCGGCGCCTGGCTGAAGGCGCCCTACAAGGACGCACCGACCCTGCGCGGCCTCCCCTTCCACTCGGGCACCGAGATCCGCAATCTGATGAGCCGGGCGGCGATGGACAATTTCCAGGTCGCCGTCCACGCCATAGGCGACGCCGCCAACGCGCAGATCCTCGGCGCGATCGACGAGCTTTCCGACACCTACAAGGGCGACCGGCGCTGGCGGATCGAGCATGCCCAGATCGTCGATCCCGCCGACCTTCCGAAATTCGCGCTCCACGGCACCATCGCCTCGATGCAGCCGACCCACGAGACCTCGGACTGGCGGATGGCCCAGGCGCGGATGGGAATGGAGCGCCTGGGCGGAGCCTATGCGTGGAAGAGCATGCTCGCCAACGGCGTGCCGCTCGCCTTCGGCTCCGATTATCCGGTCGAGAGCCCCAACCCCTTCCCCGGCCTCGCCGCCGCGGTCAGCCGGGAGGACAGGAACGGCGAGCCGGCCGGCGGCTGGATGCCCGAGCAAAGGCTCACCCTGGAGCAGGCGCTCGCCGCCTTCACCCGCACCGCCGCTTATGCCGGCTTCGCCGAGGACCGGCTGGGCAGCCTCGAGCCCGGCCATTATGCCGATTTCGTCTTCATCGACCGAGACATCTTCGCCGGCGCGACACCCGAGCAGATCCGCCAGACCAAGGTGCTCGAGACCTGGATGGCCGGCCAGCGCGTCTGGCCCCAGTGACAGCCACTAGTGACTGTCACTATCCCGCCAGCGCCGTCACCCTTCCGACGGTGAGGATCTGGGGGAGGATTTCGGCGGGCTTGCCGGGGGCGTACCAGAGGTAGAGCGGCACGCCCGAGCGGCCCTGCTTCTCGAGGAAGCGGCCGATCGCGGGATCGCCGCGGGTCCAGTCGCCGACCAATACGGCGACGTGGTCCGTCCGGAAGGCATCGGCGACCTCCTGCCGTTCCAGCACCGCCTTCTCGTTGACCTTGCAGGTGAGGCACCAGTCGGCGGTGAAATAGACGAAGACCGGGCGGCCCTCGGCCCTCAGCGCCGCAAGCCGCCCCTCGCTGAACGCCTCGGCGCCGGCGATTCCGCTTGCCGCGCCGGCCGGCCTCTGCGCCGCCGGGAGCAAGGCAAGGCCGGCCGCGGCCGCCGCGAGCGCCGGGGCCAAAGCGAGCCAGCGCCCCCGCCGCCCCGCCCACCACAGCGCGACGCCGAGGAGGAGGAGCAGGCCGATGCCGATCGACACTCCCACGCTCCCAGCCTGCCGTCCCAACAGCCAGCCGAGCCACAAGGCGGTCAGCGCCATCGGCATCGCGAGGATTCGGCGCAGCCGGTTCATCCACGGCCCCGGCCTCGGCAGGCGGCGGCGGAGGGCTGGCACGAAGCCCAGGGCGAGGAAGGGCAGAGCGAGGCCGAGGCCGAGGCCGGCGAACACGGCGAGCGCAGCGGCCGGCGGTAGCACCAGCGCCGCGCCGAGCGCCGCGCCCATGAACGGCCCGGTGCAAGGCGTCGCGACGAAGGCGGCCAGAGCGCCGGTCCAGAAGGCCCCGGCCACGCCGCCGCGCCGGGCCAGCCCCTCCCCGCCGCCGAAGCCGGGCAGCTCGAACAGCCCCGCCAGGTTGAGCGCGATCGCGCCGACAAGAAGGAGGAGGAGCAAGGTCACGCGCGGGTCCTGGAGCTGGAAGGCCCAGCCGACCGCCGCGCCGCCCGCCCTCACCGCGAGCAAAGTCGCCCCGAGCGCGAGGCAGACCGAAACGACGCCGGCGGTGTAGGCGAGCGCCTCCCGCCGCGCCGAGCGCTCGTCGCCGCCCGCGCGTGCCAAGCTCAGCGCCTTGAGGCTGAGGATCGGGAAGACGCAGGGCATGACGTTGAGCAGCAACCCGCCGGCGATGGCTCCCAAGAGGGCAAGGGCGGCGGCGGCAAGGCCCCGCGCCGGCGCCGCTTCAGGGGTCAGCGGTGTCCCTGCGGCCGGCACCTTTCCCGGCGCCGCCTTCACCTCGAGACCCTGCCCGCCGCCGATGGCGAGGATCCCGTCGACCGCTCCGGGCTTCCCGCTCCCCGCCCCGGTCTCGACGATCAGCCAGTCGCCGCGCCGCGATACGCTCTGCGGCGCCCCGTAAGCGAGGGCGCCGTCGGTGCGCGGGAAGAAATAGGCCTCGTCGAGGCCGACCGAGGCCGGCAGCGGCACGCCCAGGCGGAACCGTCCCCCCGCCTCCTCGAAGCGGGCGGGCGTGCCGAGCGGGCGGGGCAGAGCCGCTCGGTAGCGGTCGAAGACGCGCTGGCCAACGCCGCCGCCGATTCCGACGGTAACGGCGGTCGCCACGTCGGCGCTCTCGGGGACGCAGATCTTCTCCGTGCAGACGAGATAGTCGATCTTCGCCGCGACCGGCACGGCGGCGCCGGCGGCGAGCCCCGCGGGCAGCTTCAGGTCGAGGAGCGCGGCATATTCGCCCTCGTAGACATAGTTCATCAGCCCCGCGACGAGCAGCCGCTGGGGCACCGGATAGCGCACCGGCCCGGCCGCCGCTCCGGCGGGAAGGGTCCAGGCGATCCGGTTGGCCATGCCGGCGTCGCCCGGATTCTCCCAATAGCCGTGCCAGCCGGGCTGCGGCCGCATGACGATGGCGAGGGTGACCGTCCCGCCCGCCGGCGCCGTCCGCGCTTCGGGGACGAGCGACACGTCCATGTGGCGCTGCGGGGCGGCCTGCGCCGCCGCCGGCAACGCCAACCACAGCAGGAGGAGCAAGGAGCGAAGCGGGCGGATCACTCGGCGGCCCGCCAGGCTTCGAGCGCGGCGTGGACGGAAGCCAGGTGCGCGGCGACGGCCGCCCTTACGGCGTCACTGGCTCCGTCCCGTTTCTCGGCCGCATCGGCAAGGAAGGCGCGGTTCGGGTCCTTGGCGTCCCGTGTCGCCGCCGCGGCGAGCGCCCTGGCGTCCGCCGGTTCGGACGAGACCGCGAAATGGGGCAGAATTCGCGCTTCGACGGCGGCCGGCAGCTCCGAATAATCCACTGCCACTCCGCCTTCCCGGTGCTCCAGCGCCGCGCCGGCGATCCGCTCCAGGACCTGGGCGCAATAATCCTCGGCCGGGACGTCCGGCGCCGACTGCAGCCCGTAGAAGGCCGGCGGCATGAGCTGAGGGACGGTCTGGGGGCCGCGCTGCCGAATCTGCGAGACGAGGATCTCGATCGGGTCCCGATAGAGGAAGACCCACGGCACGTGGGGGAAGGCCGTCCGGAACAGGGGAAGCGCGAGCGTGTGCCAGGAATCGAGCTTGAGGAAGAAGGGCCCGCCCCGCCGCTCGGCCCGCCGCCCGTAGGCGCCGACCATCGCCCGAAGTGCCGCGACGCGTCGCGCTTCGCTCCAGCCTCCGGCGAGCCCGAGCTGGACAATCGCATCGATGGGGGGCGCCTCGGAGATCGAGGTGCTTCCCGGCAGCGCGCCGAGCATCCGCGCGACCAGGGTCGAGCCGCAGCGGGACTGATGGAAGATCAGGCCGTCGGGCTCCCGCGCCGGCCCCGGCTCGTCGAGCAGGGCGGCGAGGCGGGTGGCGTAGGGGACCAGGCGGTTGAACGGCCGCGACGTCGCCCGCATCGCCGAGATCGCGAAGAAGGGATCCCGAAGCTCGGCCCCGGCGAAGCAGGCCCAGTCGACCAGCGCGTCGCCGTCGCCGAGCGGCAGCAGGGCGACCGGCAGCCAGTCGCCGCGCGGCGGCCCCGAGCGGAGGCGGGGCGGCGGAAAAAGCCGTCCCGCCCCGGGGAGGCCGGGCCGCATCCGCGCCTCGATCGCGGCCGCCGACAGAGTGAGACCAAGCCGGGCCGCGATGCTTTCGGCATCCGCAAGGAAATCGTCGGTGCGCTCGTGCCGGGTCAGCGCCAGCTGGAGCGCTGGGTCGTCGAGCAAGGCGGCTTCGAACCGCTCGAAGGCGTCTCCATCCGTCTCCGCCAGATCCCGCATCGTTCCTCCCTACCCAAGCGGGGCGGGAGGCGGTAGCCTTCGCGCACGAGGAGGAGCCGATGGCGACACTGGCGGGCCCGGTACAGCAATGGCGATGGCCGGACCGCCTGCGCCTGCCGCTCGCCTTCGACCCGGCACGGCTCGCCGCCGACTTGCTCCGGCTGGAGACGGCGGAATGGACGCGCCACTTCGTCCGCGACAATTATGAAGGGGATTGGAGCGTGGTGCCGCTGCGCGCGCCGGTCGGGGAGACCCACCCGATCCGGATGATCGGCGCCGGCCATTCGGACAAGGGCTGGTACGACACCCCGCTGCTCGGCCTCTGCCCTTATTTTGCCGAGCTGCTCTCCGCCTTCCGCTGCCCGATCAACTCGGCCCGCCTGATGCGGCTCGGCCCCGGCTCGGTGATCCGCGAGCATTGCGATCCCTATCTCGCCGCCGAGGACGGCTTCGCCCGCCTCCACGTGCCGATCCAGACCAGCCCCGAGGTCGAGTTCCGGGTCGCCGGAAAGCCGCTGACGATGGAGGCGGGGAGCTGCTGGTACCTTCGCCTCTCCGAGCCGCACAGCGCGCACAACCGGGGCACCGAGGCGCGAATCCACCTGGTGTTCGACGCCGCGATGAACGACTGGCTGGCCGCTTTGCTCGACTCGGCCGTTTAGCGCCGCTCGAAGCGGGCGATGCGCGGGCCGAGGCGGTTGGCGCCGAGGCGCAGGGGATCGCCGGTATAGTCGACCAGGAAGGTGGTGCCGTGCTCGACGCCCGGAGCGAGCGAGGCGTCGTTGTCCTCGATCCTGAGACCGGCCGCGCTGTGCTTGATGTCCTCGGCGCCGACCACGATCAGGCCGCTGTAATTCTCCTTGTCGCGCCCCTGGACGAAGACGTTGCGGAGGATCGCGCCGGTGGCCCCCGCCGGAAGGTCGATCATGTAGTTGGTGGTGTGGCCGGCGGTGTCGTCGAAGCTCGAATCGCTGACCTCGACGCGTGGCGTGCGGCTCTTGACGTAATGGCCGCCGCGGCCGCGCTCGAAGCGTGAGCGGCGGACGACCAGCGCGCCATAGTCGCCGATGTAGATGCTGTGGGCGCAGGACAGCCCGCGGTCGCAGCGGCCCAGGCCCGAGAAGGTCGATTGCTCGACGAGGATGGTCGAGCCGGGATCGGAGGCGGAGAGGATTCCGCTCTCCGAATTGCGGAACAGGGTCTCGCGGACGATCAGGTCGCCCGATTCCTGGCGGATCCCGGCGCCGTTGGCGTCGGGCACCCGGATGTTCTGGAAAATGAGGCCCTCGACCCGCGCCCGGCGGCCGTCGAGGACGAGCGCGGCCTTGCCGTCGCAGGCCACTCCGTCGAGCACGGCCGTCCCCGGCTGGGCGGCGACATAGGCGATATCGCCGTCGTGCTGGACGGCGCACTGGCGGTAGCGACCGGGCGCGATGACGATGGTTCCGCTGCCGCCGCCGATCGCGTTGACCGCGTCCTGCAGCGAGCCGAAGCCGCGGCCGGTCTCCTGGACGACGAAGGGCGCCGGGCCCTGCGCGAAGGCGGACGAGGCGGCGGCGAGCAGAGCGAGGGCGAGATAGCGCTTCATGCCGCCTGCCTGTCCCGGCCGCCTTGGCCTGTCGATATCCAAAGGGGGTTAACGGGCAGCCCATCCCGCAGCGGGACAGGCGGAGCTTCAGGCGTGAACGCCGCCGAGCAGGGCTTCGATCACCGCCGCGTCGGCCAGCTCCGGCGGCAGCTGCCGGTCGACGAGCAGCATCGCGAGGCCGTGCGCCTGCGCCCAGGCCGAGAGCATGGCGGCTCGCGTCCGCTCGCCCGTCTGGCCGTCGGGCAGGGCGGATCGAAGCGTGTCGAGCAGGGCGCGACGCGCGGCGACCAGCGCCGGCCGGTCGGCCTCGAGCCGCTCCTGCCTGAACATCAGCTGGAACAAAGCGGGATGCGCGAGGGCGAAGCGCACGTAACACGCGCCGAGCGCATCGAGCGGCGCCTCCGAAGCCGCCGCTGCGCACTGCATCGCGGTGCGCAGCCGTTCGAAACCCGAGGCGGCGAGTTCGGCGAGAAGGCCGGCGAGATCTCCCACGGCGTGGCGCGGCGCGGCGTGGGACACGCCGGCCTCGCGCGCCACCGCCCGCAACGACAGGCCGGCGAGGCCATCGCGCTCCAGCACGGCTTCGGCCGCCGCGACGAGCGCGGCCTTGAGGTTGCCGTGATGGTAGGGCCGCGCTCTCGCATCGCTCTTGACGGTCATGGCGCCATCCTCCACAGAGATGTTTACGTTGTCAAGATCGAGGACAAAGCGTGGAAGAGAGGATGAACGGGCCGGTTGCAAGCACGGGCCATACGGCGGTGCTGACCGCGGTGCTGCTGCTGGTGGCCTTGGCCGGCTGGCTGTCGCTGCGCCAGGCGCACGGCGGCGGCGCCGCCGCCGGCGGGAGCGTTGGTCTCTATGTCGGGCTGCTGGCGGCGGAATGGGGCCTGTTCCTCTACGCGCGGGCGGGGCTGAAGCGGCAGGGGACTTCGATCACGCGGCTGATCAGCGCGCGTCCGCTCACCGCCCGGGCGCTGGTCACCGACGTCATGCTGGGGCTGCTGCTGCTCGCCGCCCTGATCGGGGCGCAATTCTTGATCGAGCGGCTGACGGGGCCTGGCGACACGACCCTGGTGCGCCGGGTGCTGGTGACGCGGCTCGCGCTCGTCCCGCTGTGGCTTGCGCTCGCCGCCTCGGCCGGCTTCGTCGAGGAGCTCGTGTTCCGCGGCTATTTCCAGCGCCAGCTCGGCGCCTGGCTGGGCAGCCCATGGGCCGGAGTCGTGGCCCAGGCCGTGCTGTTCGGCGTGACCCACGGCTACCAGGGCGGCGTTCTGATCCTGCGCATCTGCGTGCTCGGCCTCCTCTTCGGCGCCGCCGCCCTGCTCCGCCGAAGCCTCATCCCCGGCATCGTCGCCCACGCCGCCACCGACATCATCAGCGGGCTGGCGCTGCTCCGCTGAAGGAGCGCGAGACGACGCAAGCGCCGAGCCCCCACATTCCGTCCGCCCGGCTGGAACAACAGGCGCTCGGCGGCATTGCCACTCTGCGCCGCCTGTATCCGCCGGACGCCTGTTCATCGCTTTCCGCCGCGGTTCGCGCACGCGCCTTCCGCATCGGCATCGGCTCTCGGGAAGGAGCATTCGCCGTGGCTGACACCGCCGAAGCAGGCCAGAGAAGGCCGATCCATCCCCTTTTCGCCTTCCTGCTCGCCGCCGCTGTGCCCCTGTACCTCGGCGGCCTCTTGAGCGACATCACCTACGGCAACACGGCGGAGTCGCAATGGGCCAATTTCGCCGCCTGGCTGATCCTCGGGGCGATGGTCTTCACGGGGCTCGCTTTGCTGTGGGCGTTCATCGCGCTTCTCGTCGCCCGGCCGCGATGGGGATGGGTCTTGCTCTGCTTCGTGCTGCTGATGGCGACCTTCCTGCTCGGCCTCTTCGACAATTTCCACCACGCCCGCGATGCCTGGGCGATCATGCCGGCGGCGCCGATCCTCTCGGGGATCACGGCCTTGCTCGCCTTGCTCGCCTGCGCGGTCGGCCTCTCCTCCCTGCGCGCGCGCGACGTAAGATGAAGCGGCTCCTGGCAATGGCGGCCTTGGCCGCGCTGGCGGGCGGCTGCAGCCGCAACGACGGGCCCGACCCGGTGCAAACCGGCTCCGACCCGCAGCTGCCCGAGCCGCATCGCGGGCTGCTTCCGACGATGAAGATCGCGAGCCCCGCCGGCTGGGGAAGCGAGCGGCCGAAAGTGCCGCAGGGCTACACGATCACTGCAATCGCCACCGGCTTCGGCATCGCCCGCCAGACTCTCGTCCTGCCCAATGGCGACATCCTGGTCGCGGAAGGGCGCGGAGGCGGCGAGCCGGCGCTGCGGCCCAAGGACATCCTCGCGGGCTTCATCAAGGCGAAGGGCACGAGCCAGGCGAAGAGCGGCAACCGCCTGACCCTGCTGCGCGACGCGAACGGCGACGGCGTCTATGAGGGACGAACAGTGTTCGCCGACAGGCTCAACGCGCCCTACGGCCTCGCTCTCGTCGGCAACCAGCTCTACGTCGCGGACCAGGACGCGCTGCTTCGCTTCGCCTACGCGCCGGGCCAGACCAGAGCGAGCGGCCCGCCGGCCAAGGTCACCGACCTCCCCTCGCTCATCAACCACCACTGGACCAAGTCGCTGACCGCCAGCGCCGACGGCCGGTTCCTCTACGTCGGCATCGGATCGAACAGCAACATCACCGAGCGCGGCATGGCGGCGGAGGTCGACCGGGCGCAGATCTGGCAGATCGATGCCGCCACCGGCGCCCACCGGGCCTATGCAACCGGAACCCGCAACCCGACGGCGCTCGCCATCCAGCCGGGCGCGGCGCAGCTGTGGGCGACGGTCCAGGAGCGCGACGAGATCGGGCCGGACCTGGTGCCGGACTACCTCACCTCGGTCCGCGACGGCGGCTTCTACGGCTGGCCCTATGCCTATTGGGGCCAGCATGTCGATCGGCGCGCCCAGCCGCAGGATCCGAAGATGGTCGCGGCGGCGATCCGCCCCGATTACGGCCTCGGCTCGCACGTCGCGGCGCTCGGCCTCGCTTTCTCCAGCCCCGCGATGGGCGCCCGGTTCGCGGACGGCGTCTTCGTCGGCGAGCATGGCAGCTGGAACCGCAGCAAGCCCGCCGGCTACAAGGTCGTCTTCGTCCCCTTCCGGAACGGCCGCCCCGCCGGAGCCCCGATCGACT
>JAXDPA010000118.1:0-2538 GCA_034668685.1 Sphingomonadales bacterium | reverse complement strand
CTATCAGCGCAAGGGAGCCGCTTTATGAGCGTCTATTATACCAAGGAGCATGAGTGGATCAGCGTCGAGGGCGACGAGGCGACGGTCGGAATCACCGATTTCGCCCAGGGCCAGCTCGGCGACATCGTCTTCGTCGAGCTGCCCGACGCCGGCCGCCAGGTCACCAAGGGCGGCGAGGCCGCGGTCGTCGAATCGGTCAAGGCGGCGAGCGACGTCTACGCGCCGGTCTCGGGCGAGGTGACCCAAGCCAACCAGGCGCTGACCGACGACCCCGCCCTCGCCAACACCGATCCGGAAGGGGAGGGCTGGTTCTTCCGCCTTCGCCTCTCCGACTCGGGGGAGCTCGACGGCCTGATGGATGCCGCCGCCTACAAAAGCTTCTGCGACAGCCAGTGATGACGATTTTTTTCGTCATTCCAGTGAAAGCTGGAATCCATGCTGCTCTTGATCGCGGCGCGCATTCAGCATGGACCCCAGCCTTCGCTGGGGTGACGGAGCAGGTATGACACTCAATCCCTCCTCCCAATGGTCGCCGACCGATTATGCCTCGAACGCCGCGTTTGTGCCGGCGCTCGGCGCGGCGGCGCTCGAGCTGCTAGCTCCGCAGCCGGGCGAGCTGATCCTCGACGTCGGTTGCGGCGACGGCCAGCTGACCGGCCGGATCATGGCTTCGGGCGCGCGGGCGATCGGGCTCGATGCTTCGCCGGAGATGGTCGAGGCGGCGCGGGGGCGCGGCGTCGACGCCTTCGTCGCCGACGCCCAGGCGCTCGGCCTCGCCGAGCAGAGGAGCCGCTTCGGCGAGTTCGACGCGGTCTTCTCCAACGCCGCTTTGCACTGGATGCTCGATCCCGACGCTGTCGCGAACGGCGTCTTCTCGGTGCTGAAGCCGGGCGGCCGCTTCGTCGGAGAGATGGGCGGCGAAGGCAATGTGGCAGTCCTGCGCGGCGGCATCCGCGCGGAGCTTCGCGAACGCGGCTATCCGGTGCCGGACGACGATCCGCAATGGTATCCGAGCGCGGAGACCTTCGTCCGCCTCTACGCCTGCGCCGGCTTCTGCCAGATCAACGCCCGGCTGATCCCACGGCCGACGCCGCTCCCCGCCGGTGTGGCGGGCTGGGTCAAGACCTTCCGCTCGGGATGGCTCGACGTCGCCGAAGTTCCGGAAGCGGAGAAGGACGCCGTCGCCGCCGCGGTCGAGGCGCGGCTCCAGCCCAGGCTCCAGCAGGCGGACGGCTCCTGGGTCGCCGATTACGTCCGCCTCCGTTTCACGATGAGAAAGCCCGATTGATGCGTTACCTGCCACTGGCCGAGCGTGACCGGAGCGAGATGCTCCGGACGATCGGTGCCTCGTCCGTCGAGGATCTGTTCGCGGACGTGCCGGAGGCGGCGCGGCTGGACGGGGCCATCCGCAATCTTCCCGATCACGCCAGCGAGATGGCGGTGGAGCGCAAGCTCGCGGCGATGGCGCGGCGCAACCTCGCGGCCGGCGACGCGCCTTTCTTCCTCGGCTGCGGGGCGTACCGGCACCACATCCCGGCGTCGGTCGATCATCTCATCCAGCGCGGCGAGTTCCTGACCAGCTACACGCCCTACCAGCCCGAGATCGCGCAGGGCACGCTCCAGGCCTTGTTCGAGTTCCAGACCCAGGTGGCGCGCCTCTACGGTTGCGACGTCGCCAACGCTTCCATGTACGACGGTTCGACCGCCTGCTGGGAAGCGATCGGCATGGCGCGGCGGATCACCCGCCGGACCAAGGCGATCCTCTCGTCCGGGCTCCACCCGCATTACGTCTCGGTGGCGAAGACGATGGCGCGCTTCACCGGCGACTCGCTGGTGACGGCGCTGCCCGAGCTGCACGCGCAGACCGATATCGCACGGCTCATCGGGGGGATCGACGGCGAGACGAGCTGCGTCGTCGTGCAATATCCGGACATCCTGGGTCGAATCGCCGACCTTTCCGCGCTGGCCGAGCGCTGCCACGCGGCGGGCGCCTTGCTGGTCGCGGTGGTGACCGAGCCGGTGGCGCTCGGCCTCCTTCGTTCGCCGGGCGAGATGGGCGCCGACATCGTCGTCGGCGAGGGCCAGTCGATCGGCGTCGGCCTCAATTTCGGCGGTCCCTATGTCGGCCTGTTCGCGACCCGCGACAAATATGTCCGGCAGATGCCGGGCCGCCTCGCCGGCGAGACGGTCGACGCGGAGGGCAAGCGCGGCTTCGTCCTCACCCTCTCGACCCGCGAGCAGCATATCCGCCGCGAGAAGGCGACCTCGAACATCTGCACCAATTCGGGGCTGTGCGCTTTGGCTTTCTCGATCCACATGACGCTGCTCGGCGAGAAGGGGCTGAGGCGGCTGGCGGAGATCAACCATGCGCGCGCCTGCGCCGCGGCCGAGCGGCTGACGAAGGTGGCCGGGGTCGAGCTGGTCAACGACAGCTTCTTCAACGAATTCACCCTTCGCCTGGCGAGGGAGGCGCGGCCGATCGTCAGGGCGATGGCCGAGAAAGGCGTGCTCGGCGGCGTTTCGCTGGGCAGGCTCTAC
>JAXDPA010000117.1:0-40797 GCA_034668685.1 Sphingomonadales bacterium | reverse complement strand
GAACCAGAAGAGCGGCTGGTGGGGCGACGACCAGAGCCTGGTGCGCTGGGGCCATCTCGACACCTGGGAGGATCCCACCTGGGCGTTCATGGTCTCCCCGGCCCGAGCCCATGCCTGGCAGGCGCGGCTGGCGAAGGGCGAAGCCGTCCGCCTCCGCGCCAGGGTGGAGGCGGGGCGGAGCGCGGGCGCCTACCTCATCCCGACCGCGGTGATCGCCGGCAGGGACCGGGCGCACGAGATCGTCCTCTCCTGCCACCTCGACCATCCTTCGCCCGGCGCCAACGACAATGCGAGCGGCTGCGCGGGAATATTGGAGGTCGCCCGAAGCCTTCGCCGGCTGATCGCTGAAGGCAAATTGCCCCGGCCGAAGCGGACGATCCGCTTCATCTGGCCGTGCGAGGTCGAGTGCACGATCGCCCTGCTCAACGCCAAGCCGGAATTCGCGACGCGGACTCTGGCGACGATCCACCTCGACATGATCGGCGGCAACACGGACATCACCCACGGCACGCTCAAGGTCGAAGGCTCGCCGCCGAGCCTGCCGAGCGTGGTCTCTCAGGTCGGCTTCGCCATCGGCCATTGGGTCGACGAGCAGTCGCGCCTCTACGCCGACCATGGCGCCGCCGATTTCCCGCTCACCGAGCCCGACGGCACGAGGAACGCGCTCCACGCCAAGATCGGCGGCTTCTCAGAAGGCTCCGATCATCAAATCTGGGCCGAGGGAAGCTGGCGGGTGCCGGTCATCTACATCGCCGACTGGCCCGACATCTACATCCACACCAACAAGGACGTGCCGGCCAACCTCGATTCCACCAAGATGCGCCGCGCCATCTTCATCGCCGCCGCCTCGGCCTGGTATTTGGCCAACCTGTCGGGGCCGAAGGAGCCGCCGGCGCTGGTGGGCACGATTTGGGCGGGCGCCCTGGAGCGGGACTCCGCGACTCAGCGCCGCGCCGATGCCTTGCGCTCCTCTGGTGCCGACGAATCGGAGATCGAGAATCTGTGGCGCCATGCGCGTTCGGCCGAGCAGGCGGTGATCGCCTCGGCCGCCCGCTTCGGCATCGAAGAGCAGATCGAGCCCGATCGGCCCTCCCTGCCTTCCGGCCCGGTCTACCGCCGCAAGGCCGAACCGAAGGGGCCGATGGACGGATTCGGCTATTCGTGGCTCGACGACCATCTGAAGCAGGCCGGACTGGAGAAGCCGGCCTTGCTGTCGCGCGAGACGAGCGAGGACGGGCCGAGCTTCGGCTATGAGACTTTGAACCTCGTGGATGGCAAGCGTTCGGTCGGCGAGATACACGACGCGCTCGCCGCGACGGTGGCGGCGGCGCCGGTCGAGGAGGTGGCGGACTATCTCGCGACGCTCGAAAAGCTCGGCGTGCTGGAGCGGGTGCGGCCGTGATGGACGATCTGGTCTCGACCGAATGGCTGGCCGGCCAGCTCGGCGCCGACGATCTTCGAATCCTCGACGCGACCTGGTTCCTCCCCGCCGACAAGCGCGATGCGCGCGCGGAATTTGAGGCGGAGCACATCCCCGGCGCGGTGTTCGTCGACCTCGACGACGTCTCGGATCCGGACAGCCCTTTCCCGCACATGCTCCCCTCCGAGGCGCGCCTGGCCAGCCGCATGCAGTCGCTGGGGGTGCGGGACGGGGCGCGGATCGTGGTCTACGACCATTCGCCGCTCCACGCCTCGGCGCGCATCTGGTGGATGCTGAAGCGCTTCGGCGCCCATTATGTCGCCATCCTCGACGGCGGCCTCGCCAAGTGGAAGGCGGAAGGGCGGCCGCTCGAGCGCGGCAAGCCGCAGGTGCGGCACGGCCATTTCACGCCTTCGCTGGACCGCGGCGGAGTCGCGGCGAAGGCGGACATGCTGGGCCTGGTCGGCGCGGGGAGCCACGAGATCGTCGATGCGCGCAGCGGCCCCCGCTTCGCCGGCGAGGAGGCCGAGCCGCGGCCGGGCCTCGCCTCCGGACACATTCCGGGGTCGAAGAACCTTCCGCAGGGGCGCCTGTTCAACGCTGACAACAGCTGGAAGCGAGGCGACGCGTTGCGCGCCGCCTTCGAGGAGGCGGGGATCGACCTCGCAAGGCCGATGGTGACGACCTGCGGCTCGGGCGTGACCGCCGCCGTCCTGCTGTTCGGCGCGCACCTGCTCGGCAAGGACGATGTCGCGCTCTACGATGGCAGCTGGTCCGAATGGGGCGCCGATCCGGCGACTCCCAAGGCGACGGGGCCGGCGTGAAGGACAAGCGACCCGACACGAAGCTCACCCATGGCGGCCGCCGCGAGGAATGGCGCGGCCGCCTCGTCAACCCGCCGGTGCATCGCGGCTCGACCATCCTGTTCGAAAGCGTCGCCGAGATGCGCGCCGCCGCTCCGGAGTTCGGCAAGGCCTATTACGGCCTCCACGGCACGCCCACCCAATGGGCGCTGGCCGAGGGGCTGACCGGGCTCGAGCCGGGCGCGGCGGGCACCTTCCTCTATTCCTCCGGCCTGGCCGCGGTAACGGCGGCCCTTCTGACAATCCTGTCGGCCGGCGACGAGCTGCTCGTCACCGACAGCGTCTATGGTCCGACCCGCCGCTTCTGCGACGGCTTGCTTCGCCGCTACGGAGTCTCCACGCGCTATTACGACCCGCTGGCCGGCGCCGGCATCGCGGAATTGATCGGCGACGGGACGAAGGCGATCCTCCTCGAAAGCCCCGGTTCGGTGACGATGGAGGTGCAGGACGTGCCGGCGATCTGCGCGGCGGCGCGCGCTCGGGGCGTAGCGACGCTGATCGACAATACCTGGGCGACTCCGCTCTTCTTCCCGGCGCTGGCGCACGGCTGCGACATGTCGATCCTGGCGGCGACCAAATATGTCGGCGGCCATGCCGACCTGCTGCTCGGCTCGGTGACGGCCAACGAGGCCTGGTATTCGAAGCTCGAGAGGACCAGCTGGGACCTCGGCCACGCGGTCAGCCCCGACGACGCCTGGCTCGGCGCGCGCGGGCTGAGGACGATGGGGGTGCGCCTCAGGCAGCATCAGGCGAATGCGCTCAAGGTCGCCGAGTGGCTGAAGGCGCAGCCGCAAGTCGCCCGAGTGCTCCACCCGGCGCTGCCGGACTGCCCCGGCCATGACCTCTGGCGTCGAGACTTCAGCGGCGCCTCGGGCCTCTTCTCGATCGTCCTGAACGGCGGCGACGACGGGGACCGGGTCGCCTTCATGGAGCGGCTCAGCCTGTTCGGCTTCGGCTACAGCTGGGGCGGCTATGAGAGCCTCGCCGTGCCCTACGACCCGGAGCGGATCCGCACCGTGACGAAATGGCAGGCGGAGGGGCCGCTCGTCCGACTCCACATCGGCCTCGAGGATGCCGACGACCTGATCGAGGACCTCGCCGCCGCGCTCGCGGGTTATCCCGCCGCATGAAGAGCATCTTCGACACGCTCGGGGTCACCTGGCCGACTTATGCCGACTGGGCCTCCGCCGCCGTCGCCGCGATCATCGTCGCTTTGGTGTGGATCGGCGCCCATGTCGCCGGCCGGCTGCTCGGAGGGCGGCTCGCCGCCTTCTGGTCGAAGCGGGCCGGAACCCGCGGCGAGGAGCTTGCGCCGCGCCTCTGCGCGCTCACCCGCTGGTTCCTCTCCCTGGTCGCGCTCGGGATCGCGCTCAACGCCGACGCCTGGCGGCCGCTGGCTTTGATCGTGCTCGGCGGCGCGCTCGGACTGTCGGCGGCCTTGCTGGTCTGGGGGATCGTGCGCGGCCTTCAGATGCCGGCCTGGATCGCCGCCTTGCTGTCGGCGGTCGCCTTCGTCGGCCTGCTCGCCCGGGCCACCGGCGGCCTCGGCCCGATCGAGGATTTGCTGAACCGGGTCGGCTTCACCGCCGGCAAGACCCGGGTCTCGCTCCTCACATTGCTCCAGGTCGCGGTGACCCTGGTCGCCCTCTACGCGGTCGTGAAGCTCTTGAACCGGGTCGTCGCCCATTCGATCAAGCGCGCCCGATCGCTCGACGCGACCCAGCAATTGCTCGCCCAGAAGCTCGCCGGGATCGCGATCGTCGTCATCGCCTTCTTCGTCGGGATCGACCTGCTCGGCATCGACCTCACCGCGCTCACCGTCTTCTCCGGCGCCTTCGGCCTCGCCGTCGGCTTCGGGCTGCAGAAGACGTTCGGCAACCTCATCGCCGGGATCATCCTGCTGATGGACCGCTCGATCAAGCCGGGCGACGTGATCGTCGTCGGCGACAGCTTCGGCCATGTCACCAAGATCGGCGTGCGAGCCGTCTCGATCGTCACCCGCGACGGCAAGGAGCATCTGATCCCGAACGAGAATCTGATGACCCAGGAGGTCGAGAACTGGTCCTATTCGAGCCGGGACGTGCGCGTGCACATCCCGGTCGGGATCGCCTACGATTGCGACCTGCCGCTGGCCCAGAGACTGATGGTGCAGGCGGCGACCGAGTCGAAGAGGGTCAAGGATTCGCCCCCGCCCGCCGTCTGGCTGCGCGCGTTCGGCGAAAGCACGGTCGACCACGAGATCCTGGTCTGGATCAGCGATCCGGAGGCGGGCATCGGCAGCGTCCGCTCCGAGGTGCTGAACCGGGTCTGGACCCTGTTCAAGGAGAACAACGTCGTCCTCCCCAATCCCCAGCGCGACATCCACATCAAGGACTGGCCGGGACCGCCGCCGGTGGATGAGGAAGAAGGGAAAGATTCGGACGAAGGCAACCGTTCGGGCTGAGCCTGTCGAAGCCCGTTTCTTTCTTGGGAAGAGGGAACGGGGAGGGCTTCGACAAGCTCAGCCCGAACGGCTTTGGGTCAGGCAACGGTCGTAGATAACTCTCTCAGCGCGCCGTGCAGCGCCTCAGCCAAAGCTGCGGCGGCCGGAGCGGCCGGGCGTCCCTGCTCCTGAAGCCTGAGCAACGTCTCCACTCCGGCGGCGGCCCAGCGGGCGGTGGCGGCGGCGCGTTCGTCGAAACGGCGCTGGGTCACCGGCGGAGCGGCGGCGTAAGCGGCGCTGACCCGCGCCGCTTCCTCGAGCGCCGCGTCGCCCGGCGCCGGGCTCCGCACGCCGGTAATCTCCTCGACCAGCGCAAGCACCTCGCGCAATTGCGCGACCTGGCCGCCGGCGTCGGCGAGCCCCGGGGCATAGAGCGGGACGTCGTGCTGGGTCATGGCGCGCCGTGTAGCGCGGCGAGGCTAAGGAACGGCTAATGCCGCGGTTGCGGGCGGCGGAGCGGTGAGGCAGGGGAGGGCGATGAAGGCCCTGCTCCTGCTTCTTGTCGCAATTGCCGCTCCGGCCCTCGCCGAGCCGAACGACGAGGCGGCGCCTCCCGCCGCAGCCAAGGCCAGCGTCAGCGGAGGCGTCACGCTCCTCTCGGATTATCGCTTCCGAGGAATCTCGCGCTCGAGCGGCGACCCGGCGCTGCAGGGCCAGATCACCGTCTCACTGCCCAACGGCCTCTACGCGGGCGGCCGAGGCACAAGTCTGAAGGGCGTCCGCACCCTCGGCGACGCCGAGCTCGACCTTTACGCGGGCTACGGGGCGACGATCGGCTCGGGCACCACGATCGACGCCGGCCTGACCTACTACGCCTTCCCGGGGGGCGCCGGAGGGAGCGACTATGCCGAGCCCTACGTATCGCTGTCGCACACCTTGGGGCCGGTCGAGGCGACCGTGGGCGCCAAATATGCCTGGAGCCAGAAGGCCCTCGGCGGGGAGGACCAGCTCTACCTGTTCGGGCAGATCGAGGGCGGCATCCCGCTCACGCCGGTCACCCTCACCGCCGAAGTCGGCCGGCAGGAGGCGGGCCGATTCGGGCGCTACTGGAACTGGTCGCTCGGCGGCCGCTACGCGATGGGTCCGGTCGAGGCGGGGCTGCGCTACGTCGACACCGACCTGCGCGCACTCCCCGGCCGCCGCTCGGGCGCCGGGGTTGTCGCGTCGCTCGGGGTGCGGTTCTAGGGACCTGTCCTCCCTGTGCGCGAAGCGCATGGGGAGGGGGACCGCACGAAGTGCGGTGGAGGGGCAATTTCTGACTGAGCAAGGCCGCTCCACCAGCCTTCGGCTGGTCCCCCTCCCCATCGGCTTAGCCGACAGGGAGGATCGAGGGGTTATTGCGGCGTGGTCGCCGTCGCGTCGCGTCCGGCGCCGGTCGGGGCGGCGAGGATGGTCTGGGTGGTCGCGCCCTTGTCGACGACGTTGGTCGAAGGATCGCCGGCGACCGAGCGCGCGCCCACCGCGGCGCGGTCCGCGCCGGTCGATTCGAGCAGGCTGGTCTCGCTCCGGCTGCGCGGCGCGGGGCCGCCGAACAGGGCCTCGAGCGCCTGGGTGCGGGCGTCCGCCGCCTGCGGCTGCGGATCGCCGGCGCGGGGCGGAGCCAGGCTGTAGTCGGGCGGGATGACGAGCGGCTGGTTGCGCGCGACGGCGAATTCGTCGGGCCGGTCGCGGTTCGCGACCGCATTCCTGGCGCAGCCGCCGAGCAGGAGGGCGGCGGCCGCCGTCGCGGCGAAGCCGATGGTCGATACACGCATGGTCACTTATCCTCCTCGGGGGCTTTCCGTTCGCGAGTCAACAGCGCCCGGACGAGCAATAGCAGGACGCCGATGGTAATGGCAGCGTCGCCGACATTGAAGATCAAAAACGGATGGATAGCGCCGAAATGCAGATCGGCGAAGTCGGTAACGTAGCCGAGCCGCACCCGGTCGAGGATGTTGCCGACCGCGCCGCCGAGCACAAAGGCGAGCGCGATCGTGTCGTCGCGCCTCTTCTCGCGCCACATCCAGGCGAGGACGAAAAGCGAGATCGCCGCCGTCATCGCCACCAGCAGCCAGCGCTCGACCTCGGTGCCGGCCTTGAGGAAGCCCATCGAGACGCCCTCGTTCTGCTCCCAGCGGAGCTGGAAGAAGGAGGTGATCTCCATCGAATCGCGCTGCTTGAGCTGGAGCACGTAGGTGACGATCCACTTCACCCCCTGGTCGATGAGCAGGATCGCGGCGGCGAGGCTGAAGCCGAGGATCCGGTTCTTGCGCAGCCGCTCGGCGGCGGGGGAGCGCGGCAGCGGCGCCTCCACGGGCTCGACGATCGTTTCAGCCATTCACCACTCCCTCGCAGCGGGCGCAGAGCGCGCCCTCTTGCCTGACCTCCGGCAACAGCCGCCAGCAGCGGCCGCATTTCGCATGGTCGGCCTTGCTCACCTCGATACCGTCGCCGGCGCTCGGCTCGACCTCCGACACGATGTAGATTTCGGCGAGCTCCGCAAGCGGCGTGTCGGCGAAATCGAGCTCGGCGGCGGGGAACAGCACCTTCGCCTCGAGGCTCGAGCCGATCGCCTTCTCGCGGCGCAGGGGCTCGATCGCCTCGGTCACCCGCTCGCGCGAATGGCGGATCAGCGCCCATTTCGCCGCCAGCGCGTCGTCGCGCCAGCCGGAGTCGATCTCGGGCCATTCGAGCAGGTGGACGGAGCCGCCGTCGGGATAACGGGTCAGCCAGACCTCCTCGGTGGTAAAGCACAGGATCGGCGCCAGCCACCTCGCCAGGGCGTGGAAGACGGTGTCGAGCACGGTCCGGTAGGCACGACGCTTCGGCGACGACGGCGAGTCGCAATAGAGGCTGTCCTTGCGAATGTCGAAGAAGAAGGCGGAGAGGTCGTCCTGCGCGAAGGTCGCGATCAGCCGGCTGTAGCGGTTGAAGTCGAACCCTTCCGCCGCCGCCTTGAGCTCGGCGTCGAGCTCGGCGAGGCGGTGGAGCATATAGCGCTCCAGCTCCGGCATCCCGGCCGCGGTCACCCGCTCGTCCTCGGCGAAGCCGTCGAGCGCGCCCAGCAGGTAGCGGAAGGTGTTGCGTATCTTGCGATAAGCGTCGGTGGTGGTGGCGAGCACCTCCTTGCCGATGCGCACGTCCTCGAAATAGTCGGTCGAGGCGGCCCACAGGCGCAGGATGTCGGCGCCGCTCTCCTTGATGACGGCGAGCGGATCGACCGTGTTGCCGATCGATTTCGACATCTTGCGCCCGTCGCGGTCCAGCGCGAAGCCGTGGGTGAGCACGGCCTCGAACGGCGCCCGGCCGCGGGTGCCGCAGCTCTCGAGCAGCGACGACTGGAACCAGCCGCGATGCTGGTCCGAGCCCTCCACATAGAGGTCGGCGCGGGTGTGCGGCCCGTAACGCGCCTCGATCACGTAGGCGTGGGTCGAGCCGCTGTCGAACCAGACGTCGAGGATGTCGGTGACCGGCTCGTAATCCTCGAGGCTGTAGCCGGTGCCGAGCATGGCCTGGTGGTCGGCGCCGAACCAGGCGTCCGCCCCGCCTTCGTGGAAGGCACGGATGATCCGGCTGTTGACCGCCGCGTCCTTGAGATAGTCGCCGGTCTTGCGGTCGACGTAGAGCGCGATCGGAACGCCCCAGGCGCGCTGGCGACTGATCACCCAGTCCGGCCGGCCCTCGACCATCGCGTAGATGCGGTTGCGGGACTTTTCCGGGACCCAGCGGCCGTTGCGGATGGCGCGGAGCGCGCTGGAACGCAGCGTGTCGCCTTCAGGGTTGGTCGGATAATCGGAATCCCCGCCCAGCCGCCCGTCCCACGGCAGCCAGGGCAGATCCTTGTCCATCGGGATGAACCATTGGGGGGTGCAGCGGAAGATGATCTTGGCCTTGGAGCGCCAGGAATGCGGGTAGGAATGCCTGAAGTCGGCCGAGGCCGCGAGCAGCCCGCCCGCCTCGCGCAGGTCCGAGCAGATCGGCCCGTCGGGCGCGTTGAACTTGTTGTTGATCACGCTGCCCTGGCCGCCGAGCCATTCCCAGTCCGGCCGGTAGAAGCCGCCATCGTCGACCGCGAAGACCGGATCGATGCCCGCCGCCTTGCAGACGAGGAAATCCTCCTCGCCATGGTCGGGTGCCATGTGGACGAGGCCGGTGCCCGCGTCGGTGGTGACATGCTCGGCAGGGAGGAAAGGACGGGGCTTCGCAAAGAAGCCGCCGAGGCGGTGCATCGGGTGGCGTCCCGTTGTCCCTAACAGGGCGTGTCCCGGGATGCGCTGAATATCTCCGGAGACGATGCCGGTCCGGCGCTGAAATTCGGGAATGAGAGACTCTGCAACGAGGTAGCGGGCCTGAACGCCTCCTTCGTCGATCAACGCGTAATCGATCTCCGGGTTGAAGGCGATGGCCTGATTAACTGGGATAGTCCAAGGCGTGGTCGTCCATACGACGGCACGTACATAGGCACTGCCTATCGCCCGAATAGCTTCTTCAATCACACGTGAATTCGGGGCGTGAGCGATCTCGAACGCCACGTCGATCTGGGTGGAGGTGATCTCCTCATACTCGACCTCGGCCTCGGCCAGCGCGGTCTTCTCCACGGGGCTCCACATGACCGGCTTGGCGCCGCGGTAGAGCTGGCCGGTCTCGGCGAACTTCAGGAGCTCCTCGACGATCTTCGCCTCGGCCTCGAACTTCATGGTGAGATACGGATCGTCCCATTCGCCCATCACTCCGAGGCGCTGGAACTGCTCGGACTGGATGGCGACCCATTTCTCGGCATAGGCGCGGCATTCGGCGCGGAACTCGCGCGGCGGCACGGCGTCCTTGTCGAGCTTCTTCTTCCTGTACTGCTCCTCGATCTTCCATTCGATGGGAAGGCCGTGGCAATCCCAGCCGGGCACGTAGGGCGCATCCTTGCCGAGCAGCGACTGGGAGCGGACGACGATGTCCTTCAAAATCTTGTTCATCGCGTGGCCCATGTGGATGTCGCCATTGGCGTAGGGCGGGCCGTCGTGGAGGATGAAGCGTTTCCGGCCCTCACGGGCCTTCCTGAGGCGAGCGTAGAGGTCCATCTCCGCCCAGCGCGCGAGGATCGCCGGCTCCTTGGCGGCGAGCCCGGCTTTCATCGGGAAATCGGTCTTCGGAAGGAAGACCGTGTCGCGGTAATCTGGTCTGTCGGACATTGCGGCGCGGCTTAGCCGCAGGCCGCGCGGGCGTCCAGCGGGGGCGGGCCTCGTCATTGCGAGGAGCGAAGCGACGCGGCAATCCAACACGGCGCCGTCGCACGCGAAGCTCTGGATTGCTTCGCTTCGCTCGAAATGACGGGGCTTAGCGCTGAAGCGCCGGGCCCATATTGTAGAAATCGTCCACCCAGAGCCAGCCGTGGAAATCGGCCGGGACCTGGTCGTATTGCTCGGGGTGGTCGAGTGCGGCAACGTTGCCGTTCTCGTAGGAGCCCCAGATCACCACCCGGCTGTTCGCCTTCGCCATCCGGTCGAGGAAGCGGTAGGGCCAGCCCCACAGGGCCCAGCGATAGTTCAAGGGCACGATCACGGTCGTGTTCCGGCAGCTCGCCGGGGTGAAGCCGGTCCAGCCGGTCTTCACGTAGGACTCGAGGCAGGCCTTTGCGCCGACACCGTCGTTGAACCAGGCGCCGGGGACCAGTTGCCGCATCCTGGCGCCGATCGCCGGATCGCCCTGGAAGGCGTATTTGTCGTCGATCGCCACCCCCGCGCGATGGAACGCGGCGACGAGGGCGTCGGCGTCGCCCGGATCCTTGCCCTTGAACACGAAGACGATGCGCGAGAGGGGCAGCTCGCGGAGCAGCTCCTCGACGCTCGGCATGGCGCCGACGCCCTTGCCCCGGAACGGGAAGGTCCTGCCGCCGTCGGCGGTGTAGCCGTAGCCGACGTCCAGCTTCTTCAGCTCGGCGAGGCTGTGCTCGCGGACGACGCCGTGGCCGTTGGTGCGGCAGTCGAGCGTCCAGTCGTGGAAGACGACCATGTCGCCGTCCTTGGTCGGCTGGACCTGGACCGCGACGGCGTCGGCGCCGGTCTTCATCGCGCGGTACAGCGAGGGGAGGGTGTTCTCGATATAGGGGTTGTCGCCGGGCGGGCGGATTCGGGTGGCGGTGCAGTCGTCGTCCTTCAGGCCCGCAGGGTCGAACGGTACCGCGATTCCGCGATTGGCGACGACGATCAGCCGGCCGGGCGGCCTCGGCGCCAGCCAGGACGCGTTGATCAGCGAGAGCAAGACGGCGAGCGCGGCGATTCCGGCCAGCACATAGCGCCACTTGCCGCGCCGCCGCGGCGGCTTCGCCTCGTCTTCTTCCCCTTCCATTTCAGCGGTGTAGGGGCAGCTCTCCGTTGCTGTCCAGCCGCCGCCGCGCTTCCTCGCAATCCTTGGCCATCTGCGCGGTGAGCGCGTCGAGGCTGTCGAACTTCGCCTCGGGGCGCAGGAAGGAGACGAGTTCGACGGCGATCGTCTGCCCGTAGAGGTCCCCGTCGAAGTCGAAGAAATAGGGCTCGAGCAGCTCCTTGGGCGGCTGGAAGGTGGGGCGGATGCCGAGATTGGCGGCGCCGTCGAGCCGCCGGCCGTCGGGCAGGCGGCCGTGGACCGCATAGACTCCGAAGCGCGGGCGCAGATAGCGGTCGAGGCTCAGGTTGGCGGTCGGATAGCCGATCGCGCGGCCGCGCTTGTCGCCATGCTCGACCACGCCGTCGATGGTGAACGGACGGGTGAGAAGGCGGGTCGCCGTCTCGCAATCCCCGGCGCGCAGCGCCTCGCGGATCCGGGTCGAGGAGACCGGCGCGCCGCCGTCGCTGACCGGCGGCACCACCTCGGCCCGGATCAGGCGGGCGAGCAGGCCGACGTCGCCCGCGCGAGCGCGGCCGAAGGTGAAGTCCTCGCCCGTGACGACGCCGGCCGCGCCGAGGCGGTCACCGAGCCAGTCGGTGACGAACGCCTCCGGACTCGCCGCCGCGAAATCCGCGTCGAAGCGGAAGACGTAGAAGCCGTCGATTCCGGCCGCCTCGGCCAGCCGGGCGCGCTGGTCCATCGTGGTCAGCCTGAACCACGGGCTGTCCGGGCGGAAGAAGCGCATCGGATGGGGATCGAAGGTCGCGACCAGGGCCGGGCGCCGCTCGGCGCGCGCAAGTGCGACCGCCCGGCCGACCACGGCCTGGTGCCCCTTGTGGAATCCGTCGAAATTGCCGAGCGCGACGATGCCGCCGCGCAACGCCGCCGGAACCGCCGAGCCGCCGTCCAGCCGCTCCATGCGGCGCCTCATAGCAGGTCAGCCCACCCGTGCCAGAGTCACGAAGGAGAAAGCGGGGCGACCGGCTTCGGCGCCGTGGGTCTCCCGGGCAACCGGCCGCCAATGCGCCCGGTCGAACGGTTCCATCAGCGTGTCGCCCTCGGGGCGGGCGTGGACTTCGGTCAGCTCGACGCGGTCGGCAACGGGGACGAACTGGCGGAAGATTTCTGCGCCGCCGATCACGGAAACGCGCGGCTCGCCGGCCACCCGCAGCGCTTCCGGCACGTCTCCCACGACCTCTGCCCCCGGCGCCTGCCACTCGGGATTACGGGTCAGGACGATGTGGCGGCGGCCGGGGAGGATGCCGGGCAGGCTTTCGAAGGTCTTGCGGCCCATCACCATCGGCGCGCCCATGGTCAGCGCCTTGAAGCGCTTGAGGTCGGCGGGGAGGTGCCAGGGCAGCGCCCCGTCGCGGCCGATCACGCCGTTCTCGGCGCGGGCCACGATCAGGGTGACGATGCTCACACCGCGACCGGGGCGGGGATGTGGGGATAGGGGTCGTAGCCGACGATCTCGAAATCCTCATACTCGTAGGCGTCGATGGCTTCGGGCTTGCGCTTGATGACGAGCGTCGGAAGCGGCCGCGGCTCGCGGGTGAGCTGGAGGCGGGCCTGCTCGAGGTGGTTCGAATAGAGATGGCAGTCGCCGCCGGTCCAGACGAACACCCCCGGCTCGAGCCCGGCCTGCTGGGCGAGCATGTGGGTCAAAAGCGCGTAGCTGGCGATGTTGAAGGGCACTCCGAGGAAGACGTCGGCGCTGCGCTGGTAGAGCTGGAGGTTGAGCCGTCCGTTCGCTACCTGGGTCTGGAACAGGCAGTGGCAGGGGGCGAGCGCCATCTTCGGAAGGTCGGCCGGGTTCCAGGCGGAGACGATCTGGCGGCGCGAGGCGGGGTCGCGGCGGATGAGGTCGAGCAATATCGCGATCTGGTCGATATGCCGCCCGTCCGGCGCCTCCCAGTCGCGCCACTGCTTGCCGTAGACCGGCCCGAGGTCGCCCGCCTCGTCCGCCCATTCGTCCCAGATGCTGACCTTGCGTTCCTTGAGCCACTTCGTGTTGGTGTCCCCGCGCAGGAACCAGAGCAACTCGACGATGATCGACCTCAGGTGCAGCTTCTTGGTGGTGACCAGCGGGAAACCGTCGGCGAGATCGAAGCGCATCTGATGGCCGAAGACCGACAGGGTGCCCGTCCCGGTCCGGTCCGGCTGCGGCCTTCCCTCGGCGAGGATTCGGGCGAGAAGCTGCTGGTAGGGCTGCATGCTCCCCCTATGCCGGGTGGCGATCCGCTTTCCAAGCTGGCGCGGGTCAATCCATTACGGACTCCGTTTCGGATGAAACGTTGCGCCGCGAGGAGGGACGGGAGTGGCAAGGCGGGTGCGATGCGCATCGCCACCGCCGAGGATGCGGCGAGAATTCTCGCCCCGATGTTTGCCGCCGCCGAGGCTGAGCGCATCGTCGTCATCCACCTCGACCCGGAGCAGAAACTGCTCGGCATGACGGTGGAAGCGGCGGGTGAGGCCGATGACGTCGCGCTCCCGGTTGCCGCCATCGCCGCTTCGGCGCTGCGGCTCGGCGCGGACGGGATCGTCGTCGCCCACAACCATCCGAGCGGCAATGCCGAGCCGAGCGAGGCCGACCGCGACTCGACCCGCCGCCTCGCCGAAGTCGTCCGCTCGATCGGCGTCCGGCTGATCGACCATCTGGTGCTCGGCGGCGAGGAGACGACCAGCTTCCGGGCGCTGGGGCTGCTTTAGGGGGAATAAGTCCTCCCTGTGAGCGAAGCTCCATGGGGAGGGGGACCAGCCGCAGGCTGGTGGAGGGGCTGACGACGCCGATAGCCCCTCCACCATGCTTCGCATGGTCCCCCTCCCCATCGGCTGCGCCGACAGGGAGGACAGCGATTACACCTCGCAGACGCGGATCTGGGACGGCTCGGGCTTGGGGGCGTTGGGCTCGAACTGGGCGAAATAGGAATCCTGGGTCAGCCGTTCGAAGCGGGTGAGCTCGTAGCCGATGGCGCCGAACTCGCAGATCAGAAGCTTGGGCGGAGTGCCGTGGCGGTCGGTCGGCCGGTCGGCGTCGACGACGACGATCCGTCCCCCCGGCTTCAGATCGTCGCGCAAATGCCAGAGGAACTCGCTCGGCCGCTCGATCTCATGATACATGTGGATCATGAAGATGCGGTCGAACGACCGGTCCGGAAGCAGCGGGTCGCTCGGCTTGCCGAGCTTGACCGCGACATTGTCGAGATTCTCGCGCTGGACCCGGCGGGCGAGGTTGTCGCGGGTCTCGGGCACGATGTCCTCGGCGAGGACCCGGCCCTTCCTGCCGACCAGCGGCGCTAGGCGGACGGTGTAATAGCCCTCGCCGGCGCCGATGTCGGCGGCCGACATGCCCGGCTTCAGGTCGGCGAGCGCCATCACCGTCTGCGCTTCCTTGACGCTGTCGCGGGCATCCTCGTTCGAGTAGCGCGGCGAGACGATCGGCGAGACCGGGCGCTTGGGGAGCGGGAAGGGATTCTCGGGCGCCGCCTTGTGGCAGGCGGCGAGGGCCGCGGCGAGGGACACAGCGAGGACCGCCGACTTATTCCACATCTTCGACGTCCACTTTCTCGCCGGTGACGCGCTGCGACAGCGCGGCGGCCATGAAGCGGTCGAGGTCGCCGTCGAGCACGTCGCCGGGCGAGGTCGAGGTCACGCCGGTCCTGAGGTCTTTCACCAGCTGATAGGGCTGGAGGACATAGGAGCGGATCTGGTGGCCCCAGCCGATGTCGGTCTTGCCGGCCGCAGTCGCGTTGGCCTCCGCCTCGCGCTTCTGGAGCTCGGCCTCGTACAGCTTGGCGCGCAGCTGGTTGAAGGCCTCGGCCTTGTTCTTGTGCTGCGAGCGCTGATTCTGGCACTGGACGACGATTCCGGTGGGCAGGTGGGTGATCCGCACCGCCGAATCCGTGGTGTTGATGTGCTGGCCGCCCGCTCCGGACGCGCGGTAGGTGTCGATCCTGAGCTCGCTTTCGTTGACCTCGATCTCGATATTGTCGTCGATCACCGGATAGACCCAGACCGAGGCGAAGCTGGTGTGGCGGCGGGCCGAGCTGTCATAGGGGCTGATCCTGACCAGCCGGTGCACGCCGCTCTCGGTCTTGGCGTAGCCATAGGCGTTCTCGCCCTTGACCAGCAGGGTCGCGGACTTGATCCCAGCCTGCTCGCCGGCGTGATGGTCGATCAGCTCGACCTTCATTCCGTGGCGCTCGGCCCAGCGCGTGTACATGCGCTGCAGCATCCCGGCCCAGTCGTTCGATTCGGTGCCGCCGGCGCCGGAATTGATCTCGATATAGGTGTCGTTGGCATCGGCCTCGCCGGCTAGCAGGGCCTTGACCTTGTCCTGCTCGGCGCGCTCGGCGAGCTCGGCCAATGAGCGGACTGCGTCGTCGACCAGGGAATCGTCGCCTTCCGCCTCGGCCATCTCGGCGAGCTCGACCGTGTCATCAAGCTCGCGCTCGATGCCGCGGGTGGCGGCGATCGCCTCGTCGAGCCGGCGGCGCTCGCGCATCACCTCCTGCGCGGCCCTGGGGTCGTTCCACAGAGCCTGGTCCTCGACGCGGGCGTTCAATTCGTCGAGCCGCGCCAGCGCCCGGTCCCAGTCGAGGAACCGGCGGAGGAGGGCGAGCGCCGACTGGACCTGGTCGACATAGGCTTGCGCTTCTGCGCGCATTCTAAAACTCCGAAAGCGTCATGCCGGCGAAGGCTGGCATCCCTGCTGATTCTAGTGCTCTGCACCGAGTCAGCATGGGCCCCAGCCTGCGCTGGGGCGACGGGGTTGGGTGACGGCCTAGTAAATGCCGCCCTGATTTTGCAAGAAGTCGCTGTCGCGCTGCTGCTGGGTCTGCGCCGGCGCGGCTCGGCGAGCGGCCTTGACCGGAGCGGCGGCCTCCGCCGTCTCGTCCCGGCCGAAGGTCCGACGCGGCTCGCTCTCGGGCTTGAACGCCTCCCAGATCACCGCCGCCTTGGGATCGTCGGTCGGCCAGGCGCCGAACACCTTCTGGCCCGAGCGCCGGTCTATCCTCACCATCCGGATTCCGGGCGCGATCCGGAACGGGATGGCGGGCATGTCCTTGAACGCGGCCAGCGCGAACTGCTTGAAGATCGGCGCGGCGAGCGTTCCGCCCTGGGCGTAGCCGCCCATCGGCCGCGGCTGGTCGAAACCCATATAGACCCCGGCGACGATCTCCGGCGAGCCGCCGATAAACCAGACGTTGGTCGGGCCCGAGGTGGTGCCGGTCTTGCCGAACAGGGGGCGCTTGAGGTCGCGAAGCACGACCGCGGTGCCTCGCTGCACAACGCCTTCGAGGATGTGGATCATCTGGTAGGCGGTCATCGGATCGACCACCTGCTTGGTGCGGAGCGGCGGGCGCGGCATCGGCTTGCCGTCCCAGTCGGGCGCGTTGCAGCCGTCGCAGGGGCGGGTGTCGGCGCGGTAGATGACGTGGCCGTTCCTGTCCTGGATATAGTCGATCAGGCTCGGCTTCAGCGCCCGCCCGCTGTTCGCCAGCATCGAGAAGGCGTTGGTCATCCGCAGGACCGTCGTCTCGCCGGCGCCGAGCGCGATGGCGAGGTAATTGGGATATTCGCCGACGCCGAGCTCGCGGGCGCGGCGGGTGACCTTGTCCATGCCGATCGTGTTGGCGGTCCTCACCGTCATCAGGTTGCGCGACTGCTCGACGCCCCAGCGCATCGTCTGCGGGCCCGCATTTCCGCCCGAGAAGTTGCGGAAGCATTTGTTGCCGAGCCCGGCGCCCTGCCAGACGCAGAACGGGCCGTCGACGATGATCGAAGCCGGGGTCAGGCCGTTGTCGAGGGCCGCGGAATAGACCACCGGCTTGAAGGTCGATCCGGGCTGCCGCATCGCCTGCGTCGCCCGGTTGTAGTCGCCGAGGCGAAGATCCCAGCCGCCCTGCATGGCGAGGATCCGGCCCGAGGCGACCTCCTCGACGACCATCCCGCCGCTGATGTCCGGGATCGACTTCAGCATCCAGTCGGAGCCGCTGCGCTTGACCGCGATGACCGTGCCGGGGCGCAGGAAGTCGAAGGCGGGGGTGCCGGTGCCGCGCTTCGGCATCGCCGCGTTGCCGGCGGGAAGGTTGCCCTGGCTGCCGTCGACGAAGCCGATCCGCGCCATGCCCGCCGACTTGGACAGCACCACCGCTTCCTGCCAGTCGGGATAGCCGACCCCGAACGGCGCGCGGGCCAGCGCTCCGCGCCAGTCCCCGTTCACGTCGATGACGATCTTGGGATCGTTCCAACCGTGGATCCCGTCGTAGCGCAACAGGCCGTCTCGAAGCGCCGTCTCGGCCGCGACCTGCTTGGGGACGTCGATCGACGAGCGGACCCACAGGCCCCCGGTATAGACTCCGTTGGGCCCCTTCTCGGTCCCCTCGCCGTAGCGGGCGATCAGCTCTCGGCGAAGCTCCTCCATGAAATAGCCGCCGATGTTGCGGACGCTGTTCTGCGGGCCTCGGACGATGCCGAGCGGCGCCGCCTGCGCCTCGGCGCGTTGCTCGGCGCTGATCTTGCCGTTCTTCTCCATCTCGGCGAGCACCCAGTTGCGGCGGGCGATGGCGCGGTCGGCGCGGGTGTCGGGATCATAATTGTTCGGCGCCTTGGGAAGGATGGCGAGATAGGCCATTTCCGGCAGGGTGAGCTGGTCGACGTCCTTGTCGAAATAGGCGCGCGACGCCGCCTGGACGCCGTAGGCGTTGCGGCCGAGGAAGATCTGGTTGAGGTAGATTTCGAGGATCTGCTGCTTCGACAACACATGCTCGATCCGGCGGGCGAGGAACGCCTCCTTGATCTTGCGGGTGACCGAATATTCGTTGCCGACGAGCAGGTTCTTGGCGACCTGCTGGGTGATGGTCGAGCCGCCGGCGACCCGCTCGCCGCTGCCGAGGTGCAGCGTGTAGTTGACGACCGCCTTGATGAAGCCCGGATAGTCGAGCCCGCCGTGGGTGAAGAAGGTCTTGTCCTCGGCCGAGGTGAAGGCGTCGATCAGCTGCTGCGGGAATTCGTCGTAGGCGAGCTCGACCCGCCGCTCGCGGGCGAAGCTCTGGACCGGCTCGCCGTTGATGTCGCGCACCTCGGACGGGAGCGGCGGCTGGTAGGTGAGCAGGGTCTCCGCCGAGGGGAGCCCGCGGGCGAAGAGCAGCCAGAGCAGGAAATAGAGCAGGATCGGGATCGCGGCGAGGACCGCCAGAACCTTGACCCACCATTTCGCCCAGGCGCGGCGGACGGCGCCGCCCGCGCGGCCGGCCGCTTCGCGGTAGGGTGGGGAGGGGGTGGGGGTCGCGGCTTCGGACGTCATCTGAAGCAAGGCTCTAGCCGATGAAAAGCGAGGGGTGAAGGCGCCTCGAATGAAACCCGTCATGCCGGACCTGATCCGGCATCCACCTGCCTTGCGCTACGTCGGCCTCAGAAGGTGGACCCCGGATCAAGTCCGGGGTGACGTATCCCGCGCGTCCTATCAGCGCTCGGCGAGCTTGACCCGGCGGCGGGCGAAATGGGTCTCGATCGCGCTCTTCATGCCCAGCGCGATCTGGTTCCGGCCCTCCGCCGACTGGATGTAGGCGGCGTCGGCCGGGTTGGTCAGGTAGCCGGTCTCGAACAGGATCGAGGGCACGTCCGGCGCCTTCAGCACGACCAGCGACGCGAAGCGGTGATATTCCGGGCGGAAGGGGAAATAAGGCGAGCCTTCGCGCTTGAGCAGGGCGGCGAAATCGGCCGAGACGTCCATGCTCTCGCGCTGGGCGAGGTCGATGAGGATCCGGTTGACGCCGCTGTCGGCGCCGAGCGCGGCGCCGCCGATCCGGTCCGACTGGTTCTGCTGGTCGGCGAGCAGGGCCGCCTCGCGGTCGGAGGCGACTTCGGAGAGCGTGTAGATGGTCGCGCCGCGCGCCGCGTCGCCCTGCGGAGCGGCGTCGGCGTGGATCGAGATGAACAGGTCGGCGCCGAGGCGTCGTGCGATCTCGTAGCGGTCCTTGAGGACGAGGAATCGGTCGTCCTCGCGGGTCATCGCCACCCGGACCTTGCCGGACGCGGCGAGCGCGTCGCGGATCGCCCCGGCGACGGCAAGGGTGACGTCCTTCTCGCGCCGGTCGCCGTACGGAGAGATGGCGCCCGGATCGCGGCCGCCATGGCCGGGGTCGAGGACCACGAGCGGCCGGTCGGCCGAGCGCGCGCCGTAGATGCGCGGCAGCGGTCCGGACGCGCTTGCGGTCGAGGCCTTGTCGAGATCGATCGTGACTCCGTTGCCGTCGGCCGGGCCCTTGCCGCAGGCGGCGAGCAGCAAGGCGGCGAGGAGGGGCGCGAGGCGGCGGCGCATGGCCTTTCCTGCCGCGTCCTCGCTTCGCGGGTCCAGAGAAATCGGCGCTGTCCGCAGCGTTGCCGGTTGCCGCTCGGCGGGGCAGGTGCTAGCAAACCGCATCGGCCGATATTGAAGCGCGACCTCGGGCTTCGCATCTTGGGCCGTGAGATTAGCGCCGGCCCCGTATCGCGGCCGGCCACCAAGGTTGACGCTGCATGAGGTATTTCTTTCCCGAAACGCTCCGCCCCCCGATGAGGGGCGCCGTGCCGGGAACGCTGCGGCCCGCGTTCGTCGCCGGCCTGCCTTTCGCAGCAGAGGCACATCCTTTCATTGCAACCCGGACAGAGGGGGCACGCGCCGGACCGGCCGCGCCTTCGTCCCAATTCGAGCGCGCGCGGCGCCGCCTATCGACGGCGGCTGAGCGCGTGTGGAGTGAACTTAATGACCATGCGCATGTTGATCGACGCGCGCCACCAGGAAGAGACCCGGGTGGCCGTCGTCAAAGGGAATCGGATCGAGGAATTTGATTTCGAGTCCGCCGAGCACAAGCAGCTCAAGGGCAACATCTATCTCGCCAAGGTAACCAGGGTTGAGCCGTCGCTGCAGGCGGCGTTCGTCGATTACGGCGGGAACCGCCACGGCTTCCTCGCCTTCTCGGAAATCCACCCCGATTACTACCAGATCCCGCGCGAGGACCGGGAGGCTTTGCTCCGCGAGGAAGCCGAGCACGCCGCCGAGGAGGAGCGCCTGCGCGCCGCCGAGGACGCGCGCTACGAGGATCGCGACGACGACGATCATGACCAGGGCCGGGACGCGATCGACGGCGGTGACCAGAACGGATTTGTCGAATCCGACGGCGAGAGCGAAGAAGGCGACGACGATGCACCCGCTTTGCCCGAATCCGCCGAGAGCGCGCCCGAGGAGAACGCGGCCGACGAGCTTCGCCGCAAGCGCCAGAATCTGAGGCGCCGCTACAAGATCCAGGACGTCATCCGCCGCCGCCAGGTGCTGCTCGTCCAGGTCGTCAAGGAAGAGCGCGGCAACAAGGGCGCCGCGCTCACCACCTATCTGAGCCTCGCCGGCCGCTATTGCGTGCTGATGCCCAACACCAGCCACGGCGGCGGCATCAGCCGCAAGATCTCGAACGGCTCGGACAGGAAGCGCCTGAAGCAGATCATGGCCGACCTCAACCTGCCGAACAGCATGAGCTGCATCGTCAGGACCGCCGGCCTCAGCCGCACCAAGACCGAGATCAAGCGGGACTTCGACTATCTCGCCCGGCTTTGGGACGAGATCCGGGAGCGCACTTTGGGCAGCTCCGCGCCGGCGCTCATCTACGGCGACAGCGACCTCGTGAAGCGCGCCATCCGCGATATCTACAACCGCGACATCGACGAGGTGATCGTCGAGGGCGAGGAGGGCTACAAGGCGGCGCGCAACTTCATGAAGCTGCTGATGCCGAGCCATGTGCGGCGAGTGAAGAATTACGTCGACACCGTGCCGCTCTTCCAGCGCTGCGGCGCCGAGGACCAGCTCGCCGCCATGTACCATCCGGTCGTGCAGCTGAAATCGGGCGGATACCTGGTGATCAACCCGACCGAGGCCCTGGTCTCGATCGACATCAATTCGGGCCGCTCGACCCGCGAGCACAATATCGAGCAGACCGCCTACGCGACCAACCTCGAGGCGGCGGCCGAGATCGCCCGCCAGCTTCGCCTTCGCGACATGGCCGGGCTGATCGTCATCGACTTCATCGACATGGAATCGAACGGCCATATCCGCAAGGTCGAGAAGGCGATGAAGGAGGCGCTCAAGAACGACCGCGCCCGGATCCAGGTCGGCCGCATCTCCTCGTTCGGCCTGATGGAGATGAGCCGGCAGCGCCTGCGCACCGGCGTTCTCGAGGCCTCGACCAAGCCCTGCCCGCATTGCGAAGGCACCGGCCTGGTGCGGACCGCGGCTTCGTCCGGTCTGTCGGCTCTGCGCATGCTCGAGGACGAGGCGGCGCGCGGCCGCGGCAGCCGGATCGTGCTTCGCGCCGGCCGCGAGGCGGCGGTCTACGTGCTCAACCGCAAGCGCGGCGAGATCGGCGAGATCGAAGAGCGCTACGGAGTCGTCGTCGAGGTGCTGATCGAAGAGAGCTTCGAGGGCGCCAAGATGGCGGTCGAATCGCTCGGCCCGCCGCCGGCCGTCCGGCCGCGGATCGAAGCCCCGGCGCCCGAGCCCGAGGAAGACGAGGTCTACGAAGAGGAGGCCGAGGACGAATCGGAGGAGGAGCCCGAAGAGGCGCCGGCCCGCGAGCCGCGCCGGCCTCGCGAGGGCGCCGAGGCGCGTCCGCCCCGCGACGAGAGCGACGAGGACGCTCACGGCCGGAAACGCCGCCGCCGCCGCGGCCGCCGCGGCGGGCGGCGCCGGGGCGCCGAGGGCGAGGAGCTGCACGAAGCCGATTCCGCCCAGTCGCCCGAGGAAGCGGTCGAATCGCTGACCGAGGTGCCGGAGCCGGAAGCCACTCCGGCGATCGAGGAGGCGCCGGCCGAGGAGGAGAAGCCGAAAGGCCGCCGACGCCCGCGTGCCCGCCGCAAGGACGCGGAGGCACCGGCGGAGACTGCTCCGGTCGAAGCTGCTCCGGTCGAAGCTGCCCCGGCCGAAGCCGAACCGGCCCCTGTCGAGGCGCCGGCGGCCGAGGCCCCGGCGCCCGAGGAGCCGCCGGCCAAGCCGAAGCGCAGCCGTCGCAAGAAGGCCGAGGAACCGGCCGCGGCCGACGAGCCGGCGCCCGCCCCCGCCGCCGCCAACGATCCCGGCGAGGCGCCCACCGCGCCGGCGTCGGACGGCGAGGCTTCCGAAGCCGAGGACGAAGCCGACGACGGTTCGCCGCCGCGGCGCGGCTGGTGGCAGCGCACGTTCGGGCCGTGATGGGCAAGCTGGGGACGGGCGCGCGCTGGACCAGGGCCGCGCTCATGCCCCGTTCAGGGCGGCGGAGGCAGGGGAGCGCCATGGCCGAAACGTTGCGCGCCTGCCGCCACCCCGCGGTCTTCGCCGCCCGACTGCTGATGCTCCTCTTGCTGAGCTTCGCGGTCGCCGTGCGCCCGGCGATGGCGCAGTCGGTGCTTCGCGATGCGGAGACCGAGCAATTGTTCCGCGACATGGAGCGGCCGATCATCCAGGCGGCCGGGCTCAGGCCCGAGAACGTCCAGATCGTCCTGCTCTCGGACCCCTCGATCAACGCCTTCGTGGCGGGCGGACAGACCGTCTACATCCATTCGGGGCTGATCGCCGCGGCCGACAACGTCAACCAGGTCCAGGGGGTCATCGCCCACGAGATCGGCCACATCACCGGCGGCCACGTCCTGCGCATGCAGGAGGGCGTGAAGGTCGCGACCGGAATCATGCTCCTCTCGCTGATCCTCGGCGCGGCCGCGATCGCCGCGGGCGCGGGCGACGCCGGCGCGGGCATCATGATGGCCGGGCAGCAGGCGGCGATGGGCAAGTTCCTCGCCTTCAGCCGCACCCAGGAAAGCTCGGCCGACCAGGCCGGCGCCTCGTTCCTCGCCAAGGCCGGAGTCAGCGGCAAGGGCCTGATGCAGTTCTTCGGCAAGATCCAGAACCAGGAATATCGCTATTCCGTGCCGCAGGACGATGCCTATTCGCGCACCCATCCGCTCAACCAGGAGCGGATCGCGGCGCTCGAGCAGGCGCTGAAGAAATCGCCCGCCTGGGACGCGCCGACCGATCCGGCGCTCGAGGCGCGCTTCCAGCGGGTCAAGGCCAAATTGCTCGGCTTCGTCAACGATCCGCAGCGCACATTGGTGCTCTATCCCGAGAGCAACAAGAGCGAGCCGGCGCGCTATGCGCGGGCTTATGCCTGGCACAAGAGCGCCTATCCGGACAAGGCTCTGGCCGAGGTCGACAGCCTGCTGCGCGACCATCCGAAGGATCCCTTCTATCTCGAGCTGAGGGGCCAGATCCTGCTCGAATCGGGCAAGCCCGCGGAAGCCCTGACGTCGCTTAGGGAGGCGATCGCCCAGGCGCCGGACCAGCCCTTGATCGCCGCTTTGTTCGGCCACGCGCTGATAGCGACCGAGAACCCGAAGAATTTCCCGGAAGCCAAGCAGGTGCTGCGATCGGCCATCGCCCGCGACAATTCGAACCCCGACGCCTGGTACCAGCTCGGCATCGTCTACGACCGCGAAGGCGACGAGGGCCGCGCCGCGCTGGCGACGGCCGAGCGCTACAATCTGGAAGGCCAGTCGAAGCTCGCCCTCGCCAATGCCGAGCAGGCGTTGAGCGCCATCCCGACCGGCACGTCCGACTGGATTCGCGCCCAGGACATCGCGATGGTGTCGAAGACCGAGGTCGAGCGCGAGAAGAAGCCTGGCGACGACGGCCGGCGCTGAGCCGCGCGCGGCGCCCTTCTTCGCCAGCTGGAAGGGCGCGCTCGCCGCGGCCCTGCTCGGCGCTTTGCTCGGCGCGGGCGCGATGTTCGCTTTCTCCGGCCCGATCGTCAGGGATTATGTGCTGACGCACCCCGAGCTGCTCCCCGAGGCGATGCAGCGGCTCGAGGCGAACGAGGCGCTGAAGGCGATCGAGGCCAACCGTGCCGCGATCGAGACGCCGTTCGCCGGCGCCTGGGCCGGCGCCAGAGACGGCGACGTCACCCTCGTCGAATTCTTCGACTATGCCTGCCCCTATTGCCGGCGAAGCAATGCCGACGTGGATCGCCTGCTCAAGGAGGACCCGAAGCTGAAGGTCGTCTGGCGCGAATGGCCGGTGCTCGGCCCCGACAGCGAAGCCGCCGCCCAGGCCAGCCTCTCCGCGGCCGCGGCCGGCAAGTTCAAGCCGTTCCACGACGCCTTGTTCGCCGCCGGCCGGCCCGGCTCCGAGACGATCGCCAGGGCGCGGCAGGCGGCCGGGCTTCCGGGCGAAGCCGCGGCGCCCGCCGACTCCCAGGGCGAGCTCGAGCGCAACTACCGCCTCGCCGGCGCCCTCAAGGCGAGCGGCACGCCCACCTTCGTGGTCGGCGACCGGATCCTCCAGGGCGCCGTCGGCTACGACGCCCTCAGGGCCGCCATCGCCGAGGCCCGCGCCCGCAAGGGGTGATCTCTACCGGATCGTGGATTGGATGCCCGACGAGGATTCGAACCTCGATTGACGGAGTCAGAGTCCGTAGTCTTACCATTAGACGATCGGGCAGCGCGGGCCGCGAGATAGGACCCGCCTTCCGGGCGGTCAAGGCTCGATCCCTCCCGGAGACGGCGCCGGCCAACGATAGTGTCTCAGTTTCAAATTAGCCGCTGAGCCTGTCGCCTTCGCGCCGCCTCCTATATGCTTAGCGGAAGGCAAGGAGGCCCGATGGCGCTGGACCCATCCACGAGAGATCAGCTGGTTGAGGCACGCGCAAGGATTGCCGCGCAACTGGAGGACATCGACTTTCGGGTGAAGGGCGGGGCAGGCTGGGAACGCCGTCAGGGTATGGGACTGCCCGACTACGCCGATGTGGCCGCCGAGCTTCAAGACGAGCTTCGGGAGATAAATTCAATCTTGGACGGTGAGGACGAGCCCCACGCCTAAGGCCCCCGCGGAAAGAAGCGCCCCGTCGACGCGATCGATCGCGCCGTTATGAGGGACCTACAAAAGCGGGCCGTCTGAACCTCCCGTGGTGCGCGCTACCGTTACGCCATTAACCCGGAATCGAACCGAGAGGTCACCGGAGGCCTCATGCGCAGCTTAAAGCGCACTTCGATCACCTCCTTTCAGGCTGCGCCCAGTTTGCCAAAGCGGAGCCAGATTCAAACTGAGACACTACCCGGCCGACCCCTCCCTTGCCGAAACGATCCCTGCCCCGTAAACAGGGCGCAAGTCACGGCCGGGCGTCCGCGCCCGGTCGGAAACGAGAACATAAGAGTGTTTCGCCATGGCGCAGCAGGCCGCGACGGCTCCGCTCCCGCCGGTACCCGATCCGGCCGAGTCGGCAGCACCCCCGCTCCCCGAGCGGCGACGGCACCCCCGACATTGCTACGGCGCGCTCGATCTCGGCACCAACAATTGCCGGCTTCTGATCGCCCGCCCGGCCGAGGAGGGCTTCGTCGTCATCGACGCCTTCTCGCGCGTCGTCCGGCTCGGCGAGGGGCTCGCCACCAGCGGCAAGATCAGCGCCGACGCGCAGGACCGGGCGGTCGCCGCCCTCGCCGTCTGCGCCGAGAAGCTCTGCCGCCGTCGGGTCACCCTTTCGCGCTCGGTCGCCACAGAGGCCTGCCGCCGCGCGGTCAACGGCCGCCAGTTCGTCGAGCGGGTGCGGCGCGAGACCGGAATCGTGCTCGAGATCATCGCGCCGGAGGAGGAGGCGCGGCTGGCGATGCTCGGCTGCCACCGCCTGCTCGAGCCGGGCGAGGGCCCGGCCCTCATCTTCGACATCGGCGGCGGCTCGACCGAATTGGTCCTCGTCGACACCGACGGCGATTCGATCCCCAAGATCAAATGCTGGTGGAGCGCGCCGTGGGGCGTCGTCTCGCTGACCGAGAGCGAGGGCCGCGACTTCGCCGACGCCGCCGAGCGGCTCGCCGCCTACGGCCGGATGAAGGAGCGCGTCCGCCACGCCTTCCGCCATTTCTCGGCTCTGCTTCCGCCGGGGCGCGACAACATCCGGCTGCTCGGGACCAGCGGCACGGTGACCACCCTCGCCAGCGTCCACCTCGCTCTGCCGAGCTACGACCGGCGCGCCGTCGACGGCCTCTTGATGCCCGCCGAATCGATGCGCGCGGTCAATGCGATGCTCTCGCACATGAGCGTCGAGGAGCGTGCCCAGCTGCCCTGCATCGGCAGCGACCGCGCCGACCTCGTCGTCGCCGGCTGCGCGATCCTCGAGGCGATCATGGACATCTGGCCGGCGAAGACCTTGGGCATCGCCGACCGCGGCATCCGCGAAGGCATCCTCCGCTCGCTGATGGCCAAGGACGGGCATAGATTGTGAGGGGACGAGAGATAGTCCTCCCCCGGATTTCCGGGGGAGGGGGACCGCGCGTAGCGCGGTGGAGGGGCCTCTTTCGGGAAGAAGGCCCCTCCACCGTCCTTCGGACGGTCCCCCTCCCCTGCAAATGCAGGGGAGGATATTGAAGTGACCACCCGGGTCCGAACCGCGAAGGGCCGCAAGGTCGGCTCGACCAAATGGCTCGAGCGGCAATTGAACGATCCCTATGTGAAGCGCGCCAAGGCGGAGGGCTATCGCAGCCGCGCCGCCTACAAGCTGATCGAGCTGGACGAGCGCTTCGGCTTCCTGAAAGGCGCCGAGCGGATCGTCGACCTCGGGGTGGCGCCGGGCGGCTGGGCGCAGGTGGTGCGCAAGCGCCTGCCGCGCGCGACTTTGGTCGGCATCGATCTTCTGCCGACCGAGCCGATCGACGGCGCGATCCTGCTGCAGATGGACTTCATGGACGAGGCCGCGCCGGAGCGGCTTCGGGAAGCGCTCTGCGGTCCGGCCGACCTCGTCCTCTCCGACATGGCGGCGAACACGGTCGGCCATCCGCAGACCGACCATCTGCGCACCATGGCCCTGGTCGAGGCCGGACTCGAATTCGCCGCCGAGATGCTGAAGCCGGGCGGCGCCTATGTCGCCAAGGTGCTGGCCGGCGGCGCCGACAACACTCTCGTCGCCGAGCTCAAGCGGCTTTTCGCCACCGTCAAGCACGCCAAGCCGCCGGCGAGCCGCAAGGGCTCGTCCGAATGGTATGTCGTCGCGCAGGGCTTCAAGGGCTAGCGACCCCTGGACGGCTCCTCGCGCAACAGGGCAGGCACCGGGCAGTAGTCGAACGTCCGCAAGACCGTCAGATAGGCCTGCGCCGGGGGCTCCTCGTCCAGCCGGTGTGGGCCCGCCCGCGACGCGCGGCCCTTGGCGAACATCGCTCCGGGCGGGGCGCATTGCCGGTGGCCGAGCATGTCGGCGCCGCGTGGCTGGGCCGGCGCGGCGGCGAGCGCCGCCGGGACGGCGAGCGAGAGCAAGGCGGGTACGAAAAGACGCATGGTCGCCTCCTTTTGCACCCGCCTCCTCTATCATCTTGCGCGCGAGTCTTGAACCCGCGCCGGCCGGGCTCGGCTCACCCCTTGGCGGTCGATTTCTTCCTCGACGAGCCCTTCGAGGCCGTCTTGCCGCCGCCGCTCGAGCCGCCGCCGCGCAGCGCGGGGATCGCCGCCGCGGCGATCGCTCCGGCCGCCACCGCGACTCCGGCGGCGATCGCCGTCTTCGGGTTGTCGCGGGCGAGGTCGGCGATCTTGCCGGCGCCCTTGGAGATCGTCGTGCGCAGGCCGCCTTCCTCCTGCGGCTCGTCCTGGGCCTGGGCCTGGGCGTGGGGCATTGCGCTGTTGGGGATGCTCGACATGGCTGCGCGTCTCCGTCTGGGATGAAAAACCGATGCCGCGGGAACGTGAGGCGGGCGGCGCGGTTCCTTCGCCCATGACGCCGCGTTCCCTGCTTGCGGCGGGCGCCGCTTTGCTGCTCGCCGGCGGCGCGGCCGCCCGCCAAGCCGATCCCGACACGCGCGCCTGGTGGCAGACCACGCGGTACCTCGCCAGCGACGCGATGGAGGGCCGCGACACCGGCTCCCCGGCTTACGAACGCGCCGCGGGCTATGTCGCCGACCGCTTCCGCCGCGCCGGCCTCGTCCCCGCGGGCGACAACGGCTCCTATTTCCAGCGGGTCGACCTGACCGACGTCCGGATCGAGAAAGCCGGGACCCAGTTCGAGATCGTCCCGGCCGCCGGGGGCGCCGGCCGGCCGCTGCGTTTCCTCCACGACATCACGATCCGACCGACCGACCGGCTGCCGCCTCGGCTCGACGCGCCGCTCGCCTTCCGCGGCTATTGCTCGAAGGCGGAGATGAGCGACATCGCCGGCAAGGTGGTCGTCTGCTTCAACACGCGCCGCACCGCCGGCGGCCGCAACGCCGCGGCGCTCGCCGCCGGAGCGGCCGGCCTGATCGCGGTCGACAACCCCTATTTCACCGTCGAGCCGCCGCGCTGGCCGGTCGCTTATGCCCGAACGGTGCGGATCGAAGGCAGCCCGCCGCTCGCCGACGCCGCGCTTCCGGCGATGCGGCTCAACGCCGACGCCTTCCCCGCGCTCGTCGCCGGCTCGGGGCGGGACGCCGCCGCGATCCTGGCCGCCGGCGGCCGCGACGCGCCGCTCCCTGCCTTCGACATTCCCGCCCGTGTCCGCGCCACCTTCGCGCTGCGCTCCAGCCGCTATTCGTCGCCCAACGTGCTCGCAATCCTTCCCGGCACCGACCTCAAGGACCAAGTTGTTGTGCTCGGCGCCCATCTCGACGGCTACGGCCATGGCGAGCCGGTGAACGGCGACGCGCTCTACAACGGCGCGCTCGACGACGCGGCCTATGTCGCCCTGCTGGCACAGCTCGCCGACCGGCGGCAGGGAAGGCCGTTCCGCCGCTCGATCCTGTTCGCCGCCTTCACCGGCGAGGAGAAAGGGCTGCTCGGCTCGACCTGGTTCACCGCCCATCCCACGGTCCCGGCCCGTGCCATGGCGGCGATGATCAACCTCGACCAGCTCCGCCCCCTCTTCCCGCTCGACATCCTCACCGTGCTGGCCGTGAACGATTCGAGCCTCGGCGACACGGCGCGCGCCGTCGCCGCGCCGATGGGCATCCGCATCCAGACCGATCCCGAGCCTGAGCGCGGCCTTCTCCAGCGCGCCGACCATTGGCCGTTCCTCCAGATCGGCGTTCCCGCGACCGGCTTCATCTTCGGCTATGCGCCCGGCACCGAGGCGGAGCGGCGCTACCGCCTGTGGTACCGCACCCGCTATCACCACCCGGCGGACGACCTCACCCAGCCGATGGATTTCGACGCGGCGACCAAGTTCAACGCCTTCTTCTACCGTCTGGTCGAAGCGGTCGCCGACGCGGACGCCCGGCCCGCGTTCACGTCCGGCAGCCCCTACCGTTCCCATTAGACGCTGGCGCCGCTAAGGCGCGCTGGGACAAGAGATCGAGGGAGAGTGAAATGCGTCGATCGATCCTGGCCGCCTTGCTGGCCGCCGCCGCGTCTGGCTGCACGACACCGGCGCCGCCCGCTCCGCTCACGGCTTCGGACGTGATCCGGGGCGGTTACAGCGTCGCCATCCAGCGTGCCAAGATCGTTCGAATTGTCATGCATCCCGACTCCAGCTTCCTCACCGCCGAGGAGCGCGACGTCGTCAACGATCTGATCCAGGCGGCCGACCTGCTCGATCCCGTTTTCCTCCGCCAGGTCAGCGCCGACAATCCCCGCGTGCGGGCCGAAATCGCGTCGTCGAATCGTCCCGACCGGGCGCTGCTGCTCGACTGGTTCGACTTCAACGCCGGACCCTGGGACACGCTCGCCGACAACTGGCCCTTCTGGGGCGATCGGCCGATGCCCGCCGGCGGCGGCCTCTATCCCGCGGACCTGACCCGGGAAGCGCTCGACGCCTATATCGCCGCCCATCCCGGAGAGAAGGAGGCGCTGACCAGCCCGTACACCGTCGTCAAGCGCGACGGCGACCGGCTGGTCGCGGTGCCCTACAGCGTCGAATACCGCCAGTGGCTCGAGCCCGCCGCCCGCCTGCTCGAGAAAGCCGCGGCGCGGACCAGCAACGCCAGCCTCAAACGCTTCCTGACGCTTCGCGCTTTGGCGTTCCGGACCAACGATTATTACGAATCGGAGATGGCCTGGATGGACGTGTCGGGCACTCCGATCGAGGTCGTGATCGGCCCCTACGAAGTCTATTCCGACAATATCTACGCCCAGAAGACCGCGTTCGAGAGCTACGTCACCATCGCCGACCCGAAGCAGTCGGCCGCTTTGGTGCGCTACAAGGCCCTGCTCCCCGACATGGAGCGCAACTTGCCCGTTGCGGACAAATACAAGAATGCCAACCGGCCCTTCTCCTCGCCGATCCTGGTGACGGAGGAGGTCCATGCCGGCGGCGAGGCGGGGCCGGGCATCCAGACCATCGCCTTCAACCTGCCCAACGACGAGCGCGTCCGCGCCGCCAAGGGCGCCAAGAAGGTGATTCTCGCCAACGTGCTCGGCGCCAAATACGAGCGGATCGTGGCGCCGCTCGCCGGCCTCGCCTTCGTCCCCGAGCAGACCCGGATGGTGACGAAGCAATATATGACCCAGGAGACGCTGTTCCACGAGCTCTCGCACAGCCTCGGGCCCGGCATCCTCAACCTCGATGGACGGCAGACCACGGTCAATGCCGAGCTCAAGGACCAATATAGCGCGATCGAGGAATCCAAGGCCGACGTGATGGGCGCCTGGGCGGTCCTCTACCTGATGCACCGCGGCGAGCTTCCGCTGGCCGAGCGCGACCAATTGCTCGCCTCCTACATGGCCGACGTGTTCCGCCATTTGCGTTTCGGCACCGCCGACGCCCACGGCCGCGGCGCCGCGATGCAATACGGTTTCCTGAGGGACCATGGCGGAATCGCGTGGGACTCGTCGGCGAGGCGTTTTCGGCTCGACTACGACAAGCTTGAGGCCGGCCTCTCGGCTTTGGTCGCCGAGCTGGTGCGGATCGAGGGCGACGGCGATTATGCCGGCGCGCGGGCCTTCCTCGACCGCTACGGCAGGCTGGATCCGGACGCCCAGGCGGTGATCGCGACGATGACCCACATCCCGGTCGACATCCAGCCGACCTATCCCGGCCGGGTTTGAGGGAGCGCTAGGATGAGCTTTCAGGACGTGCTCGACGAGGTGTTGAGCGACATCGGCGCCTATCGCGGCCAGGGCAAGGTCGCCGCCTACATTCCCGCGCTCGGCCGCGCCGACCCCAGGAAGTTCGCCATGGCGGCGGTGCTCGAGGACGGTTCGAGCTATGCCGTCGGCGACGCGGACGAGGCCTTTTCGATCCAGAGCGTCTCCTATGTCTTCACCCTGAGCCTCGCGCTCCACCATCTGAAGTCGGCGCTGTGGAACCATGTCGGGCGGGAGCCGGCCGGCTCGCCGATCAACTCGATCATCCAGCTCGAGATGGAGCGGGGCAAGCCGCGCAACCCGCTGACCGCCGCCGGCTCGCTGGTCGTCTGCGACCAGCTGATGGGGCGGCGCGGCGCCGACGAGGCGATCGAGGAGTTGCTGGCGTTCCTGCGCGATCGCGCCGGCGACACATCGATCGCCATCGACGAGACGCTCGCCATGTCGGAATCGAAGGCCGGCGCCTTGAACCGAAGCCTCGCCAATTTCGTCGCCGCGTTCGGCAACCTCCAGAACCCGGTCGAGGAGGTCCTGTCTTATTATTACCGCCAATGCTCGATCGCGATGAGCTGCCGCCAGCTCGCCAAGGCCGCGCTCTACCTGGCCTTCGACGGCGTCGACCCGCGCACCGGCGACGCCATCACCACCCAGTCGAGATCGCGGCGGATCAACGCCTTGATGCTGACCTGCGGCCATTACGACAATTCGGGCGACATCGCCTTCCGGGTGGGCCTGCCCGGCAAGAGCTCGGTCAGCGGCGCCATCCTCGCCATCGTCCCCCGCCACGGCGCGGTCTGCGTCTGGTCGCCGGGCCTCAACGCCGCCGGCACCTCGCTCGCCGGCGCGATGGCGCTCGAGCGCCTGGTAGAGCGAACCGGCTGGTCGATCTTCGTCTAGCCGTCGTCATTGCGAGGACCCCGGCGAAAGCCGGGGGACGAAGCAATCCAGTGCTGCATCCATCGCCGAACTGGATTGCTTCGCTTCGCTCGCAATGACGAAAGGCCGAGGAAAAATTCTTCCGGCCTCGCGATCCAAATCCTGCCCGGCGTCCGTCCAAGGCGCGTAAGAAGGGGCCGGAGAGCCTCGCCACACCGTCGGAAGGAGCTTGCAAGATGCCGGTTATGGAGAGGATCTCGGATTTGACGGCCGGGTTCATGATGCTCGTCGCTTTCATCTATTTCCTCCGCCTGATGCAGGCCTGGCTTCTGCACCGGACTCTGCGGCGGGCGATCGATCGCGACTCGGCGCTCGCCCCCACCCTGGTCGAACGGATCGGCGGCGGCGATATCGGCGCCCCGCCGGTCAGCTCGGGAAACGACGACCGCACCGGGCTGATCCTGGTCGCGGCGGGGCTGGCGCTCGGCGGCTTCTCGCTGGTCGTCGGAGATCCGGAGTGGCTTCGCTACGGCCTCGGGGGGGCTCTGTTCCCGCTGCTGGTCGGCGCCGCCCTCCTCGTCCGGCACTATGTGCTGCGCCGGACGGCCGACCTTGCCGCCGGAGCGTGATCCCGATCTCGTCCTGTGCCGGCGCGCCGCGAGCGGAGACCGCGGCGCGTTCGCCTTGCTGGTCAGCGCGCACGGCAACCGGCTTCGCGGCTTCCTCGCCCACGTCGCCGGCGCCGACCTCGCCGACGAGCTCGCCCAGGCGGCGTTCGTCAAGGCGTGGCAGGCCCTGCCAGGCTTTCGGGGCGAGGCGCGTTTCTCCTCCTGGCTGTGCGGGATCGGCTGGCGCTGCTTCATCGACCATGCGCGTCGCGAGCGCAGCGAGGCGCGGCGGCGGGAGGGTGCGGCTTCGCTCGGCGACCCCGCCGAGCCGGCAGGCCAGGCCGACCGGATCGACCTCCAGCGCGCGCTCGACCGCCTCGACGCGGTGGAGCGCGCCGCCCTCGTCCTGTGCGAAGGCCATGGCTGGTCGCATGGCGAGGCGGCGGCGATCTTGCGCCTGCCGCTCGGGACGCTCAAAGGGACGGTTCAGCGCGCCAAGCGCAAGTGCCGCGACTTTCTGGGAGTGACGGCGTGATGGACGAAGCCGGCTTCGAGGCCCTGCTGAAGCGCGAGCTGGCGCCGTCCGAGGCGCCGGCCGAGAGCGGCTTCGTCGCGCGCGTCGACCGCGCGGTCGCCGAGGCCGATCTCTACCGGCGTACCCGCCGGCGGATCCTGAGGCAGCTGGGCAGCGAGGGGCTGGCGGTCGGAGCGGTCGGAGCCAGCCTCGCCTTCGTTACGCAGGTCCCGGATGTTCGCGAGGCGCTGACCCAAGCCCCAGGATTGCTCTCGATCGCGGGCCTCTTGCTTCTCCTCTTCTGGCTGCTCGTCCATCCGACAAGCCTGCGCGCCCCGCGCCGCGCGGGCTGAGGATGGACCGGCCCGACCGGCCGGTCTTCGCGGCCGGCGCTTTGCTCTCGGGCCTCGCGGTGGCGCTCGGCGCCTTCGGCGCGCACGCGCTCAAGGCGCGGCTTTCACCGGAGGCGCTCGGCTGGTGGCAGACCGCCGTCCAATATCAGATGGTTCACGGCCTCGCCGTGCTGGCGGTCTCGCTGGCCGGGATCGGACGGCTGCCGGCCGCCCTGCTCGGCGCCGGTGCGATCGTCTTTTCGGCCACGCTCTACGCGATGGCGCTCGGCGCTCCGCATTGGCTCGGCGCGGTCACTCCGCTCGGGGGGCTGGCGATGATCGCCGGCTGGGGCCTGCTCGCCTGGCGGGCTAGCCGCTGATCAGCCCGACCGCGTTGCCCGAGGGGTCGCGGCAGATCGCCAGCCAGACGTCGCGCCCTTCCACCTGCCCGACCACCCGCGGCGGCTCGGCGAATTCGGTCCCCTGCGCCGTCAGCGCTTCGTGCGCCGCCGGAACGTCGTCGACTCCGTAATAAAGGATCGTCACCTCGTCCCCGCCGGCGGCGCTCAGCATCAATCGGGTCGCCCCGCACTGGTAGAAGGCAAGCGCCGGCGGCGCGTCGAACAAATGGGTGAGGCCGAGCGCGTCTCCGTAGAAGCGCTTCGCCGCCTCGAGGTCGGAGACGGTGATCGCCGCCTGGGCGACGCTCTTGACGGCCGGGCTGGCCATGACCTCGTCCTCCTGCTAACCTTTGCCTCAGCACAATCATTAGCATAGCTAACAGAGGTCGTAAAGCGTGACCGAGGATATGGCGACCCGGCTGCATTCGGCGGCGATCCGGCTGCTCCGCCTGGTCAGGCGCGAGGACCAGGCGAGCGGCCTCACCGGCCCGCGCCTCTCCGCCCTTTCCGTGCTCGTGTTCGGCGGCCCCACTTCATTGGGCGGCCTCGCCGCGGCCGAGCAGGTCAGCGCGCCGACCATGACCCGGATCGTCGAGAGCCTCGTCCAGGCCGGCCTCGCCACGCGCGAGGCGGAGCCCGGCAACCGCCGCAAGGTCCGCATCGCCCCAACGGAAGCGGGCGTCCGCCTCCTCGAAGAAGGCCGCGAGCGCCGCGTCCGCGCGCTGACCGAGCGCCTCGCCCGCCTCGCCGACAGCGAGCGCCGCGCGCTCGACCGGGCGGTCGACATCCTCGAGCGCACTCTGCGCTGACCTTCGGCGGCGGAACCGCCCTAGTCACGCCGCATTCCTGTGGCTATGGCCGCGGCGAACCCGAAAATCAGGATTATGAAATGAGCCTCCGTAACGTGGCGATCATCGCGCACGTGGACCACGGCAAGACGACCCTGGTCGACCAGCTGTTCCGCCAGTCCGGCACCTTCCGCGACAACCAGCGTGTGGAAGAGCGCGCGATGGATTCCAACGACCTGGAGAAGGAGCGGGGGATCACCATCCTCGCCAAATGCACCAGCGTCGAGTGGGAGGGGACGCACATCAACATCGTCGACACGCCCGGCCACGCCGATTTCGGCGCCGAGGTCGAGCGCATCCTGTCGATGGTCGACGGCGTCATCCTGCTGGTCGACGCGGCCGAGGGGCCGATGCCTCAGACCAAGTTCGTCACCGGCAAGGCGCTCGCTTTGGGCCTTCGCCCGATCGTCGTCGTCAACAAGATCGACCGCCCCGACGCCCGCCCCGCCGAAGTGCTCGACGAGGTGTTCGAGCTGTTCCTGACCCTCGAGGCGAGCGACGAGCAGCTCGATTTCCCGACCCTCTATGCCTCCGGCCGCGCCGGCTATGCCGGGACCAGCGACGACGTCCGCTCGGGCGACCTTCGCCCGCTCTTCCAGGCGATCGTCGACCATGTCCCCGCCCCCGAGGCCAATCCCGACGGTCCGTTCCGGATGATCGGCGTGCTGCTCGACCGCGACCCGTTCCTGGGGCGGATCCTCACCGGCCGCATCGAGAGCGGCCGGCTCGAGGTCAACATGCCGATCAAGGCGCTCGACGTGGAAGGGGGCGAGGTCGAGGCCGGCCGCGCCACCAAGGTCTTCGCCTATCGCGGCCTCGAGCGCGTGCCGGTCGAGAGCGCGCAGGCGGGCGACATCGTCGCTATCGCCGGCCTCACCAAGGCGACCGTCTCCAACACCATCGCCGAGCCCGCCGTCACGCGCCCGATCGCCGCCCGCCCGATCGACCCGCCGACCCTGGCGATGAGCTTCGCGGTCAACGACAGCCCCTATGCCGGCCGCGACGGCGACAAGGTGCAGAGCCGGGTGATCCGCGACCGCCTCCAGCGCGAGGCCGAGACCAACGTCGCCATCCGGGTCAGCGAGAGCGCCGAGAAGGACGCCTTCGAGGTCGCCGGCCGCGGCGAGCTGCAACTGGGCGTGCTCATCGAGACGATGCGCCGCGAGGGCTTCGAGCTCTCCATCTCCCGCCCCCGAGTCCTCTATCGCGACGGGCCCAACGGGCGCGAGGAGCCCTATGAGACGGTCGTCATCGACGTCGACGACGAGCATAGCGGCACCGTCGTCGAGAAGATGGCGCAGCGGAAGGGCGAGATGACCGACATGCGGCCGTCCGGCGGCGGCAAGACGCGCCTGACGTTCAGCGCGCCGTCGCGCGGCCTGATCGGCTATCACGGCGAATTCCTCTCCGACACCCGCGGCACCGGAATCATGAACCGCCTGTTCGAGCGCTACGGGCCGTACAAGGGCCCGATCACCGGGCGGCAGAACGGCGTCCTCATCTCGATGGAGCAGGGCGAGGCGGTCGCCTATGCCTTGAACATGCTCGAGGAGCGCGGCGTGCTGTTCATCTCGCCCGGCGACAAGCTCTACGAAGGCATGATCATCGGCGAGAACGCCAAGCCCCAGGACCTCGAGGTCAATCCCCTGAAGTCCAAGCAGCTCACCAACTTCCGAGCGAGCGGCCCCAAGGACGAAAGCATCCGCCTCACCCCGCCGCGGCGCCTCACCCTGGAACAGGCGATCGCCTACATCCAGGACGACGAGCTGGTCGAGGTGACGCCGAGGGCGATCCGGCTGAGGAAGAGATACTTGGACCCCCACGAGCGGAAGCGGGCCTCGAGGAAGGCGGAGGCGGCCTGAAGTTCCTCGCCGGGAACGGGGTGCCGATTATCGCAACCCCCCTAGTGAAGCTTGCGCGTTCCTGGCGATCGGCGCAGATCCCCGGCATGCGCGCCGCATGTGCCGTGCTCGCCTTTCTCCTTGCCGGGTGCGGCCGGCCGGGGCCGGTCCCCGACGTCTGCGACATGCCGCCGGGATTGAGCTGGGTCCACGCCCATGTCCGCTGGTCCGGAGTAATGATCGGCGGCGACGAGCATGGCTACGTTCTCGGCTGCGATCGGCATCTGCGCGGCTTGCGCCTCGATTGGGACGAAGGGACGCGGGGCCGGGAGGCCCTGGAGCCGTTGCTCGGCCGGCCCGGTCTGTTGCGGGTGACGATCGAGGGCCAGCTTCGCGACGGAGAAACCGGCATCTACCTGTTCGCAACCGCCTTTGATCGCCCCCGCCTCCAGCCTATGACCGAAAAGGAGGAATTCGACTGGTTCGATAAGCTCGAGCGCGCGCCGCGTTGATCGACCGCCGCATCCCCGTGTTTGACTTTTCCGCTGGCGCCGCAGAGGTTTGCGGCACGGCGAGAGGCGCCGCGGGAGGCGAGATGAGACAGTGGATGAAGGCGGCGGCGCTGGCCGCGGCGGCGTCGGTGGCGGCTCAGCCTTGTCTCGCGGCTTCGCTGGGCCCCGACAGCGGGATCGCGCGCGGAAAGGTCGGGGCTTTCGCCGGTGCGTCGCTGAGGCTTCCCTTCGGCGCCGGCCCGCGCATGGCCGCCTCCGCGCGGCTGCGGGTCAGCACAATCACCCTCGATTATGACCGCCCCTCGGGAGGCCTCGTCGAGCGGTTCGGGACCGGGCTCGATCTCGGCCTGAGCCGCTTCGGCAGGCCGGACCTGCGGCTGGCGGGGAGCAGTCCCGCGGAGGTCAGGCGCCGGATCGGCTTCAAGGGCTCGACCGGCTACATCGTCGTCGGCGGCGTGGTCCTCGTCATTCTCCTGCTCGCCGCCGTCGCCAGCGCCCAGCCGAAGCCCGGCCCCCGCCCCGGGGACTTCGGGCCGTGAGGCAGTGCCCAAGGCGATCAGGATGGGCTGGTCCCGCCTCGACCCACGCGAGCGAAAAGGCGGGGCCGGAAGGTGAAGGCGGCCTAAGCCGGGAGGCCGGTCACCGGCCGTAGTGCACGGCGATGGGCACGCGGAGCGGAGCCTGGGCGACACTGACCTTGGCGCGGTCGAAATCGGGCGGGCCGGCGCCGGCCTCGGCGCCGTTGGCGATTCCCCAGCCGTCGAGCGGCGGGCCGCCCTGCGGATCCATGTCGAAGCGGTGATTGTCGTTGTCGTCGTGCCAGACGCTCACCGCATAGTCGCCGGGCGCGATATCGCCCAAATCGAGGCTGAGGCTGCCAGCCGCCGCCACGTGCACGATCTGGCCGCCGACGCGATCGGGGCCCATGAACTGCGCCCGCGTCTGCAGCTGAACATAAGCGGTGCCGCCGGCGCGAAGGCCCTTGAGATCGACCGTCACCCGGCCCGCCTCGGCGGCGGCCGGGGCGATCGTCGCGGCGAGAGCCGCCGCCATCCATAACATCTTCATTTCAAATTCCTTCCTTGTTGAATTTCACAGGCCGGCGGCGTCGCGCAGCCGCTCCATCCGGGTCAGCCAGGCGCCGAACGCCTGCCGCCCCGCCGCGGTCAGCGACAGCCGGGTCTGGGGCCGGCGGTCGACGAAGCTCTTGTCGACCCGGACGTAGCCCGCTTCCTCGAGCTTCCTGAGGTGGGCCGAGAGGTTGCCGTCGGTGGCGCCGACCCGGTCGCGGACCTCGGCGAACAAAGCCGATTCGACGGCCGACAGGTAAGCGAGGACGCCGAGCCGGATCCGGCCGTGGACGACGTCGTCGATCGCCGAATGGTCGAACGGATTTTCCTCGGTCACGGGCGGTCCGACGCTTTGGGTTCGCGCATCAGCAGCAGCAGGCCGGGCAGAAGCACGGTGAGGGCGACTCCGCCCGCCGCGAGCAGGTAGCGGTAAGGCGAGGCGATCAGGGCGGCGGAAAGGCCGACCAGAGCGATCGCGCCCCAGCCGGCGAGGGTGACGGTCCGGTCCCGCGCGAGCGAGCCGGTCACGATCAGGGCGCAGGCGTAGCAGGCGAATCCCAATGGCACGATCCAGTCCATGGCGTGCGGCCCGGCCGGGCCCTGGGCGGCGATGCCGCTGCCCACCACCATGGCGATGATCGCGCCTGCGCCGGCGCCCCAGACCACCCGCGAGGCGCGGTTGCCGGCCGAGCCGCCGCCCGGCGCCGCGCGCATCGACCGGACGAGCAGCATCTGGCCGAGGAAGCCGAGCACGGCAAAGCTGATCCAGATGATCCCGAACACCGGCGCTGCGCCGCTCGGATGCTGCCGAAGCGCGAAATGGTGGGCGACATAGGCGACGGTGACCAGCAGCCCCCACCAGGCGAGGAACCGCCCGCCCTTCAGCGGCGCATGCGCCCCGCTCTCGGCGAGCCGGCGGACATAAGCGATATCGTCATCGGCGGCGGTCGTGGGCATTGCGGGTCTCCAAAGAACTCTGAAATGCAAAGTAGTGTGCGAGGGACCGCCTGTCAAGGGCAGCGTTCATGCGGGCTCTAATGAACGGTTGTCGCGGGCCCTTGTCCTTCGTCGGTCGAAATGACAGTTTTGTGGGGATGAACCCGGTTTCCCTACTCGCAGCCTTGCTCCTGACGTCGAGTGCGGCGGCGCAACTGCGTGCGCCCGAAGCCCCGCCGCCGCGTGCGGAGCAGCGGCGGCAGGCTCGGCTGATGGACGAAATCGAGGCCAAGCTGAGGCTTCCACCGGGCGCGCAACCGCTCGGCCATTATGCACGATTCTACGCGTTCGACGCGCCGGGCAAGGTGATCGCCGTCTATGTGGTCCCCGAACCGCGCGATCCTCCCGGTGAGAAATGCGAAGAGGTGACAGTCGACGGGAAATCCCGCCCCGTCGCCTGTCCCCCTCCCCACGCCTGGCCCCCGGGCGTGGCGGCCGGCCGGCGGCGGTGGGTGCGTAATCGCCGGGAAATGCCCTGGATAATGGACGGCGGCTGCCTCCAGATCAGCGTCACCTACGATCTGAAATCCGGGAAGATCGAGCGGGCAACCTGCAACGGCTACGCATGAGCAAGGCCTATCCGTCAGGTTGGGCAATGAAAGCCGAGACTTCCGAAACTTCCGCGTCCTGATCGCCCTCAGAGCGCGCGGATCGTGGCGGCGAGGGCGTCGACGGCGGCGGGATCGGAATCCCAGCTGGTGACGAAGCGGGCCTCGCCGGGGCCCCAGTCGTAGAAGTCGAAGCCGGCCTCGCGCAGGCCTTGTGCCTCCGCGGGGCTCACCCGGACGAACATCTCGTTCGCCTCGACGGGGAGGAGCAGGCGCTCGGGGCCGGCGGCCTCGGCGAGGCGGCGGGCGGCGGCGTTGGCGGCGCCGGCGTTGCGCAGCCAGAGGCCGTCCTCGAGCATCGCCAGCAGCTGGGCGGCGAGGAAGCGGCCCTTGGAGAGGAGGTGTCCGGCGCGCTTGCGGCGGTAGAGGCTCGCCGCCTTGAGCTCCGGGCGGAAGAAGACGACCAGGTCGGCCGACATGCCGCCATTCTTGGTGAAGCCGAAGCTGAGCGCATCGACCCCGGCCTTCCAGCTCAATTCGGCCGGCGAAGCGCCGGTGGCGGCGATCGCGTTGGCGAAGCGGGCGCCGTCCATGTGCAAGGCGAGGCCGCGCTCCTTCGCCAGCGCGCCGAGCGCGGCGACCTCTTCGGCCGAGTAGACGAGGCCGTATTCGGTCGCGTTGGTGATCGAGAGGACGTGGGGCTGGCTCTGGTGGACGTCGTCCCGGACGAGGGCGAGGCAGTCCGAGACCGTCTCCGGCGTCAGCTTGGCGCCGCGGCCCTCGGCGAGGATCAGCTTGGCGCCGCCGGTGTAGAATTCGGGCGCGCCGCATTCGTCGTTCTGGATGTGGGAATCGCGGTGGCAGACGATGCTGCCGTGCGCCGGGCAGAGGGCGGCGAGGGCGAGGGCGTTGGCGGCGGTGCCGGTCGAGACCCACAAAGCCGCGACCTCGGTCCCGAACAGCTCCGAGAAGGCGCCGTCGAGGCGCTCGCTCCACGCGTCGCCGTCATAGGCGGACTCGACCCGGTTGGCGGCGACGATGGCGGCCATCGCCTCCGGGCAGGCGGGGGCGGCATTGTCCGAAAAAAAGCGCATCGCCCGCCCCTTAGTCGCGGCTTC
>JAXDPA010000116.1:0-14980 GCA_034668685.1 Sphingomonadales bacterium | reverse complement strand
CTGCTCGCCGACAACCCGCAGGGCAATCTCAACGAGAAGCAGACCGAGTTCGCCCGTACCATCCACTCGGCCGGCTCGGACCTGCTCTCGCTGATCAACGACATCCTCGATTTGTCGAAGATTGAATCGGGCACCGTCTCGATCGAGGTCGGCGAAATGCCGCTCAGCGCGCTCAAGCAGCACATGGAGCGGACCTTCCGCCAGCTCGCCGCCGACAAGAATCTCGATTTCAACGTCGAGTTCGAGGGCACTCTGCCGCCGACCATCCGCACCGACGAGAAGAGGCTGCAGCAGATCGTCCTCAACCTCCTCTCCAACGCGTTCAAGTTCACCTCGCACGGCAGCGTCACCCTGGGCGTGCGCTGCGCCGACCATGGCTGGAGCCCGAACCACCCGGTTCTCCGCAACGCCGATCAGGCGATCGAGATCGACGTCACCGACACCGGGATCGGCATCCCCGAGGACAAGCAGAAGCTCATCTTCGAGGCCTTCCAGCAGGCCGACGGAACGACCAGCCGCAAATATGGCGGCACCGGCCTCGGCCTCTCGATCAGCCGCGAGATCGCCCGGCTGCTCGGCGGCGAGCTGCAGGTGCGGTCGAAGCCGGGCGAGGGCTCGACCTTCACCCTGTTCGTGCCGCTGCAGGCGGTGGCGCCGGCGACCGCCGGAGGCGGCACGACGGCCCGCTACGACAATACCGGCGCGACCGTGCCCACCGCTTTGCCGACCGGCTTCGAGGTCAGCGACGATCGCGACAATCTCAGCGACGATCCGTTCGTTCTGATCGTCGAGGACGACCCCACCTTCGCCTCGATCCTTCTGAGCCTCGCGCGCTCGGCGGGATTGAAGGGCGTGGTCTCGACCGCGGGGGCGGGGACGCTGGCGATGGCGCGCAAGCTCCAGCCCGCGGCCATCACCCTCGATCTCGGCCTTTCGGACATCGACGGCTTCGTGCTGCTCGACCTCCTGAAGCACGATCCGCAGACCAGCCACGTGCCGATCCACGTCATCTCGGGCGCCGACAAATTGTCGTCGGTGATCGACATGGGCGCATTCGGAGTGACCGAGAAGCCGGCCGATCAGGAGGATCTCGCCCAGGTCTTCCGCGACCTCGAGGCGCACGTCCGTGCCGCGCCGGCGGTCGAGATCCTGCCCGACGGCGGCGAACAGGCCGGTCGGGGCAGCCGCGCCGTGCCCGAGCTCGCCGGCGCCAAGATCCTCATCGTCGACGACGACATCCGCAACATCTACTCGCTGACCAGCGTTCTTGAGACCTACGACGTGGAAGTCCTCCACGCCGAGCGGGGCAAGGACGGCATATTGATCCTCGAGCAGACGCCCGGAATCGACATCGCGCTCATCGACATCATGATGCCGGAAATGGACGGCTATGAGACGATGCAGCAGGTCCGCCAGCGGCCCGAGCTCGCCGAGCTGCCGCTGATCGCCGTCACCGCCAAGGCGATGAAGGGCGATCGGCAGAAGTGCCTCGACGCCGGCGCCTCCGATTACATCGCCAAGCCGGTCGACATCGACCTGCTGCTCGCTTTGCTCAGGGTGTGGATCGCCCGCACCCGCGACGGCGAGCGGCCGGTGGCGGCTCGGCAGGCCGAGGCGGCCGAATAAGCGTGAGCGTGCGCAAGCCGGCTCCTCAGTCCCCCGAGGACCCAGCCGTTCCGGCCGTCGTGCCGGACGACGAGGCGGCCGAGCGGCCGCGCGTGCTCGTCGTCGACGACGACGCTCGCAACCTGCTCGCCATTCGCACCGTGCTCGAGGAGATCGGCGACATCGTCGAGGCGAAATCCGGCGAGGAGGCGCTGAGGCACCTGCTCAAGGGCGAGTTCGCGGTCATCCTGCTCGACGTCTACATGCCGGGGATGGACGGCTACGAGACAGCCCAGATCATCCGCAGCCGCGAGCAGACCAAACGCATCCCGATCGTCTTCCTCTCCGCGGTCAACAAGGAGACCGAGCATCTGATCCGCGGCTATTCGATGGGCGCGGTCGATTATGTGTTCAAGCCGGTCGATCCGATCGTCCTCCAGTCGAAGGTGTCGGTTTTCGTCGACCTGTTCGCGATGACCAAGGAAGTGCAGCGCAAGGCGCGGCAGGAGCAGGCGTTGCTCGACGCGAACCTGAGGGCGAACGCCGAGCGGCTTCGGGTCGAGCAGGAGCTTCGCCTGGCCGAGCAGCGCCAGGCGGCGATCATCCGCTCGCTGCCGATCGCCCTCTATTTCGAGAATATCGACGTCAGGCCGCGCGTGCCCAATTTCGTCAGCGGCAATATCGAGGCGCTGACCGGCTTCAGCTTCGAGGACGTGACGGCGCAGCCCGAGCTGTGGACCGAGCGGCTGCATCCCGACGACCGCGACCGGGTCCTCGCCGCGATGACCCGCCGCGCCGAGGGGAAATCGCTGGCGGTCGAATATCGCTGGAAGTGCAAGGACGGCCAGTACAAGCATTTCCTCGACCAGGCGGTGCTGCTCCGCGACGGCGAGGGCCGCCCGATCGAATATGCCGGCACCCTGCTCGACGTGACCGACCGCAAGGCACTGGAGAGCCAACTGGTCCAGGCCCGCAAGATGGACGCGATCGGCAAATTGACCGGCGGCATCGCCCACGATTTCAACAACCTGCTGGCTGCGGTCCTCGGCGGCCTCGGCCTGATCGAGCGGCGGCTTCCGCTGGAGGAGCAGCACCTCAAGATCCTCAAGATGACCCAGCGCGCCGCCGAGCAGGGCTCGGACCTGGTGGGCCGACTCCTCGCCTTCGCCCGGCGGCAGCAGCTCGAGCCCGCCTGCATCGACCTCAAGGCGCTGGCCGGCGCGGTCTCAGACCTCCTCGCCCATACTCTGGGCGGCCTGGTCGAGCTCGACTGGCGGATCGGCGACGAGGTATGGACCGCCTTCGCCGATCCATCGCAGCTCGAGCTGGCGCTGATGAACCTGATCATCAACGCGCGCGACGCCATGCCGGAGGGCGGCACCATCATTGTAAGCGTCGCGAACCGCACGGTCGGCGACGACGAGGAGGAAGCGCCCGCCGCCGGCGATTATGTGGTGCTGACCGTCACCGACACCGGCTGCGGAATGCCGCCCGAGATTCTCGACCAGGTGCTCGAGCCCTTCTTCACCACCAAGGACGTCGGCAAGGGCACGGGTCTTGGCCTGTCGATGGTCTACGGCTTCGCCAAGCAGTCGGGCGGCGCGTTCCGGATCCACAGCCGCGAAGGGGCGGGGACCGACGCCGAGATCTGGCTGCCGCGCGGCCGCGAGGCGGTGGTGGAGGCGGCGGTCCCGCGCGGCCGTCCCGCCCGTCGAAGCTCGGTCGGCCGGTTGCGGGTGCTGCTGGTCGACGATCACGACGCGGTGCGGACGACGACCGCCGCGATGCTCGACGACCTCGGCCACGAGGCCATTCCCGTCTGCGACGGCGCCGAGGCGATCGCCGTCCTCAAGCGGGGCGACGCGATCGACGTCCTGATCACCGATTATGCGATGCCGCTCGTCTCGGGAGCGGAAGTGATCCGTCAGGCCCGCGCGCTTCGGCCGGACCTGCCGGCGCTGATCATCTCCGGCTATGCCGATGCGAGCTCGATAGCGCGCCGGCCGGCGAACGTGCATCTGCTCTCCAAGCCGTTCGGGGCGGAGCAGATGCGGCTGGCGCTGGAGGAAGCGGTGCGCAGGGATCGGCCGCCAGCCGAAACTCCGCTGCAGGCGACCGGCTGAGCCGGAGTCAGAGGCCCGAGGGGCCGTGGGCGACGGCGTGGCGGAAGTCGCCGCGATCCGACGGCAGCCGCGCGACGACGGCGTTGAGCTCGTCGATCCGGTCCATCCGCGGCGACAGCGAGGCAGAGACGCTGGCCCGCACGAAGCTGCGCCAGCGCATCTCGTCCAGCGAGGCGAGCTCCAGCCGGGCGGGCGCGGCAGCCATCAACAAGGCGAACGTCAGCATTTCACCACCCCCCAAGGCGATCGATTGAGGTCGTGGTAAAGGAAGGTGGTAAACGGACCATTAACGATACCTGCCGCGCTCACGAGGATCGTTGACGCGGCAGGCGCTTCGCTCAGCCGCGAACCTGGACGTTCCCCGATTCGATCTGCTCCAGGGGGAAGTCGTTCGGGCCGGTGTCCATGCAGGCGCTGGCCGGTCCCTGCGTATGGGGATCGTCGTCCCAGAAGAAGGCGCGGCTGATCTTGTCGTTGGTGCCGGGTTCGCCATTGTCCTGGACGGTGAAGAAGACGGCGTCGACCAGGCTCGGATCGTTGGTCCGCTTGGTCGTTCCGCCCATGATCGCGATGTTGCCCACGACGTGCATGCAGCTGATGTCGACGTCGAGCTGGTAGGGGCTGTGGCCGTTGGCGCCGGTGAAGGCCGGGTTGATCAGGGTGGCATGGCCGGTGACCGTGCCGTCGGCGCGCCGTTCCGCGTTGAACGAGAATTGCCGGCGGACGAGGCCGGTGCTTCCGGTCACCAGCAGGGTGCCGTGGCCGTTCGCCGACTCGCGCGCCGCCGGTGCGGAGGCGGCGGGGACGGCGGCGAAGGTTCCGGCGGCAAGGGCCGTCATCAGGCCGACACGGAGAATGGACTTTGCGGTCATTGCTTTCCTCCACAAGGGGGCGAATGAAAGCCACGGCGGCACAGGCGCCGATCGGGCGCGGAGGCCGGGACATAGCAGAGCCGCGGACCGGGCCCAAGCTGCCGGTGAGTCCCGGCGGGAGACGCCCGAAGGGTCTGCGCCTCGCGGCTCGCTTCGCGCCGTTTCCCATGGCAAAGGGGCGGGCATGACCGATAGCCCCGCCTCGACCGGATTCGTCGCCTGCTTCGGCGAGATCCTGCTCCGCATGACCGCTCCGGGACGGGAGCTGATGCTGCAGAAGCCGCACCTCGACGTCTATGTCGCCGGCGCAGAGGCCAATGTCGGGGTCGCTCTCGCCAACCTGGGCCACAAGGTGAAGATGGTGACCCGCCTGCCGGAGAGCGCGCTCGGCCAGGCGGCGGTCGACGCGGTGCGCCGCCACGGCGTAGACGTCTCCGGAATCGCGCGTACCGCGGACCGGATGGGCCTGTTCTTCCTCACCCAGGGCGCCGGCCTCAGGGCCTCCGAGATCCTTTACGACCGCAAGGACAGCAGCTTCGCCAAGGCAGGCCCGGAGGATTTCGACTGGGCGACTTTGCTCGGCGGCGTCGACCTGCTTCACCTCTCCGGAATCACGCCGGCGCTCGGGCCGCGTTCGGCCGAAGCGGCGCTCGCGGCGGCCGAGGCGGCGGCGGCGGCCGGCGTGCCGGTCTCGTTCGACGGCAATTACCGCTCGCAGCTCTGGGAGAGCTGGGACAGCGACCCCAGGGCCATCCTCACCCGGCTCGTCGCGAAGGCCGAAATCCTGTTCGGCAATCATCGCGACGTCTCGCTGCTCCTCGACCGCAGGTTCGACGGCGAGGGGCCGGACCGCCGCCGCGCCGCCGCCGAGGCGGCCTTCGCCGCGTTCCCGAACCTCAGGCTGATCGCCTCGACCGCGCGCCACGTCGAGGATGCCGACCGTCACCGCATCTCGGCTCGGATCGACGCGCCGGAACGCGGCGTGCAGACCGAGGAGGTGCTGGTCGCCGGGATCGTCGACCGGATCGGCGCCGGCGACGCCTTCGCCGCCGGAATCCTCCACGGCATCCGCACCGGACGCGACCTCGACTGGATTGTGCGCTCGGGCCTCGCTTTGACCTGCCTCAAGCATTCGCTGCCCGGCGATTTCAGCCTGTTCGGGCCGGACGACATCGACGCCTTCATGGCCGGCGGCCTCGACGTCCGGCGGTGATCTACCCGAACCGACCGCAATCGGCCGCCGACGTCGCCCGCCATTATGACGAGCTCGACATTCCCTACCGGCGAATCTGGGGCGAGCATGTCCATCACGGCTATTGGCGGACCGGGCGGGAGAGTCCGGCGGAGGCCGCCGAGGCTCTGGTCCGTCTCGTCGCCGATCGCCTAAACCTCCAGCCCGGACAGCGCGTCGTCGACATCGGCTGCGGCTACGGCGCCACCGCCGGCTGGCTCGTCGAGCATAAAGGGGTTGAGGTCAGCGGCTTTACCCTATCCGAGGCCCAGGCGGCCGTCGGACGGGCACGGCCGGGCTTCACCTGCCGGGTCTGCGACTGGCTCGACAACGGCCTCGCCGACGCCGCCTTCGACCGAGCCTATGCGATCGAGAGCTCGGAGCACATGGTCGACAAGGCGCGCTTCTTCGCCGAGGCGCATCGCGTGCTGAAGCCCGGCGGTCGCTTCGTCGTCTGCGCCTGGCTGGAAGGGCAGAGCGCCACCCCCTGGCAGGTGCGACACCTGCTCGAGCCGATCTGCCGTGAGGGAAGGCTGCCGAGCATGGGCAGCCGCGCCGATTACGAGGCGCTGGCGAAGGAGGCCGGATTTCGCCTGCTCGGCTACGACGACATCAGCCGCGAGGTCCGCCGCACCTGGACCATCTGCCTGCGCAGGCTGGCGGGGCATTTCATCACCGACGCCGAGATCCGCCGCCTCGCCCTCAGCCGCGCCACCCAGAACCGCGAGTTCATCCTGAGCCTGCCGCGTCTGATCCTGGCGCTGAGGAGCGGCGCGATGCGCTACGGCGTTTTCGTCTGGGAGAAGGCCTCCTAGTCCTCCCTGTCCGCGAAGCGGATGGGGAGGGGGACCGCCTGAAAGGCGGTGGAGGGGCCGTTCGGAGTTAGTAAAGCCCCTCCACCGCACTTCGTGCGGTCCCCCTCCCCATCGCCTGCGGCGACAGGGAGGATTGGATTACCGCACCCTGGTCCACCTTCGGTTCTCGCAGAAGACCAGGATGCAGCCGGAGACCTTGAGCGAACCGTCAGGCTGAAGCTCGAGATAGGAACGGTAGCTCTTGCCGCTCTCCGGGTCGTAGGCGCGGCCGTTCTTCCACGAGCCGCCCGAGCCTTCGAAGCCGGTGAGGACGGGCAGACCGATAAAGGGCCGGTTCCGAAGCGCCGGGTCCGGATTGTGGATGTCGGTCTTCGGCGCGTTCGGCGCGCGGTCGAGCACCTTGACGATCGTCCCGCACAGCTTGCGCCCGCACGGCGCGATCTGGACCAGGCCCTTATGGTCGTCGTTGAGCCACAGGCCCTGGATCGAGGCGGGGGCGGCGAAGGCCGGGGCGGCGATCGCCAGGGCGAGTGGCGGGAGCAGGGCGCGCATGATATTCGGGATTACTTTCATGCCTTATGCCTAAGCACCCGGAGGGCCCATGAGCAAGCTCGACGTCCGCTCGCGCGAGGACGAGCAGATGGACGCGCCGGACCTCGATCCGGCGGTCTACGAGAAAGTGCTGCACGATCTCGCTCGGGTGAACCGCTTCACGTTCACGGCCTGGCCGACCCTCGCCTTCCTGCGGCGCGCGATCGGCGATGCGAAACGCTTCCGGTTGATGGACATCGGCTTCGGCGACGGCGACGTGCTTCGCGCCGTCGCCCGCTGGGCGAAGCGTCGGGGGATCGAGGCCGACCTGGTCGGCGTCGACCTCAATGAGAAGAGCGTCAAGGCCGCGCGCGACGCGACTCCGGCGGACATGAACATCGACTATCGCGCCGGCGACTATCTCGACCAGGCGGGGCCCTGGGACTTCATCACCTGCGTCCAGACCACCCATCATATGACGGACGAGCAGCTGCTGACCCTCCTTCGCACGATCGAGAAGGAGACCCGGATGGGGTGGCAGATCTGCGACCTTCACCGCCTCGCTTTCTCCTATTGGGGCTTCCCGATCCTGGCCCGCCTGCTGATGGTCCATCGCATCGTCCGCGAGGACGGTCAGCTGTCGATCGCGCGTTCGTTCCGCAAGGCCGAGTGGGAGCATTATCTGCGCCAGGCGGGAATCCCGCTCGACAAGGTGCGAATCGTCCGCCGCTTCGCCTCGCGGCTATGCGTGGAGCGGGTGAAGTAAGCGGCGGATGGAATGACCAGCCGTCATGCCGGACTTGATCCGGCATCCACCTTCCTTTCGGCGCGCATCGAGGGAAGATGGACCCCGGATCAAGTCCGGGGTGACGGTTATGCCCGCCGCCCCACCATCACGAACAGCCCGCCTTCGCCCCCGAGGGAGCGCATCCATCCGATCTGAGCCAGCACCGACTCGAGCGGCCATTCGTCCTCGGCCGGCGCGAGCAGATCCTCGGGCTCGTCGCCGATCAGGGTCGAGGGGTAGGCGCGGACGAACTCGATGCCGTTCGTCGCGAACCAGCGGCGGACCTCGGCGACCGAGTGGCTGTGCTCCTCCGGGTGGCGATACTGGTCGCGGAGCCACGCCTCGCGGCGCGCCGGCTCGGCCTTGCGGTCGCGCAGCACCGGGTCGAACGGGATCCAGCGATAACCCGTCGCCCTGGCGACGAGGCGGCGCAGGCGAAGCGGCACGCGTGCGTAGAGATTGTAGAGGCCGAGGATGACGTGGCCGCCCGGCTTCACCGCCTCGACGATCTTCGCGAACGACGCGGCAGGATCGGGAGTGTGATGGAGCACTCCGGACGAATAGACGAGATCGAACGCCTCCTTTTTGAGGGGCAGGTTGGTCAAATCGCATTCGACGAAGGCGACGCGCTCCAGGCCGTAGCGCCGCGCCGCCGAGGCGCCGAGGGCGAGCGAGGCGCGGGCGAGGTCGCAGCCGACCACCACACGGTCGGCGCGGGCGAGGTAGAGGCTCGTCTGGCCGGTGCCGCAGCCGACCTCCGCGATCCGCGCGTCGCCCGGGATCGAGGCGTCGAGCAAACGAGCGAAGTCGCTCCGCTCGGCGCGGGTCCTGAGCCAGGTCAGGCTGTCGTTGGGCGGATAGCCGGGGAAGGGGGTTTGATTGTAGAATTGCCGCACGACCTCGGTCCGGCCCTCGGTTTCGACGCGGAGCCGCGGGATTCCGTCCGGCGCCGGCCAATCGCGGCCGCATCCCTCGCACCGCCAGTTCGCCTCCAGATCGCCGCCGCAGGCCGGGCAGGCGAACAACGCCTGGAGTTCGTCCACCTGGTCAGAAGATCGAATAGATGAACGGCGCCAGCGCCTCGACTCCGGCGGCGAGCACCAAGAGCAGCCCGGTGACGCACAGGAAGATGGCAAGCGGCATCAGCAACTTCTTCTCAGATCCGCCGCGCCAAAGCCCGCGGGCCAGCTGTGCGGTCGATCCGAACGCGCTGCCCATCACCACCAATTGCCGTCTCAGCCGGCTCTTCTTGCGGATCATGTCACCTCCTCCATCTCGACCGGCGCCGCCGCGCCTTTCGGGCGCTTTCGCACCCGCGTGTTGCCGACCACCAGCATGTCCATCCCGCTCCGCCGGAAGGTCGAATAGCCCTCGGCCGCGCTGCACACGATCGGCTCGCCGGCGAGGTTGAGCGACGTGTTGAGCAGCACCGGGATTCCGGTCCGGCGGCCATAGGCCTGGATGAGGTCGTAGAGGCGCGGGCTGAAGCCGCGGTCGATCGTCTGCAGCCGCGCCGTGCCGTCGACATGGGTGATCGCGGCCAGCCGGTCGCGCCACTCCGGGCGCACCGGGAACACGCCGGACATGAAGCGCGCGAGCCGCGCCCCGCCGGGCGGCAGCTCGAAGAAGCGGTCCGCTTCCTCGATCAGGGCGATCGGCGCGAACGGGCGGAATTCCTCGCGATACTTGATGTCGCGGTTGAGGCGGTCGCGCATCGCGGCGTCGTGCGGCGCGGCGAGCAGGCTGCGGTGACCGAGCGCGCGCGGGCCGAACTCGCAGCGCCCCTCCATCCAGCCGACGATCCGGCCCGCCTCGAGGTCGGCGACGGTCTCGTCGATCAGCCGCCCGTCCTCGACGATCTCGAACGGCAGCCGGTCTTCCTCGGCGATCCGCGCCAAGGCCGCACCGTCCGGTGCCGGTCCCCAGAAGGGATGATCCGGGAAAGGCTTGTCGGGATTACCGAAATGCACGCGGTCGGCGAACAAGGCGGCGCCGATCGCGCAGCCCGCGTCGCCCGGCGAGGGCGGCACGAACAGCCGCTCGAAGCCGGATTCGCGAAGGATTCGCGCGTTCGCGACTCCGTTCAGCGCCACGCCCCCGCCGAAGCACAAATCGGGCAGCCGGGTGCGCTCCTGCAGGTCGCGGGCGATGTCGACGAGGATGTCCTCGACCACCCTCTGCACGCTCGCCGCGCAATCGGCGAAGCGGCGGCCTTCGTCGGTGGCGAGGTCGATCGGCTCGTAGCGGTTGCGGGGCGGCCCGAACAGCTCAACGAACCGGTTCGAGAAGGACCGCTTCGCCGTCGAGTGGAACTCGAAATAATCCATGTCGAGGCGGAAGGCGCCGTCGGCGGTGCGGGGGATCAGCTTTCGGACCGCGTTGGCCATATTCGGCTCGCCGTAGGAAGCGAGCCCCATCACCTTATACTCGCCTTCGTTGACCGCGAAGCCCAGGTAAGCGGTGAAGGTCGAATAGAGCATTCCCAATGAGTGCGGGAAGCGTATCTCGCGGTCGATCGAGATGCGGGTCCGTTGTGGGCCGCGCTCGCCGGTGCCGACGGTCAAAGTCGCCCATTCGCCGACCCCGTCGGCGGTGAGGATCGCCGCGCGCTCGGTCGGCGCGGTCAGGAAGGCTGCGGCGGCGTGGCTCTGGTGATGCTCGGTGAACAGGATCTTCCTGCCCGGCACGCCGAGCCGCGAGGTGATGATCCCGCGCACCCAGGCCTTCTCGCCGAGCATGTTCTTCATCGCGTGCGGGAAGGACCGGTACGAGCGGGGGAAGGTCCTGAGAGCGGTGGTGAGGATCCGCTCGAACTTCAGCATCGGCCGCTCGTAGAAGACGACGGCGTCCAGTTCCTCCGGCTCGAGCCCCGCTTCATCCAGGCAATATTCGATCGCGCCCAGGGGGAAGGCGGCGTCGTTCTTGCGCCGCGACAGCCTTTCCTCCTGAACCGCGGCGACCGGCAGGCCGTCGATCAGCAGGGCCGCCGCGGAATCGTGATAATGGGCCGAAATACCGAGGATCTTCATCAATATTGGCCCTCGAGGCCGCGATCGCCTTTCGCTTTGACGGCGATCCAGCCCTGGGGTTCCCGCCGCTCCGCCCGCTTCGCCGCCAGCGCGAAGACGGGGAGGAGGATGAAATATTGGAGGGTGAGGAGAATGCCGCCCATCAGCCCGCCCAGGGCGACCGCGAAGCGGAGGTAACCCTTCCAAAGCCGGCCGAGCCGGGCCTTCCAGAGCAGCCAGCCGTGCTTCTTCGGCGCCACCCGGGCGAGCTCGTGGCGCGTGTAGTTCATGTGGAAAGCCTCGTCCTTGAGGATGCGTGCGAAGACGTCGCTCGTCTCGGAATCGTCGCCGACGGCATAACGGTAGCTGCCGAACCCCTTCGCGGCGGCCGCCTCGGAAAGGTGGAGGAACGCGAGGAGCGGGCCGTCGCGGTCCCGTTCGACCTTGACGTCGTCGAGCCCGCGCTCGCCGGGCGCGAGCCAGTCGGGCTGCCAGCCGGCCGCGCCCTTGTGGGCGATGAGCAATTCGGCGCCGCGGCGCCGGAAGATGTCGGCGTGGCGCTGCTCGTCCTGGGCGTGGCGGAGATAAAGTCGGCGCAGCCGCGCGTCGGAGGTCAGCTCGGCGGCGCGGGCGAGATCGCGGCCGCCGTCGGCCTCGACCTCGGCGAAGCGGAGCAGGCGATGGCCGCGGCGCACCGGATCGCGCCACACCCAGCGTTGGATCGGGTTGAGCCAAGCCGACATCGCCTTATACCCCCTTCTAATCTCAGGCGTAACAACGGCGGAGGGGCTTCGCAATGGGGCGGATGGAGCGCGGCGGGACGGGGGCGGCGAAAGCCGCCGATCTCGCCGGCTGGTTCACCGGCGCCGCCCTGCTGCTGCTCGCCCTGCGGATGGGCGAGGGCTGGGCGCATCGCCATTTCCTTCCGGCCTGGGCCTATGGCTGGGATGTGCAGCTGCGCATCCTGCTGGTGCTCAGGCTGATCGTCGCGGCGGCCGCGCTGGTCGTGCTGTTCCTGATCAGGCCGTGGCTCGCGCGAGCGTTCCGGGCGGGGCGTGGGCGGCAGGCGCTGATCACCCTGCTGACCTCGGCGCTGGCCGTCGCCGCCGCCTTCGCGGCGACGGAAGGGGTGCTCCGGACCAAGACGTGGCGGTCGGTCCAGGAGCGCTGGGACCAGGAGCCGGTCCGCACCCGCGAGCCGCTCTACGGCTGGGGCTTCCTCGCCAACCACGCCGGTACCGTCCGCCTCGACGGCCGAACGATCCATTATGCGACCGGGCCCGACGGCTACCGCGCGCCGGCGGCGGGCGTGGGAGTTGACCTGGGCAAGCCGACGATCGTCTTCGCCGGCGAATCGCTGATGTTCGGCTACGGCCTCGACTGGCCGGACACGATCCCGGCGCAGGTCCAGGCGATCACGGCCATCCAGGCGGCGAACATCGCAATCAACGCCCATGCGATCGACCAGACCTATCTCCGCCTGCGCGCCGAGCTTCCGCGCTTCCAGCACCCCGTGGCGGTGGTGGTGCCGTTCATGGCCCGGACGATGGACCGCAACCTCGACCGCGACCGCCCGCACCTCGACGCCGCCCTGCGCTGGCATCCGGCCGAGCCGCCTCCGCTCCGGCTCGTCGAGATGGCGCGGCGAGTCACCCGCTACCGCTCGACCGACTCGGTCGGGCAGGGCATAGCGATGACCCGAGCCGCGCTGGCCCGCATCTTCGCGCTGGCGAGGGCCCGCGGCGCGCGGCCCTTGCTCCTCGTCCCCCAGTTCCTCCCCGAATCGGAGCGGGAGCGGGAGGTGCGCCGCCAAGTGCTCGACGCCGCGCATATCCCCTACCTCCTCGTTCCGGTCCCGGCGGCCGAGCGGAGCCCGAGCCACGGCCATCCCGACCCGCGGGGCGCACGGCGCATCGCAGATGCGGTGGCGGCGGCCTTGCGCTGATTGCGGGCCGTCGAGAGATTGTCTACGCTTGAGGTTGGGAAGGGAGTCGCCATGCCTTCTGTCCTCACCCGGACTCGCGCCCACCTCCAGGGAGTGGGCGAGACCTATCGGCAACATTCGCGCTACGCGGCGTCGGTCGGCGCGCTGTTGGTCGCGGCCGGGCTCGCCTGCCTGATCCACGCGATCGTTCCCGCCTTCTTCGAGACGACCGCCAGCCGCGCCGTCCGCCGGCTCTCGATCCTCATCGACGACCGCAGCCAGGCGCCCTCCCTGCTTCACCCTGACGAGGCCACGCCGCTGCCGCTGCTGCTTCTGCTTTCGGCGGGAACGGCCTTGCTCCCGTGGCTCGCCGGCGCTGAGACCGCGATCGGGCTCGCCATCTCCCTGCTCGCCTTGGCCGTTCCGTTCGCTTTCCTCCTCGCCGAGGCGGTGCCGGAGCGCCAGGAAGGCCCCTATTCCGCCGCGGCGCGCTGAGGCGGGGCGGCGAAGCGCAAGGTCCCATCCTCGATCCGGCCGAAGCGCAGGCTGACGAGGTCGAGCGCATAATTCTGGTGGAGCCGCCAGGGCGCCCGGTCGCCCTGCCTGGGCAGGCTCGCCAGCGCGCGCCGGACGTAGCCCGATGTGAAGGTGAGGAAGGGCTCCGGCTTCACGCTCGCGTCGGCCACCGGGACGCAGGTCGAATAGCCCTTCTCGTCCATGTGGTTGATCAGGCGGCAGACATAGTCGCCGGCGAGGTCCGCCTTCAGGGTCCAGGAGGCGTTGGTGTAGCCGAAGATATAGGCGAGGTTCGGCACGCCCGAGAACATGATCGCCTTGTAGGTCAGCGTCTTTGAGACGTCCTGAGCCACGCCGTCGACCCGGATCTCGGCGCCGCCCATCAGGTGCAGCTTGAGGCCGGTGGCGGTGACGACGATGTCGGCGGACAATTCCTCGCCCGAGGCGAGACGCAGCCCGTTCTGGGTGAAGCGGTCAATCGTGGCCGTCGCGATTGAGGCGCGGCCGGTGCGGATCGCGGCGAACAAATCGCCGTCGGGCACCAGGCAGACGCGCTGGTCCCAGGGATTGTAGCTCGGCGTGAAATGGGTCGCGACGTCGTAATCGGGGCCGAGCTCGTCGCGGACCAGGCCGATCATCTTCTCCTTGACCTTCGCCGGCCGGCTCCGCGCGAGCCGGTAGAAGAACATCTGCAGCCCGACATTCTTCACCCTCGTCAGGCGGTAGGCCAGCATCGGCGGAAGCCATTTCTTCAGCCGCTCGGCGATCGAGTCGGTCGCGGGGCGGGAGACGATGTAGGTCGGCGAGCGCTGCAGCATGGTGACGTGCGCCGCCCGCTTCGCCATTTCGGGGACGAGGGTCACCGCCGTGGCCCCGCTGCCGATCACCACGACGCGCTTGCCCGCGTAATCGAGATCCTCCGGCCAGAATTGGGGGTGGACGAAGCGGCCGCGGAAATCCGCCTCGCCGGGAAAATCGGGGCGATAGCCTTCGTCGTAGCTGTAATAGCCGCTGCACATCATCAGGAAGCGGGCGGTGAAGCGCGCCGGGCCCTCCGGCGTCTCCGCTTCCACGGTCCAGCGCGCGTCGGCCGACGACCAGGAGGCGCGCGCCACCTTGTGATGAAAGCGGATATGCGGCGTGGCTCCGTATTCGCGCGCCGTCTCTTCCACATAGGCCTTGATCGCCGGCCCGTCGGCGATCGCCTTGGCGTCGCGCCAGGGGCGGAAGGCGTAGCCCAAAGTGTACATGTCGCTGTCGGAGCGGATGCCCGGGTAGCGGAACAGGTCCCACGTCCCGCCGATCGCGTCCCGCGCCTCGAGGATCGCGTAGCTCTTGCCGGGGCATTTCATCGCCAGGTGGCAGGCCGTGCCGATGCCCGACAGCCCCGCGCCCACGATGAGAACGTCGAAATCCCCGCCCATGGCTGGAGAGGTCGCCGGGCGCCCCGCCCTTGTCAATGCGCGGCCTTAAGGTAGAGCGGGGGGCAAGGCCTAGTCCTCCCTGTCGCCGCAGGCGATGGGGAGGGGGACCGCACGAAGTGCGGTGGAGGGGCGATCGGCGCCGCG